>NZ_JBJZOM010000001.1:0-370173 GCF_047200695.1 Streptomyces callyspongiae
GACAAAACCCCCGCGCGCGGGGCCCCCCGGTGCGGGCGCCCCCGGCTCGCTCTACGCGTCAGCGTCAGGCGGGAACGATGTTCTCCGCCTGCGGACCCTTCTGGCCCTGCGTGACATCGAAGTTCACCTTCTGGCCTTCGAGCAGCTCACGGAAGCCGGTGGCGTTGATGTTCGAGTAGTGGGCGAACACGTCAGCGCCGCCACCCTCCTGCTCGATGAAGCCGAAACCCTTTTCCGCGTTGAACCACTTAACGGTGCCAGTAGCCAAGATATATCTCCTTCGGGGCGGTACCCGGCACGTGCACTGCGCACGATGCCGCAGCTGCCGCGATGATCACCCTCCGGAAATACCGAACTGCACAAGCCTCTTTCCGGTAACCCTGGAAGAGCGCTTGAAAATCTGGGGAACCACAACTGCAACTGGCGCAACCGTAACACAGACACTTCGAGGAGTGCGGCCGACTCTCGGGAACAGATCCACCCCGGCGCCATTCCTGCTCGCGCTCCACCTGAGTTTCTGCAGCGGCGGAGCAAGATTTACGTGGTCGGACACATAGCGAAATCGCTCGACCGGGAGTGCCTACCGCGTCGCGGCGCGCCACGCACCGCGGCGCACGCCGAGGGACGTCAGGCGTCGGCTTTCGGACCCGAGGGCCCCTCCCGACGCCGCAACTGCTCGTTGATGCGTTGGGCCTCTTCGAGCTGGTCCTCCAGGATGATGATGCGGCACGCCGCCTCCACGGAGGTCCCCTGGTCGACCAGTTCCCGGGCCCGGGCGGCAAGTCGCAACTGATAGCGGGAATAGCGCCGGTGCCCGCCCTCCGAGCGCAACGGCACGATCAGGCGTGCTTCACCGATGGCCCGCAGGAAGGCCGGCGTGGTGCCGAGCATCTCGGCAGCTCGCCCCATCGTGAAGGCAGGGTAGTCGTCGTCGTCGAGATTGCTCGACGGGGTGGATGTGTTGTCTGCGGCCACCGGCACCTCTCGGGAAACGCGTCGAGGGGCCCTGGCGCCGTGCGGCACCAGGGCCCCGAGGGGAATAACACCATCTACCGGCTATGTGCACCGGTTTCCTTGGTCCGCACACCCGCCCGGAAGGACGGGGCGCGGGGATCGCAGCTGCGTGACCGGGGACCACCTTCCAATCCGGGGGTCTGCGGTACCCGGGCGGACCCTTCCCACCCGGGCGATCCTGATGGCGCCTCTCTCCTCCTTCTCCTCTGTCCTGCACTGCTTCGATCCTGCAGAACTGCATGCGATCCCTGGGATCGCCCGGTCCGGCACCCACTGACGGAGCCCTCACCATCGGCCCCACCACTCGACCGCCGGACCTCGACCTGCTTGGTACGCATGCGGGGCAGTTCGTCATCTGCCCCGCCTCTCTGATCTCTGCGAGTACACGAGGAACTCTACCCTCGGAGTGCGCACATGTCTACCTTCGCGATCACAGATTTTCTGCAGGATGGACCGCCGTCAACCATGCCTCTGAAAGGGAAGGAGTCTGCGCCGGACACCGACGGCATACTTGGCCCCGCCGTCGGAGGCGATCCTGGGGCTGCCCGGGGACTTCGTGGCACCCTCCGCCACCCCGCTGTGCCAACCGTTCCGAAACGCGGCGGCAACTACGGCAGGGGGGGCGAGCGGAAGCGCAGTCGGTGACGGGCTCTGCATCGGTTGCCAACGCCACGGATCGCCCGGCGCGGACCCACACCCCAGGGCATCGATCTCCGCCCCGAAGGCGGCCCTCGATCGGGGCCAGGTACGAAAAAACCCAGGTCACGCCTCGCGTGACCTGGGCTTCGTGTGGAGCCGCCTGGGGGAGTCGAACCCCCGACCTACGCATTACGAGTGCGTCGCTCTGGCCAACTGAGCTAAGGCGGCATTTCGCCCGCCGCCATGGTGGCGGCAGCAGCGGGAAGCAGTCTACAGGGTTCACGGGGGTGCCCCGTAACGGGGCACCCCGCCTCCCGGCTGCTACTCGCAGCGGGTCCCCTCGGGCGGCACATCGCCGTCGACGAAGTAGTCGGTGATCGCCGCGTCGATGCACTGGCTGCCCTGCATGAAGGCGGTGTGGCCGTCGCCCTCGTAGGTCAGCAGCCGGCCGGTGCGCAGCTGCCCGGCCAGCCCCTGCGCCCAGGAGTACGGGGTGGCCGGGTCCCGGGTGGTGCCGACCACCAGCATCGGGGCGGCGCCCGCGGCGGCGATCCGGTGGGGGCTGCCGGTGGGTTCGACCTGCCAGTAGGCGCAGTTCAGCGAGGCCCAGGCGAAGGTCCGGCCGAAGACCGGGGAGACCTTCTCGAAGGAGCCGACGGAGTCTTCGACGTCGCCCGGCGAGGAGAAGGCCGGGGGCAGGTCGGCGCAGTTCACGGCGGCGTTGGCGAACATGATGTTGCCGTACGAACCGTCGGAGCCCCTTTCGTAGTAGGCGTCGGAGAGCGCCAGCAGCCCGGCGCCGTTCCCTCCTGCCGCCTCGGTCAGCGCCAGACGCAGCCGCGGCCAGTACACCTCTGTGTACATCGCCTGGATCACGCCGGTGGCGGCGAGCGACTCGGTCAGCGTGCGGGAGCTACCGGTCCGCAGCGGCTTGCGGTCGATCTTCTCGAAGAGGTCGCCGAGCCGCTTGCCCGCCTGCTGGACGCTTCCGGTCCCCAGCGGGCAGTCGTCGCGCTCCACGCAGTCCTCGGCGAACGCGCGGAACGCGGTCGCGAAGCCGCCGGTCTGCTGCCGGTTGATCTCCAGCGCGTCCAGGGACGGGTCGATCGCCCCGTCGAGGACGAGCCGCCCGGTGCGGTACGGGAAGAGGCCGGCGTAGGTGGCGCCCAGGTAGGTGCCGTAGGAAGCGCCGTAGTAGTAGAGCTTCCTGTCGCCGAGGACGGCACGGAGCACATCCATGTCCCGCGCGGCGTCACGGGTGGAGACGTGCTCCAGCAGACCTCCGGAGCGCTGCCGGCAGCCCTTCGCGAAGTTCTCGTACGCGGTGGCGAGCGCGTCGACCTCGTCCGCGTCGTCGGGGGTCTGGTCGGTGCGGGTGTAGCGGTCCATCTCCCGCCCGGACAGGCATTCCACGGGCTCGCTCCGGCCGACGCCGCGCGGGTCCATGCCGACCAGGTCGTAGCGGTCGCGCAGTTCGGCCGGGAATCCCACGGCGGCGGCCTGGCGGAGGTAGTCGATCGCCGACCCTCCGGGGCCGCCCGGGTTGACCATCAGGGAGCCGATGGCGGGGCCGTCGCCGGAGGCCTTCCTGCGGGAGACCGCCAGCCGCAACTCGGCGTCCTCCGAGGGGTCCTCGTAGTCGAGTGGCACGGTGAGGCGGGCGCACCGGAATCCCGCGGCGTCGCAGTCGCGCCATTTCAGCTTCTGCTCGTAGTACGGCGCGAGGTCGGCGGGGATCTTCTTCTGCAGCGGGCGCAGCGGTTCCGCGTCCCCGCCGGGCGTGCGGGTGCTGTTGGGCGGCTGTTCCGCCGGTTTGCTCTCCGCCCCGGCCGACCCGCCGTCCCCCGAGGAGCACCCGGACATCAGCAGCGCGGCGCCGACCAGGGCGACGGAGGAGGAGCGGAGCACACGCCTGAGGTCCATGGAGACGTTCCCTTGCAGTCCGGCAGATCACTCGGATAACCGAGCGTATCCGGACGAGTGGTCATCCCGCGCGCAACGACATCGCCATCGCCTCGACGGCGAGGAGCGGGGCGACGTTGCGGTCGAGTGCCTCACGGCACTCCATGACGGCCTCGATGCGCCGCAGTGTCTGCTCCGGCGAGGAGTGCGCGGCGATCCGCTCGACGGCGTCGCGCGCCTCGTCGTCGGCGGCGGCCACGCCGGACCCGAACTGCCTTGCCATCACGTCCCGGTAGAAGCCCGTCAGGTCGGTGAGCGCGAGATCGAGCGAGTCGCGCTGGGCGCGGGTGGCGCGCCGCTTCTGCTTGTCCTCGAGCTCCTTCATCGCCCCGGCCGTGCCGCGCGGCAGCCGCTTCCCCTCGGCGGCGCCGAGGGCGGCGCGGAGGTTTTCGGTCTCCTTGGCGTCGAGTTCCTCGGAGATCTGTTTGGCGTCCTCGCTCGCCGCGTCGATCAGGTCCTGCGCGGCCTTGAGGGCACCGCCCACATCGGCCACGCGCTGCGGCATGCGCAGCACTGCCGTCCGCCGGGCACGGGCCCGTTCGTCGGTGGCCAGGCGGCGGGCCCGGTCGATGTGCCCCTGCGTGGCGCGAGCGGCGGTCGCTGCGGCGCCCGGTTCGATGCCGTCCCGCCGGACCAGCAGGTCGGCCACGGCGTCCACCGGCGGGGTGCGCAGCCCGAGGGTGCGGCAGCGGGAGCGGATCGTGGGGAGCACGTCCTCCGTGGACGGCGCGCAGAGCAGCCACACGGTGCGGGGGGCGGGCTCCTCCACGGCCTTGAGGAGGACGTTGCCCGCGCCTTCGGTGAGGCGGTCGGCGTCCTCCAGCACGATGACCTGCCAGCGGCCGCCCGCCGGGGACATCTGGGCGCGGCGGACCAGTTCGCGGGTCTCCTTGACGCCGATGCTGAGCAGGTCCGTGCGGACCACTTCGACGTCGGCGTGGGTGCCGACGACCGTGGTGTGGCAGCCGTCGCAGAAGCCGCAGCCGGGTGCGCCGCCCGATCCGTGGTCGGCGCCCGTGCACTGCAGGGCGGCGGCGAAGGCGCGGGCGGCGGTGGCGCGGCCGGAACCGGGCGGGCCGGTGAACAGCCAGGCGTGTGTCATGGACGAGCCGCGCAGGACGCCGGGATCACCTCCTGCGGCCTGTGCGGCGACGTACGCGCCGGCATCGCGTGCGGCGGCCGTGAGCTGGCCGACGACCCGCTCCTGACCGACCACGTCGTCCCAGACGGCCATGGGTGTCCTCTCCGTGCGGGGCGCTTCGCTGTGCGCTCCCATTGTGCGGGACGCCGGTGACAGGCGGCGTCCCGCACGGGTGCCCCGCGGGCACCGTGCGGGACGCGGTGGGCGGATGCGGCGGTGCCGGTGGGATGTCCGGGGCGGCCGCCTGTCAGCGGGTCCTGCGGCCGCCGCCGCCGTCGTCCTCGTCGTCGTGCGAACCGAGCAGTTCGTCGGCGAGGGAGGGCACGTCGTCGAGCGGGGTCTCCTCCGCCCAGTCCGGCCGTTCCCGGGAGGGCCGGGCGGCGCCCGGGGCGGCCCGGGGCATCTCCCGTGTCCGCTCCGGCTCGGGGACCTCCGCCGTCTCCTCGTCCGGGGAGACGGCCGGCATCACCGTGGTCTCCTCCTCCGACGACACGGCCGGCATCACCGTGGTCTCCTCCTCCGGTCCGGCGCCGCCCGCGTCGCCCGGGGTCCGCTTGTGCATGTCGACCCGCGGCATGGGCATGGTCTCGTCTGCACCGGCCCCGTTCGGGGCGCCCTCGGCGGCGCGTCGTGCGTCCTCGGAACGGAGCAGCGACTCCTCCGCCCTGCGCTGCTTCTCGCGACGGCGCTCCTCGGCCTCGGACCGCAGCCGCTCCTCTTCGTCGGCGAGACGCCGGCGGCGTTCCTCCTCCTCGCGGCGGGCGGTTTCCTCGGCCTCGCGGCGGGCGCGCTCCTCCTCGGCGCGGCGGCGGTTCTCCTCGGCCCGCTGCCGGGACTCCTCGAGCCTGCGCGCTTCCTCGCGCTGCCGCTGCAGTTCCTCGTCGCGGCGCTTGCGCTCGGCCTCCTCCTCGCGGAGGCGTCGCAGTTGCTCCTCGCGTTCGCGTTCCCGGCGTTCCTCCTCGGCCTTGCGCTCGGCCTCCTCCTCGGCGCGGCGCCTGGCTTCCTCCTCGGCCGCCCTGCGGGCCTCCTCGCGCGCGGTGATCTCCTGCTGCGACAGCGGAAGCATCTGGTCCAGCCGGTGCCGGGCGACCGTGGTGACGGCTTCGGGCTCCTGCCCGGCGTCGACCACGACGTACCGGGCCGGGTCGGCGGCTGCCAGGGACAGGAATCCGGCGCGCACGCGGCGGTGGAACTCGTCCGGCTCGGACTCGAGGCGGTCGGGCGCCTCGGTGAAGCGCTCGCGGGCCGTCTGCGGAGAGATGTCGAGCAGCACGGTGAGGTGGGGGACCAGGCCGTCCGTGGCCCAGCGGGAGATCCTGGCGATCTCCGTCGGCGAGAGGTCGCGTCCGGCGCCCTGGTAGGCGACGGAGGAGTCGATGTACCGGTCGGTGATGACCACGGCGCCGCGCTCCAGCGCGGGGCGCACGACGGTGTCGACGTGCTCGGCGCGGTCCGCCGCGTACAGCAGGGCCTCGGCGCGGTCGGTCAGTCCGGCGGAGGAGACGTCGAGCAGGATGGAACGGAGTCGCTTGCCGAGAGGTGTCGCGCCCGGCTCGCGGGTGACGACGACTTCGTGGCCCTTGGCGCGGATCCAGTCCGCGAGGGCTTCGACCTGCGTGGACTTGCCTGCGCCGTCGCCACCCTCGACGGCGATGAAGAAGCCTTCGGCAGCCGGTCCCTGGGCGGGCTCGCCGCCGCGGAAGGCCTCCCGCAGGTCGCGGCGGAGCGACACTCCGTGGCGGTCGTCGGTGCGCCCGAGGACGAGGGCTGCGACCGGCAGCAGCAGGGCGCCCACCAGCATCAGCGCGAAGGCCGCGCCGTCGTGCGCGAAGACGAAGTCGCCGCTGCCGATGCGGTGCGGGCCGATCACGGCGGCCAGCACGGGGGCGAGGACCGCGGCCGCTGCCAGGGTCAGTCGGACCACGGCGAGGAGGTGGGCGGTGGTCCGGGGGCGCTGCCGTTCCTCGGCCTCCTGGTCGAGCAGCACGTGGCCGGTGTGGGCGGCGATCCCTGCGGCGATGCCGGCCAGCAGGGTCAGGAAGCAGACCGTGGCGGTGTCGGGGGTGAGGCCGACGGCCAGCAGGGCGATGCCGGTGACCGCGATGGCCAGGGCGAAGAGCCTGCGGCGGGACAGCACCCGCAGGGTGTGCGGAGCGAGGCGGATACCGAGGGCGGTGCCTCCGGTGAGTGCCAGGACGAGGAGCCCGAAGCCGACCGGGCCGGCGCCGAGATCGGCGGCCTCCAGCACGGACAGTGCGACGGCCGCACCGATTGCGCCGGCGACCGAGGAGCACCCGAGCACGAGCAGCCGGAGGGCGCCCGTGCGGCCCTTGTCGCGGCGGCCCTCGGTGCGCGTGGCGCGCAGACCTTCGAGGGGCGAACGGGGCCGCCGGGTGGCGGAGTCGGGCAGGTGGAGGAAGGTGAGGACCGACAGCGAACCGGCGAAGAGCCCCGCCGCGACGTAGGCGGCGAGCGCGGCCTGATGGGTCGTGAACCAGCTGATGCCGGTGCCGAGCAGGTTGCTGACCAGGGTGATGACGATCAGTGCTGTGGCTGCGACGGGGAAGGCGAGGAACTCGCTGCGCAGCCACAGGCGCCGCAGCGCCTCGTGACGGTCGGGCAGCGGACGCACCGCCGCGCCCTCCGCGGGCGGTGCGGGGAGCAGTGCGGGCGCGGTGCTGTCCTTGGCGACGGCGAAGACGCGTTCTGCCGCGCCGGTGACGAACACGGTTGCCAGGAGCCAGACGAACGCGGTGCGCGGCATCCAGTCCTGCCAGAGCGGGGCGACGAGGAACGCCAGGACGCGCAGCGCGTCGGCGACGATCATCGTCCACCGCCGGTCGAGGTGGCCGCCGGCGGCGGTCAGCGAGGACAGCGGCCCGAGCAGGAGGACACCGAAGAGCAGGGCTGCCAGGAGGCGCGCCCCGAACACGGCGGCGACGGCGAGCGCCACGCCCTGGTACCCCCCGCCGAGGACAGGTGCGGCACCGGCCGCGGGAGCGGCGACCGCGGCGTGCAGGGCGAGCAGCAGCAGGACCAGGAGGCCGAGAACGTCGGCGACGCCGCCCGTGAAGCGGGCGCTCCAGAGCCGCCGCAGGGGGCCGTAGCGGAGCAGGGCTCCCACCGCACGCTCACGCGAGTCCGCCGCGAGCGCGTCGTCCACCGCACTGTTCATCATGTCCACGCCAGTCGGCTGCTCCGAATGCGTCATCCTGCCAGCGTATAGGGAGCCGATGACGCACCGGCCCCCCACCCGAACATTCGAGCGGGCCGCGGGCGTTCGGAACCTCGGGCGATTACGTCGCGGAGGTCGCGTCCGAGCTGCTCTCCCGCGTGGCGGCCTTCTTGGCCGCCGACTTCTTGGCGGTGCTCTTCTTCGCCGCCGTCTTCTTCGCGGTCGTCTTCTTCGCGGTCGTCTTCTTCGCGGTCGTCTTCTTGGCGGTGCTCTTCTTCGCCGCCGTCTTCTTCTTCGCCGGCCCCTTCGCCCGCTTCTCCGCGAGGAGTTCGTAGGCGCGCTGCGAGGTGATCGACTCCACGTCGTCCGTCGTCCGCAGCGTCGCGTTGGTCTCGCCGTCCGTGACGTACGGGCCGAAACGGCCGTCCTTGACCACCACGGGCTTCTCGGTGGTGGGGTCGGTGCCGAGCTCCTTCAGCGGGGGCTTGGCCGCGGCGCGGCCGCGCTGCTTCGGCTGGGCGTAGAGGGCGAGAGCCTGGTCGAGGGTGATCGTGAAGATCTGCTCCTCGGACTCCAGCGACCGCGAATCGCCGCCCTTGCGCAGGTACGGGCCGTACCGGCCATTCTGGGCGGTGATGTCCGTCCCCGACTCCGGGTCCTGTCCCACCAGGCGCGGCTGCGACAGCAGCTTGAGCGCGTCCTGCAGCGTCACCGTGTCGAGCGACATGCTGGTGAACAGCGAGGCGGTGCGCGGCTTGACCGCGTTCTTGCCCGTCTTCGGCGTCCCCTCGGGCAGGATCTCCGTGACGTACGGACCGTAGCGGCCGTCGCGCGCCACGATCGGGCGCCCGGTCTCCGGGTCCTCCCCGAGTTCGAAGTCACCGCTCGGCTTGGCCAGCAGTTCCTCCGCGTACTCGGTCGTCAGCTCGTCCGGGGGGAGGTTCTCCGGCACGTCGGCGCGCTTGCCCGGCTCCGCGTCCTCCGTCAGCCGCTCCACGTACGGGCCGTACCGGCCCACCCGCAGCACGATGTCCTCGGAGACCGGGAAGGAGGAGACCCCCTTGGCGTCGATGGCGCCGAGGTCGGAGACCAGCTCCTTGAGTCCACCCAGGTGGTCGCCGTCGCCGTTGCCGGAATCGGCTGCGCTGCCGGGGGCCGCTTCGGCGTCGCCGCCGTCCTCACCGAAGTAGAAGCGGCGCAGCCACGGGACCGACTCGGCGTTGCCGGCCGCGATGCGGTCGAGGTCATCCTCCATCTTGGCGGTGAAGTCGTAGTCGACGAGCCGCCCGAAGTGCTTCTCCAGCAGACCGACCACGGCGAACGAGAGGAAGGACGGCACCAGGGCCGTGCCCTTCTTGAAGACGTAGCGCCGGTCCAGGATGGTGCTGATGATCGACGCGTAGGTCGAGGGACGGCCGATCTCCCGTTCTTCGAGCTCCTTGACGAGCGTGGCCTCGGTGTAGCGGGCCGGCGGCTTGGTCGCGTGCCCGTCCGCGGTCAGGTCCCGCGCGGTGAGGGAATCGCCCTCCTCCACCGGGGGGAGCCGGCGCTCGCGGTCGTCCAACTCGGCGTTGGGGTCGTCGGCACCCTCCACATAGGCCTTGAGGAAGCCATGGAAGGTGATGATCTTCCCGGTGGCGCTGAACTCGGCGTCACGCCCGTCCGCGCTGCGGCCACCGACCCTGACCGTCACGGACTGCCCGACGGCGTCCTTCATCTGCGACGCCACCGTGCGCTTCCAGATCAGCTCGTAGAGCTTGAACTGCTCGCCGGTCAGACCGGTCTCGGCAGGAGTGCGGAAGCGGTCGCCCGAGGGGCGGATCGCCTCGTGCGCCTCCTGGGCGTTCTTGACCTTGCCCGCGTAGGTGCGCGGCTTGTCCGGCAGGTAGTCGGCACCGTAGAGCTGCGTCACCTGGGACCTCGCGGCCGTGACCGCGGTGTCCGAGAGAGTGGTGGAGTCGGTGCGCATGTAGGTGATGAAGCCGTTCTCGTACAGCTTCTGCGCCACCTGCATGGTGACCTTGGCGCCGAACCCGAGCTTGCGGCTCGCCTCCTGCTGCAGCGTGGTGGTGCGGAACGGCGCGTACGGGGACCGGCGGTACGGCTTGGACTCGACCGCTCGTACCGAGAAGGCGGTGTCCGCCAAGCCGCGCGCGAGTTCACGGGCCGCCGCCTCGTCGAGCGGGAGCACCTGCGCCGAGGCCGAAGCCGCCTTCAACCGGCCGTCCGGGCCGAAGTCGCGGCCCTGCGCCACGCGGCGACCGTCCACCGCGCTCAGCCGGGCGCCGAACGTGCCCGGCTCCGAGGAGTCCCCCGCGCTCCCCGGCCCGGTCGCGAACACGCCCGTCAGGTCCCAGTACTCCGCGGAACGGAACGCCATGCGCTCCCGCTCCCGCTCGACCACGAGCCGGGTGGCGACCGACTGGACGCGGCCGGCCGACAGCCGGGGCATGACCTTCTTCCACAGCACCGGCGAGACCTCGTAGCCGTAGAGGCGGTCGAGGATGCGGCGGGTCTCCTGCGCGTCGACCAGCTTCTGGTTCAGGTCGCGGGGGTTGTTCACCGCCTCCCGGATCGCGTCCTTGGTGATCTCGTGGAAGACCATGCGGCGGACCGGCACCTTGGGCTTGAGGACCTCCCTCAGGTGCCAGGCGATCGCCTCGCCCTCGCGGTCCTCATCCGTGGCGAGGAAGAGTTCGTCGGACTCCGCGAGCAGCGACTTGAGCTTTTTGACCTGGTCCTTCTTGTCGCTGTTGACGACATAGAGCGGTTCGAAGTCGTGCTCCACGTTGACGCCGAGGCGCGCCCACGGCTGGCCCTTGTACTTGGCCGGCACCTCGGCCGCGCCGTTCGGGAGGTCGCGGATGTGCCCGACGCTCGCCTCGACCACGTAGCCAGGGCCCAGATAGCCCTTGATCGTCTTGGCCTTGGCGGGCGACTCGACGATCACGAGTCGGCGCCCGCTCTTGGTGGTCTCGCTGGTCGGGGACAACTTCTGCTCTTCTCTCCGGTCGGCATCGGTCTGTGACGCTTGCGGAGTGTGACGGTACCGCCCGCCCCCGTGTCAAACGGGAAAAAGTCCTCGGCGCCACTCGAACGGTAACCCGACAACCCGGTTTCCTGCCGCCCTACCGCCGTTCCCGGCCGCGCCCGACCCCGCTTCGACCCGGGTTCCGCCTCACCCGATCCCGCGCCGCCGCACTCAGCCCGGCAGCAGCATCAGGGCCCCGAGGGCCAGCGAGACCACGCCGAACGCGGCGGCCAGCGCGATCGCCGCCACGGGGTGCACGCCCTCGGCCACGGGTTGACGCAACCGGGCACGTGTCGAGGTCCACAACAGCAGCGCGACCCCGAACACCGTGAGTGCCGTTCCGGCAAAAACCGCGGGTCCACTCTCCATGCCGCCCATGGTGCGCACGGTGGCACCCTCCGTCGACACCACGACGAACTCCGGGTGAACGGCTCCGCCCGAACGGCGGTCCTCCGACTGGTCCGGTCGGCCGCGCCGCTCCCCCGGACGGCGGCCCCGGAATGCCGGAGTCAGGGTGCCGGCACCGGCTCGAGGAATCCCTGCTCCACCATCCTCCGGATCGTCTGCGGCGTACGGTCCCGCAGCCCGACGGCGTCCTCGCCGAGCAGCTGGGCGATCGCGTCCAGAATCCGCCCCGCCGAAAGCGAGCCGTCGCACACGCCCGCGAATCCGGCGCCGACGGTGTCCACCTGCGTCGCACGACGCATCCCGCGGTTCTGGCGCAGCACCACGTGCTCCGGGTCCTCGGCGCCCGGCATGCCGACCTGCTCCTGGACGACGTCCTCCGCCAGCCGGAAGTGCTGCGCGAGCAGCGAGGCGTCGTCCGTGGCCCGCAGGAAGTCCTGGCGCGCGAAGTGCGCGCGCACCACGTCGCCGAGCGGTTGTTCGACCGGATGCGGCCATTCCTCGACGATCACGGACGGCTCCTCGGCTTCCGTGGCGCGGAGAGTGATCCAGCCGAATCCGACCGCGGTGGTACTGCGCTGCTCGAACTCGTCGAGCCAGGCGTCGTACCGGGCCTCGTAGGCCGTCTGCCCCAGGGCGTGGTCGCCCGCGTCCCGCAGCCACAGCTCGGCGTACTGGGTGACGTCCTGCACATCGCGCTGCACGATCCAGGCGTCGCAGCCGTCCGGCACCCAGGAGGTCAGGCGGTCGCGCCAGTCCTCGCCCTCCCGGTGCTCCCAGTTGGCGAGCAGCTGCAGGTAGCCGCCCCGTGTCAGGTGGCCGGCCGCCCGGCGGACGAGGGAGCGGCAGAGCTCGTCGCCCTGCATGCCGCCGTCCCGGTACTCGAAACGGGTGTCGGGCGAGATCACCAGAGGCGGGTTGGAAACGATCAGGTCGAAGCCGGGTTCGTCCGCCACCGGCTCGAAGAGCGACCCCTCCCGCAGGTCGGCATCGGGGGCACCGGAGAGCGCGAGGGTGAGGCGGGCGAACGCCAGCGCCCGTGGGTTCACGTCGGTGGCGATCACCTCCGCGGCATGCCGGGTGGCGTGCAGGGCCTGGACGCCGGAGCCCGTGCCGAGGTCCAGGACGCGGTCCACCGGGGTGCGGACCGTGAGCCCGGCGAGGGTGGTGGAGGCACCGCCGACGCCCAGCACCACGTCCTGGTGGCGCCCCGCGATACCGGCGGCGCCGCCGACCGCGCAGCCGATGTCGGAGACGATCCACCAGTCCTCGCCCTCGGGGCCCCCGTACGGACGGATGTCCACCGCCGCCCGTACCACCGGGCCGCCCGGAGGTGCGGCGCCCGGGTCGGCGGGCACCAGCCAGCCGTCGGCGAGCGCGACGTCGAGCGGCAGGGCCCGGCCCGCGTGCTCCTCCGGCACCGGACGCTGGAGGAGGAACAGGCGCACCAGAGTCTCCAGCGGGCCGTCGCTCTGCAGCGCGCGCCGGGCGGGGACGGTCTCGTTGCGGGCGAGGGCGGCGTAGGCGACGCCGCCGAGCAGCTCCAGCAGACCGTCCGGCGTGAAGCGGGCGGCGAGCAGGGCGGAACGGATCCGTTCGGCGGAGTCGGCAGCGGGGACGGGCGAGGGCAGGACGTGTCCTTCGGAGTTGACCACGGCGCCCATTGTGGCGCGCCGCCGCGGACAGGGCGCGGCCCCGTCCGCGGCTCCTTCTCGAAGCGGCCGCGGGCGAGGCCGACGGGGTGTGACGGACCGGTCGGGTCAGGCCCCGGGAGTCGTGCCCGGCGAGGCCTTGCGGCAGCCCGGCTGCCCGGCCATGGCCTCGCCCAGGGCGCCGGACTGGAGCTTCTGCAACGATTCGTCGCCGCTCTCCCCCAGCTTGCCCAGTTTCTGGGCGACCGACTTGAGGCCTTCGGCGAACTTCGACTGGTTGCCGGTCTCCAGTCCGTCCACCGTCGTCTTGAGGTCGCCGTAGGCCTTGGAGAGGTTCTTGAGTTCCTTGACCGCGTTCTTCTCCAGTTTCTGACCGTCCTCGACCGGCGGGGTGCCGGCGTCGTCGACAGCCCGGGCCAGCGCGGCGTAGGCGTCCGAGATGTCCTGGAAGGCGGCCGAGTCGACCTTCTGGACCTTCTTGGGCGACTGCTCCTGCTGCGAGGCCTCGTTGATCGACGCGTTGGCCTGCTGGATCTTGTCGACCTGCGGCTTCACCTTGTCGCAGACCTTCTTCGCCCAGGCATCGGACTCCGCGGCGTCGTCACCGCAGCCGGTCAGCGTCAGTACGAGAGCCGCGCTGCAGGACAGCGCGACCGCGAGCTTCTTCTTCACCGATCGATCCCTTCATGGCTTCCGGCCCCGGAACTTACACGCCTCGACCGCATTCGTGAGACGCCGAACGATCGGTATGCCCCTGAATGAGCCGTTTGGCACAGCCGTGTGCGGGCGGCGCGGCGGAGGCGGGCCAGGGGGACGACGGGCGGGCGGGACACTTCCGCGTCCCGCCCGCCCGTCCTGCGGAGCAGGTCAGCCGGTGTGCCTCAGGAAGCCGTCACGGCGTCCTGCGACGTGGCGGTGTGGTCGTTGTTGCCTTCGTCACCCACCACGATGCCGCGCCGCTTGGCGACGTACACCGCGCCGACGATGACGAGCCCCGCGACCAGGGCGATCACGGTACGGACACCGACGTCCGCGTCGTCGCCGTAGCTGAACTGCACCACGGCAGGCCCGATGAGCAGCGCCACCAGGTTCATCACCTTGAGGAGCGGGTTGATCGCCGGGCCGGCGGTGTCCTTGAACGGGTCTCCGACGGTGTCACCGATGATCGTGGCCTCGTGGGCCTCGCTGCCCTTTCCGCCGTGATGGCCGTCCTCGACCAGCTTCTTGGCGTTGTCCCAGGCGCCGCCGGAGTTGGCGAGGAACACCGCCATCAGGGTTCCGGCGCCGATCGCACCGGCCAGGAACGCGGCCAGCGCGCCGACGCCGAGCGTGAAGCCGACGACGATCGGCGCGAAGACGGCGAGCAGTCCGGGCGTGGTCAGTTCCCGCAGCGCGTCCTTGGTGCAGATGTCGACGACCCGGCCGTACTCGGGCTTCTCGGTGTAGTCCATGATCCCGGGCTTCTGCCGGAACTGGCGCCGCACCTCGTAGACCACGGAACCGGCGGACCGCGAGACGGCGTTGATCGCCAGACCGGAGAACAGGAACACCACGCTGGCACCCAGCATCAGACCGACCAGCGTGCTGGGCTGGGCGATGTCGAGTGCGGAGAGCATCTCCCCGGTGCCCTCTCCGGCGTCCGACAGCGCCTGCGCCAGCTCGATGCGGTACGAGCCGAAGAGCGCCGCCGCCGCCAGGACCGCGGTGGCGATGGCGATGCCCTTGGTGATGGCCTTGGTGGTGTTGCCGACCGCGTCCAGGTCGGTGAGGACCTGGGCGCCCGCGCCCTCGACGTCGCCGGACATCTCCGCGATGCCCTGCGCGTTGTCGGAGACCGGGCCGAAGGTGTCCATCGCCACGATGACGCCGACCGTCGTCAGCAGGCCGGTGCCCGCCAGCGCGACGGCGAACAGCGCCAGCATCAGCGTGCCGCCGCCGAGCAGGAAGGCGCCGTAGACACCGAGGCCGATCAGCAGGGCGGTGTAGACGGCGGATTCCAGGCCGAGGGACACACCGGAGAGCACCACCGTGGCCGGGCCCGTGAGGGAGGTCCGGCCGACATCCCGCACCGGTTTGCGGGTGGTCTCGGTGAAGAACCCGGTGAGCTGCTGGATGACCGCCGCGAGCACGATGCCGATGGCCACGGCGACGATCGCGAGAACCTGCGGGTTGCCCTGGTGCTCCTGGATCGCCACCGGCACGTTCTCCAGACCGGAGAAACGGGACGGCAGATAGGTGACGGCAGCGATCGAGACCAGCACCAGGGAGATGAGCGCGGAGACGAAGAAGCCGCGGTTGATGGCCGTCATGCCGCTGCGGTCGCTGCGCCGCGGGGCGACGGTGAAGACGCCGATGACGGCCGTGACGACACCGATCGCGGGCACCATCAGCGGGAAGGCGAGTCCGGCGTCGCCGAACACCGTGGTGCCGAGGATGAGCGCGGCGACGAGCGTGACGGCGTAGGACTCGAACAGGTCGGCGGCCATGCCGGCGCAGTCGCCCACGTTGTCGCCCACGTTGTCGGCGATGGTGGCGGCGTTGCGCGGGTCGTCCTCGGGGATGCCCTGTTCGACCTTGCCGACCAGGTCGGCACCCACGTCGGCCGCCTTGGTGAAGATGCCGCCGCCGACACGCATGAACATCGCGATCAGCGCGGCTCCGAGCCCGAAGCCCTCCAGCACCTTGGGTGCGTCGGCGGCGTAGACGAGAACGACGACCGCGGCACCGAAAAGGCCGAGACCAACCGTGAACATGCCGACGACGCCGCCCGTACGAAAGGCGATCTTGGTTGCGCGATGGGCCACCGCAGTGAGGTCGACCTCGGCGGAGTCGCTGCTTCCACCGTGCGGGGTCGCCTCACGCGCAGCCGCGGCCACCCGTACGTTGCTGCGCACCGCCAGCCACATTCCGATGTATCCGGTGGCTGCGGAGAATCCCGCACCCACCAGGAAGAACAACGACCGGCCGATCCGCTGCGTCATATCGTCGGCGGGGAGCAGCATGAGCAGGAAGAAGACCACGACGGCGAATACGCCCAGGGTGCGCAACTGCCGTGCGAGATAGGCGTTCGCCCCTTCCTGCACGGCTGCTGCGATCTTCTTCATGCTGTCGGTGCCCTCGTCGGCGGACAGCACTTGTCGTACCAGCATCAGAGCCACACCCAGTGCCGCCAGGGCGATGAGCGCGATCACGATCACGAGACCACGGTTGCCCGTGGTGAGCACGGCGTCCGCGAGGTGCTGGTGAGTCTGGAGTGGGGTGAGTTGCCCCGCCATTCGTCCTCCTTGACGTTTGGCACATGGGCGCGCGCAAGCACGCTCAGGCGTCCTGCTGCAAAGATGTGGACGAATTCTAAAGAGCGGACCCGGAGCAAAACAGGGTACGGGAGCGGAAATGAGCCGCCAACAGCGAAGATCAAATGAAAGAGGGAGGGAAATTCGCTCGCGCGAGGTAACCCGATGAATTGACCAGAGCCATTAAATGATCTCGAAAGATGATCGACAATCGCTTTATGTTGATCACAGGAAATGATCGGAAGAGGCGCTCCGGACCCGCGGACATCCTGGCTCCGGGCGCGGCACGGTGCCGCCCTCCGCGGCGGTGCGGCACCGGTGCGGCAGCGCGTGGCAGGCGGCGCAGGCGGCGCAGACAGCACGGCAGCACGACAGAGGGGCAGCACGAGAGCTGTGACCGGTACCGCGACCGGTTGCCCCTGCGGGCGGGCGGAAGGTGACGTCGGACGTCAGGAGGCGGCGGACGTCAGGAGGCGGCGGACGTCAGGAAGCGGCGGACGGCGCGGAAGCGGTCGGCCAGCTCATCCGAATGGTGCCACCGACCTCGTCGGTGGTGATCTCGACGTCGTCGACCAGGCCGGAGATCACCGCGAGGCCCATGGCGTCCTCGCTCTCGTCGTCCTCGCCGGCCGGTCCCGGGATCTCGTCGCGGGCCCCCGGCACGAGCGCGCCCCCGGTCCCCGGAGCATCGTCGCCGACCTCGATGGAGAAGGTCTTCTCCTCCTCGATGAGGGCGACCCGCACGGGGCTGTCGACGCCGTTGCTCATGTGCAGGCCCACGGCGCGCGTGCAGGCCTCACCGACGGCGAGACGCACCTCGTCGAGCACGGCCTCGTCCACCCCGGCCCGCCGCGCGACGGCGGCAGCCACCAGACGGGCCGTCCGCACATGCTCGGGCAGCGCGCTGAAGCGCAGTTCGACGGTGGCCATGCCATCCCTCCCGATCGACAGGTCCGAAGTCACAGGGCAGCGCGGGGACCGCGCCGGCAGTCCCCGTCACCCGCGTCGTCCGCCGATCCAGGGCCGCGCGGCGCGCCGCTCCCGGACCGGGGCGTGATGGTGTCAGTCCGTGGCCGAGACGGCCTCGTCCACCGATCCGTGGATCGGAAACACCTTCGTCAGGCCCGTGATACGGAAGATCTTGAGAATGCGCTCCTGGTTGCAGACCAGTCGCAGCGAACCCTCATGGGCACGCACACGCTTGAGCCCACCGACGAGCACACCGAGACCGGTGGAGTCCAGGAAGTCGACACCCTCCATGTCCACAACGAGGTGGTAACTGCCGTCATTCACAAGTTCGACGAGCTGCTCGCGCAGCTTGGGCGCGGTGTATACATCGATCTCGCCACCGACCTCGACGATCGTGCGATCGCCAACAGTACGGGTCGACAGAGACAGGTCCACTGATCCTCCAGCACCTTGCTATCGAGCGGTCCGCCCCGGGACTTCCCGTCTGGGAGCCCCGTCCTGTCCACCCGCCGGGGCGGGCGACGCAGGGGACGGATCGGCAGCCGCAGAAGCATTCAATCACTTACCGGCAGACGTGCACGACGCCTTACGCCCATTGTCCGTCGTGCCGGTGACAGACTCGGTGCCGATGGCCACGACTCACCACCCGCAGACCGTCCTCGACAGGCTCGCCGCCGGGGCGGACCGGACCGCGCGCATCACTCATACCGAGCATGTGCCCTCACGGTCAGGATGTCATGCGGACTGGCCCGACCAGGTGCACGAGGACGTGGTGGAGGCCGCACGGCAGGCAGGTGTCGAACGGCCCTGGCAGCACCAGGCGCAGGTGGCGGCACACGCCCTGCGGGGGGAGTCGACGGTCGTCGCGACCGGAACCGCCTCCGGCAAGACCCTCGCCTACCTGGTCCCCACGCTGAGCACCCTGCTCGACGGCGCGGCGGCACCGAACGGCCGAGGCGCCACCGCGCTCTACCTCGCCCCGACCAAGGCCCTCGCCGCCGACCAGCGGAGCGCCGTCGCCCGGTTGGCCGCACCGCTCGGCGGCGCCGTACGACCCGCCGTGCACGACGGCGACACGCCTCCCGAAGAACGCGAATGGGCCCGGCTGTACGCCAACTACCTCCTCACCAACCCGGACATGCTGCACCGCAGCATCCTCCCGGCACACACCCGGTGGTCCTCCTTCCTCCGCGCACTGCGGTACGTCGTCGTCGACGAGTGCCACACCTACCGCGGCGTGTTCGGGTCGCACGTCGCACAGGTCCTGCGCCGCCTCCGGCGCCTCAGCACCCGGTACGGTGCCGATCCCGTCTTCCTCCTCGCCTCCGCCACCTCGGCCGACCCGGCGGAGGCGGCCACCCGGCTCACCGGCCTCCCGGTCACGGCCGTCACCGAGGACGCCTCGCCCCGGGGCGAGCTGGTTTTCGCCCTCTGGGAACCGCCCCTGACCGATCTCGCCGGCGAACGCGGCGCCCCGGTCCGACGCACCGCCACGGCCGAGACGGCGGACCTGCTGACCGACCTCGCCGTGCAGGGAGTCCGCACGGTCGCATTCGTACGGTCTCGGCGGGCGGCCGAGCTGATCTCGCTCATCGCCCGGGAGAAACTGGGCCAGGTGGACCGCTCGCTCCCGGACCGGGTCGCGGCCTACCGGGGCGGCTACCTCCCGGAGGAGCGCCGCGGGCTGGAGCGCGCGCTGCACTCCGGCGAACTCCTCGGACTCGCCGCCACGTCCGCGCTGGAACTCGGCGTGGACGTGGCCGGCCTCGACGCCGTCCTCATCACCGGTTTCCCCGGAACCCGCGCCTCCCTGTGGCAGCAGGCGGGACGCGCCGGCCGCACCGGCCACGGAGCCCTGGCCGTGCTGGTCGCCCGGGACGATCCGCTCGACACGTATCTGGTGCACCACCCGGACTCGGTGTTCCGCCACCCCGTCGAATCGACCGTCCTCGACCCCGACAACCCGTACGTTCTCGCCCCGCATCTGTGTGCCGCCGCCGCGGAACGGCCGCTGACCCGCGAGGACGCGGACCTCTTCGGTCCCGGCTTCGACGAGGTGCTGGCCGGGCTCGAGAAACAGCGGCTGCTGCGGCGCCGTGGTTCCGCCTGGTACTGGACCCGCAGGGACCGGGCGGCGGAGCTGACCGACATCCGCGGCAGCGGCGGCCGACCGGTGCAGGTCGTGGAGGAGGCCACCGGACGCCTGCTCGGCACGGTGGACGCCGAGGCGGCGCACAGCACGGTGCACGAGGGCGCCGTACACCTGCACCAGGGACGCACCCATGTGGTGCGGAGCCTGGACCTCGAGGACGCCGTCGCCCTCGTGGAGGAGGCGTCCCCGCCCTGGACCACGATGGCGCGGGACACCACCTCGGTCTCCGTGCTGGAGACCGACGCAGAGGTTCCGTGGGGGGACGGCAGGCTGCACTTCGGCTCGGTCGAGGTCACCAACCAGGTCGTGTCGTACCTGCGCCGCAGGCCGATCACCGGTGAGATTCTCGGCGAGACGAAACTCGACCTGCCGCCCCGCACACTCCGCACCCGCGCCGTGTGGTGGACCGTGACCGAGGATCAGCTGGAAGCGGCGCGGCTCGACCCCAAGGTGCTGCCGGGCGCGCTCCACGCGGCCGAGCACGCGTCCATCGGCCTGCTGCCGCTCTTCGCGACCTGCGACCGCTGGGACATCGGCGGGGTCTCCGTGCCCCTGCATCCCGACACACTGCTGCCGACGGTCTTCGTGTACGACGGGCACCCGGGCGGCGCGGGATTCGCCGAACGGGCCTTCCGCACCGCCAGGGCGTGGCTGACGGCCACCCGTGACGCCGTCGTTGCCTGCGAGTGCGCCGCGGGCTGCCCTTCCTGCATCCAGTCCCCGAAGTGCGGCAACGGCAACGACCCTCTCCACAAGGCCGGCGCGGTACGTCTGCTGGGCACGCTGCTGGCCGCCGCCCCCGAGGAAGGCGCGGAGACCGGGTCCGCGGACTCCTGAACCGCACCGGGACCCCCTCTCCCACCGGGGCGGGGCCCGGGCGCGTGGCCGCCGTGCGGTCGACCTCGCCGTCGGCCCAGGCGGGGCCCGCCCGGGAGCGGGCGCGTGCGAGGTGGGGGCCGGTGCGCACAGTGGCGGTGACGTCGGCGAACTCACCGGTCAGGGAGCAGCGCGGCAACCGCGCCCCGTGGCGGGCCGCCACCCGCCGCGCGACGGAGCACGCGCGCGCGGGGCCGTCGAGGGCCCGGCGGGCGGCGGCCAGGGCCGCGAGATCCGCCGCACCGGCAGCCCGGTGCCGGGCTGCCACCACCTGACCGAGCACCAGCACGGCAGCGCACACGGTGCACAGTCCCAGCACGGACACCACCGCCCACACCGACGCCGAGCCGCGGTCGCCGTCGCGCGGCGCGCTCATCGGGCACGCCCCGCGTCCGCGGCCGGCCCGGTTCCCGCACCGTCGCGCGCGTAGGTGTCCTCGGCGAGTGCGACGGCCTCCGCCTCCAGCGGGATCGCCAGCGGGCCCGGGCCTCTCGCGCGGGCGGAGACATGGACCCTGACCAGCTCTCCCGCACGCGACACGTCGATGCGGGCCCCTTCCGGGGCCACTGACCGCGCCAGTCTGCGCACCGCGGGGCCGGACTCGCCGCGCGCGGCGGCGCGAGCACCCGCGCCCGCACCGTCCACGCACTGCACCAGTCCCGCCGCCGCGGTCAGGCCCCACAGCATCATGGCGGCGAGCAGCACCAGGGACGGCACCACCACCGCCGTCTCCGCGGTGACGTAGCCCGCGTCACCGCCGTCCGCGCCGTCCGCTCTGCCTCCCGGGGCGCGGAGAGCGGCGCGTGCCTCAGAAGGACACATCGAGCGCCCGTTCCACGAGGCCCTGCATCGCCTCGCTGACCGGCCCGCTCGAGACCACCTTGTAGAGCACGGCGGCGAACCCGCAGGCGGCGAGCGTTCCCACGGCGTACTCGGCCGTGCTCATTCCGGCGTCCCGCCGGCCGCGCAGCGCCGACACCCGTCGGGCTCCCCACCTGCGCACCCGGCTCTGCGCGCGTCGGCCGTGCCGCTGCGACATCTGCTGCATGGTTCTCTCCTCTTCGGTCGTTCTCGGTGATCGATGGATCCGCGGTGGTTCGTGGGTCCGGGATCGTTCGTGGATCCGCGGGGTCGGGCGACGGCCGGGGCCCTGCGGCGTGCGGCCGGCGGGCGTCTCGCCGGGTGGCCCTCGCCGTCAGAGCAGGGAGCGGGCCAGCCCGACGACGACCGGGGCGACGCCGAGGGCGAGGAAGGCCGGCAGAAAGCACAGTCCGAGCGGTCCGGTGACCTGCACGGCCACCCGTCTCGCACGGGCGGTCGCCCGCCGGGCGCGCCGCGCCCGGCACTCGGCGGCCAGCCGTATCACCGCCGCCACGGGCGGTACGCCGGAGCTTCCTGCCCGCTCCAGGCAGCGGGCCAGCCCCTCGCATCCGGGGGTCTCGCCGAACCGCTGCCAGACGTCGGACGGCCGGGCGCCGAGGCGCAGCTGCGTCGCCGCGTGGACCAGGCCCTCACCGAGCGGGCCCCCGGTGGAGCGGCCCACGGCCCGGGCGGCCTCGACGGTGCTGGAACCGGCTGCCAGACATGCGGCGAGCAGCTCCGAGGCCAGGGGCAGCCGGCGTTCGACCTCCCGGGCCCGTGCGAGCGCAGCGGCACGGTCCGCGACGTTCCCGGTGCGCCGACGGCTGCGGTGGTGGTAGTGCCAAGCCGCCAGTCCGACGACGGCGCCACCCCACCCTCCAGCCGTTCCGCCGACGGCCACGGCCCCGCACGCGGCACCACCGAGGACGGCCCCTACGTTCTGGAGGAGCTGCCGCCCGCTGCCGCCCGGGCGGCCCAGGTCACCGCTCCGGGCAGCTGCCCGGCGCACCGACCGCAGTGGACCGCCCGGACCGGCACGCACCGGCCCGAGGACGGTCTGCCGTCTGCGGCGGCGCACGTACCTCTCACGCCATCCGAGGAACCCCACTGCTGCGGCTCCCGACGCCATCGCCAGTGCGAGCACCCACCACAGCGGGGTGGCCCCGCCGGAACCACCCGCCCCGGCGACCAGTGTCGTCCTCACGACCCCTCCTCCGCTGCCCGGACCAGTCGGTTCACCCAGGCCGATCCGGCCCATTCGAGGGCTCCGCCGACCGCGAGGCAGATCAGTCCCGCCGGTGTGTGGAGCAGGACCCCGAGAGGTTCGGCACCCATGGCCGTCCCCAGCAGGAGTCCGCAGCCGGGCAGCAGCGCCAGCACTGCCGCCGTCGACCGGGGCCCGGCCAACTGGGCGCGGACGTCCTCGCGTTGGTCCCGTTCGGCCCGCAGCGCGTCGGCCACGTGGTCCAGCCCGTCCGCAAGACCGGCTCCCCGGTCCGCGGAGACCTGCCAACAGGCCGCTGCTCCCCGCAGTCCTTCCGCTCCCGGCAGCCGCGCAGCGCGTTGCAGGGCGGTTGCCACCTCGCCGCCGAACCGGGCTGCTGCCAGCAGCGCCGCCCCCTCGCGACCCCACCGTCCGGCCCCCGCCGCCAGCAGCGCGCCGCCCGGGTGCCGCCCGGAACGCAGTTCGCCCGCAGCCGCCGTGCACAGCGAGATGACCGCGTCCTCCCGGTCCGCGGCGGCCGCGCGAGCGCGGCGGGCCCGCAGGACGCGGGCGGTGACGGGAACGGCCGCGGCCCCCAGGAGCACGGGCAGGACGGATTGTCCCCAGAGGGCGAGGAACACCCCGGCCGGGAAGCACCACCAGGCCCGACCGCAGGAGACAGCCGCTACGAGCAGGCGACGCAGCGCGGAGCGACCGCGTCCGGTCGGTGCCCCGCCGCTTCGCGGACCGTCGGGCCGCCGCAGTCGGGTCGTGACCGCCCCGCCCGTGCACCACGCACGCCGGGCCCACGGCGGCCCAATCCCCGGCGGGTACCCGAGGGCCGTCCGTGCCCGGGACCGCCCCGGCCCCAGCCGGCTCGTGGCGCACCAGCCAAGGAGCGCGGCGCAGATCAGGACGGCGCAGAACGTCCCCTCCGCGAGGCCGTCGGAGAGATGCGTCATCGGGCGCCTGCCCGGTGACAGAGAGCGTGCAGTCGCGGCGCTCCCTGCTCCGCGACGAACCCCGCCCGGCCCCAGCGCACGGCAGGAGCCGTGGTGACCAGGCCCCGGGCGTCCCGCTCCAGCACGTGGATCTCGGCGACGCGCCGTCCGCCGTCGCGGTCCCGCACCAGGTGCACGACGGCGTCCAGCGCAGCCGCCAACTGGCTGTGGAGAGCGGCCCTGTCGAGACCGGCGGTGGCCGCCAGTGCCTCCAGCCGGGCCGGTACGTCCGCCGCCGCGTTGGCATGGACCGTTCCCGATCCTCCGTCATGGCCGGTGTTGAGGGCCATCAGCAGGTCGGTGACCTCGCTGCCCCGCACCTCGCCGACCACGAGCCGGTCGGGCCGCATCCTCAGCGCCTGTCGGACGAGGTCCCGCAGGTCGACGCGTCCCGCGCCTTCCTGGTTGGGCGGGCGGGACTCCAGGCGCACGACGTGGGGGTGGTCGGGCCGCAGTTCCGCCGAGTCCTCCGCCAGGACGATCCGTTCGCGGTGCCCGACGAGACCGAGCAGGCAGGACAGCAGGGTGGTCTTCCCACTTCCCGTGCCGCCGCTGACGAGGAAGGACAGCCGCGCGTCGAGCATGGCGCGGAGCACCCGGTCCCCGCCGGGCGGCACGGTGCCCGCCGCGATCAGCTCGTCGAGGTCGAAGGCCCGCGACCGCACGACCCGCAGCGAGAGGCAGGTCGCGTCGACCGCGACGGGCGGGAGCACCGCGTGCAGGCGGGTACCGTCCGGCAGGCGCGCGTCCACCCAGGGCCGGGCATCGTCCAGTCGCCGGCCGGCGGAGGTGGCCAGCCGCTGGGCGAGGCGGCGTACGGCGGCCTCGTCGGGGAATCGCACAGCGGCGCGTTCCAGGCCGGCGCCCCGATCCACCCAGACCTCGTCCGGGCGGGTGACCAGGACGTCGGTCACCCGGGAGTCGGCGAGCAGGGGCTCCAGCGGGCCCGTGCCGATCATCTCCGAACGGAGCGTCTCGACGACGCGGAGCACCGCGCTGTCGCCGAGCAGCCGCCCCTGCGCCCGCAGGGCCGCGGCGACCCGCGCCGGTGTGGGCTCCGCCCCGGTCTCGGCGAGCCGGAGGCGTACCGATTCGAGCAGCGCAGGGCCCGCGGAGGGGTCGTCGTGCTCCGGCCGGGCGCCCGCTCGCGGGGCCGCCCCGTGCCGGATAGCCGCGTTCGGGGACGGCCCGTGCAGGATCGGCGCCGGCCCGGCGCCGGAGCCGGCCGGCGCCGCGGACGCGGGCACGGGCGGACGGTTCACGACGCTCCGCCCCCTTCGGTTCCTCGCACCCGTCCGGTCCTTCCGACTGCCGTGCCGGCCGCCGCACCGGCGGACGCCAGGGACCGCTGCCAGAACTCGCGCGAGAACCGGGCGAGGGCGCCCCGGTCGTCGTGGCCCGGGGGCACACCGGAGTCCACGGCCTCCGGCAGCCCGCTCTCCCAGGGCAGTTCACCGGCCAGCGGCAGATCGAGCAGGCGGGCGGTCTCCTGCTCGTCCAGGCCTCGCCCGTACGTTCCGCCGGGGGCGCGGTCCGGCGGGCGCACCACCACGCGCAGGTCGCGCAGCACCGTCCGCGCGGTGCGTGCGACGCGGTGCGCGGCGGCGACGGCCCGGAGCTCGGCAGGGACCACGAGCAGTGCCAGGTCCAGCTGCGCCAGGAGTTCGGCGGTCGTGTCGTCGAGGCGGCGGGGCAGGTCGACGACCACCGCGCCGCCCCCGCGGCGGGCCGCCGAGAGGACGGACCGCACAGCTTCCTGGGGGAGCGCCACCGCGTCGCCGCGGTCCCAGCTGAGCACGCTGAGGTCGTGGAGTCTCGGCAGCGATTCCACCAGGGCCGCGGCTCCCACGCGTCCACGTGACGCGGCGAGCGCGGGCCAGCGCACTCCCTCGGCGCGTTCTCCGCCGAGCAGCACGTCGAGGCCGCCGCCGAGCGGATCGCCGTCCACGAGGAGGGTGCGGCTCCCGCGCCGGGCGGCCGAGAGCGCCAGGGCGCAAGCAAGGGTGGAGGCTCCTGCTCCGCCCCGGCCCCCGATCACGCCGACGGTGAGAGCGGGGTCTCCGACGTCCTCCGCCGCATCGGCGATGCGTCCGGTGAGCCAGCTCTCGGCATCGGGCAGCATCACCACGCCCTCGGCCCCGATCCGGACCCCGCGTTCCCAGACGCCCGGGTCGTCCAGGTCCCTTCCGATCAGCAGCACACCCGGGCGACGTGCGCTGCCGGGCGGCCCGGTGCCGTCGCCGCCCAGTCCCGTGGAGACAGCTGCGCAGTCGTCTCCGACCAGGACGAGCGGGGCCCGTTCCCAGGCGTCCGCGGCATTCCAGCGCGACCATGCCGACCGTTCGGCAGGGGCGCCGTGCGCCACACACGTCTCCGCGCCGGCGGCCGCGCAGAGCCGGAGGAGATCATCCAGCAGCTCCTCGTCCTCCGTCACGATCAAGATGGATTCGGCCACGGTGCCGACCCCCTTCACCTGTCGTTCCGCCACGCTCGCAACGACCTGCGGGCGTCTTCCGAAACACCGTCGCGTGCACGGCAGGAACGTGGGGATCGCGAAGCGAATCTGTGGACAACCGGAAGGTTGTGAATAACTCGGCGACCCGTTCCGGTGACGTTCGGAGCGAAGCTTCCCGATTACGCGCAGTGAGGGTTTACTGGGAGCCGTGAGCCGGTGCTTCCCGGCGGCGCGGGAGTCCTGCTCAACAGGACGCGGGAGAAGGGAGAGAAGGGAGAGCAGCGGTCGGGGCCGCGCAAAAAGCCCCCGGACATGCGACGACCCCCGCCGGGGGGGAGAGCGGGGGTCGTCTCCACGGCCGACTCGGGGGGGAGGAGCCGGACCGGGTTAGCACGGTCGCGAACGATCCGTGACTTCCATGGTGTACCCGAAGGCCTTCTCAGGCAAACCCACGCGCCACAGCTTACGCCGAATGGTGGGCGCCCTATGCTCGGGGCCGTGGAAAACCAGTCGCTACCCCGTACTGCCGCCTTCTTCGACCTGGACAAGACGGTCATTGCGAAGTCGAGCGCACTCACCTTCGGAAGGTCCTTCTACGAGGGGGGCCTCATCAATCGCCGCGCCGTACTGCGCACCGCCTACACCCAGTTCGTCTTTCTGGCCGGCGGAGCGGACCACGACCAGATGGAACGGATGAGGCGGTACCTGTCGGACCTCTGCCGCGGCTGGAACGTCCAGCACGTGCGCGACATCGTGGCGGAGACGCTGCACGACAGGATCGATCCGATCATCTACGACGAGGCCGCCACCCTCATCGAGCAGCACCACCTCGAGGGCCGGGACGTCGTGATCGTCTCGACCTCGGGCGCCGAAGTGGTGGAGCCCATCGGCAGGATGCTCGGCGCCGACCGCGTCGTGGCCACCCGCATGGTGGTGGAGGACGGGTACTTCACCGGGGACGTGGAGTACTACGCCTACGGCCCCACGAAGGCGGAGGCCATCGCCGAGCTGGCGGCCGAGGAGGGCTACGACCTGAGCCGGTGCTACGCCTACAGCGACTCGGCGACGGACCTGCCCATGCTGGAGGCCGTCGGCCACCCCCACGCGGTCAACGCCGACCGTGCGCTGCGCAAGGAGGCCCTGGCCCGCGGCTGGCCGGTGCTCAACTTCTCCAGGCCGGTGCCGCTGAAGGAGCGGCTTCCGTCCTGGACGATGCCCACCCGGCCAGCGCTGGCGGTGGCCGGTGCGGCGGTCCTGGCAGCCGCCGCCACCGCGGGAATCGTCTGGTACAGCGGGCGGCGGCGGGCCCGTCCCGGCACCGCGTGAACGGGAGGGCAAAGATCTCCCGCCCCGGGGTTCCTGTGGATCTCCCCGCGCGGTACAAAAGAGACAACGGCCCGCGAGACCAGTGGCATCCGAGAGGATCCCGCCAACGCACCAAGGCCCCACGGACCGCCTGCATGAACATCGGGCACCCACGCGCAGCCGACCCGCGATTCGGGCCAGTCGCACCAGGTGACGGGCAAAGTCCCGACCTGATGGACGCTATGTGGAGCACGCACTGGTAACCCGGTGGACATGCCAGCGGCGGTATCGCAGAGCGGTACCGCCGCATCCGCTCCTCCTCACGGCCACGATGCCGGGCCCCGCCGCGGCTCGCGTCGGCCACATTCAGGCGGCCCCGCGCTGCAGCGCCTCGCACACCGCCGTGCTCTCGCGGCTTCCCAGCTCTGCCGCCCGCCCGCAGTGGGCGATCCAGTCGGCCACGCCCTGCGCCGTCCCGGAGGCGTAGCCGGCGAGAGCCGCCCGGTACGCGCCCTCGCCCTGTTCGGCATGCCCGACCTCGGAGGGGGCCACCGCCTTGGGGTCGAGCCCGCTGCCCACCATCACGATGCGCTCGGCCGACCGCGCCACCAGCCCGTTGCACGAACGGAAGGGCCTGAGCACCCGCAGTTCGGCGTGCACGACTGCCGCCGTCACCAGGGCGGGCGCCTCGGAGGGGGAGACCAGCAGGCGGGTGAGGGCCGTCAGGCGCGCCGCGACCTCGTCGGCGTCCGGCAGCGGCAGGTCGAGCCTGTCGTCGGCCACGCTCTCGCCCGCACGCCGCGGCCGGCCGACGAAGTCCTGCGTCTCGTTGCCGCCGACGGCTACGAGGTGCAACCTGGCCAGCACCCGCATCGGCGACTGCCGCCAGACGTCCAGCAGGTGTCCCGACTCGGCCGTGGCCCGCAGGGCACCGCCGACGGTGCGGGCCTCGCCGTCGACGCCGAAGTCGCTGCGCCGGCGCACTTCCTCCAATGCCCAATCGGCACCGTCGAGGGCGGCCGAGGCGCGGGCTCCGCGCAGCGCGGCCTCCGCACTGACCTCGGCGCTGCGACGACGCATCACCCGGTGCCCGTACACCTGGTCCACGGCCTTCCGCACCGAGGCCACGGCCTGCGGTACGCCGGGCAGTTCCGCGAGAGGGGCGAGGGGGTCGTCGGGGGAGCGGTCAGCGGTGTTACCCATGCGTATGAGCCTACGCACACCGGCTCACCGTGAGGCACCCCGATCGAGTGGTCTTGTTCACGCAGCGTCGCAACCCTCCGTGAGCATCCGACTACGCTGGTGAACATGAAGATCGCTTTCGTGGGAAAGGGCGGCAGCGGCAAGACCACGCTGTCCTCACTGTTCATCCGGCATCTCACCGCGGCGGGCGCACCCGTTCTGGCGGTCGACGCCGACATCAACCAGCACCTGGGGCAGGCGCTCGGCCTGGACGAGGCCGCTGCGGCGTCCCTGCCCGCGATGGGCGCGCAACTCCCCCTCATCAAGGAGCACCTGCGGGGCACGAACCCGCGCATCGCCTCCGCCGACACGATGATCAAGACGACTCCTCCGGGGACGGGTTCCCGGCTGCTCCGGGTCACCGAGGACAACCCGGTCTTCGAGGCCTGCGCGCGCCGCGTTCCGCTGGAGGGCGGCGATGCCCGGCTCCTCGCGACCGGGCCGTTCGAGGAGTCCGACCTGGGTGTGGCCTGCTACCACTCCAAGGTCGGCGCCGTCGAGCTCTGCCTCAACCATCTCGTGGACGGCCGTGGGGAGTACGTCGTCGTCGACATGACCGCGGGCAGCGACTCGTTCGCCTCGGGCATGTTCACGCGGTTCGACGTGACCTTCCTCGTCGCCGAACCGACGCGGAAGGGTGTGGCGGTCTACCGCCAGTACCGCGACTACGCGCGCGATTTCGGGGTCCGCCTGTGCGTGGTGGGGAACAAGGTGCAGGACCGGGAGGATCTGGAGTTCCTGCGGGAGCAGGTGGGAACGGATCTGCTGACCGTCCTGGGCCATTCGGAGTGGGTACGTGCGGCGGAGCGCGGCAGGCCGCGGCCGCTGTCCGCGCTGGCGGAGGGCGACCGCGCCGCGCTGGAGACGCTGCGGGAGACGGTGGACGCGGCGCACGCGGACCGCGACTGGGAGCGGTACACGCGGCAGATGGTCCACTTCCACCTGCGCAACGCGGAGAGTTGGGGGAACGCGCGGACCGGGACCGACCTGGCGGCCCAGATCGATCCCGGTTTCGTGCTCCGCGAGAAGCCGGCGCCGCAGCCCGCCTGACCCCCGGAGCCGCCGGCGCGGCGGTGCCGAGCACCGGCACCGCCGTCCCGGCTACTGCGTACCGCGCTCCTGCCGACGGGGGCCGCCCGCCTTCGGCGAGGGCTTCCGCGCGAGGAATTCCTCCCAGCCTTCGGCGGGTTTCTCGCCGACTCCAAGGGTGCGGAGCCGGGCGAGGACCTCGGGGTCCTGCGCGTCGAGCCAGTCGACGAGCTGGCGGAAGGAGACGCAGCGGACGTCCTCGAGGGAGCACACCTTCGTGATGACGTCCTCCAGGGCGTCCATGTAGATGCCGCCGTTCCACTGCTCGAAGTGGTTGCCGACGATCATCGGGGCCCGGTTGCCGTCGTAGGCGCGGCGGAAGCCCTGCATCAACCCGTCGTGCCACTGCTTGCGCCACGCCGGCCGGTTCGCCGGCGCACCGTTGACGGTGCCGGACTGGTTGGCCAGGAAGTTGTAGTCCATCGACAGCGTCTCGAACGCACGCCCCGGCATCGGGATCTGCTGGAGCGGCAGGTCCCACAGGCCCTGCTCCTTGTCCGGCCAGACCTGGGTGCCGTTGCCGCTGGAGTCGTAACGGAAGCCCAGTTCCGCAGCCGCGGGCAGCAGGTTCTCCCGCCCCTCCAGGCAGGGCGTACGGCCGCCGACGAGTTCGGCGTCGTAGTCGAAGGGCAGCGGCGGGGTACCGTCCAGGCCGGTGGTGGTGCGCCAGTGCTGGACGAACCACTTCGCCTGCCGGATCTCGCTCTTCCACTCGTCGCTCGTCCAGGCACCGACGCCGTCGGGGCCGCAGAAGTGGCCGTTGAAGTGGGTGCCGACCTCGCTGCCGTCGAGCCAGGCCAGTCGCAGCTGTTCGAGGGTGGCGCGGATGTGGTCGTCGTTGAGGAATCCGATGTCGGAGGCGCCCGCGGTGTGGCGGGGCGGGTGGTAGCGCTCCCGGGAGTCCTCGGGCAGGACGTAGAGGCCGCTGAGGAAGTAGGTCATCGACGCGTCGTGCTCGGCGGCCAGCCGGCGGAAGCGGGAGAACAGCCGGTTGCCGTCCTCGCCCGCGCCGTCCCAGGAGAACACCACGAACTGCGGGGGTTTCTCGCCGGGGGCCAGGCGGGTGGGGACGGGCTGGTTCGGCTGACGCCCGGTCACCGCGGTCGATCCGTCCCCCAGGACCCTCACCTGCCGCTCCGGCCTGCCCCGCGGCGCCTCGTCGTCCGATCCGGGACGGGATTTCTCCGGGGCCGAGGTACCGCCCGCGCACCCGCCGAGCAGAACCGCCAACGCGACCAGTGCGGCCGTGCCCGCGAGCCGGCGTCTGGTGGCCGTCATGTTCACCTCGCATTCGCATGTCAGGACATGCCGTCATTCGAGACATTTGTGTAACTGATGACAGCTCAACCTGACACGGCGACAGCGGAGAATTCGTATGACAAGCGGACTGAATGCCTTTTTCACTCGCTCGACGGAACCTCTCCCACGATCGCCGTCCTCGACTTCTCCAAGTCTTTACGTTCTCTTACGCTTCATTTACCGACACGCTGCGTAGTCATCGCATGTCGTGCGGCGAGCAAGCGTTGGTGAACGACCGGGAACGACGGAGAACGACCGCGAGGAGGTACCGCTCGATGCCCACCTGTGCCCCCGCACGACCGCCGCATCACGACGACGGAGCCGGAGGACACGAGGACTCCAGGAGTACGCTGCGCGCCCGACGCCGCAGCCGCCACGCAGCCGACCTGTCGGCTTCCGTGACGGTCTTCCTCATCGCCCTGCCGCTCTCGCTCGGCATCGCACTGACCGCCGGAGCTCCGCTCCAGGCCGGTCTGGTCGCGGCCGCGGTGGGCGGCATCGTCGGCGGCCGCCTCGGCGGGGCACCCCTCCAGATCGGCGGCCCCGCCGCCGGGCTCACCGTCGTCACCGCGGACCTCATCGCCACCCACGGCTGGCGCACCACCTGTGCCCTGACGGTAGGAGCGGGCCTCGTCCAGCTTCTGCTGGGGCGCCTGCGCGTGGCACGTTCCGCGCTGGCGGTCAGCCCGGCCATCGTGCACGGCATGCTCGCCGGTATCGGCGTCACCATCGCACTCGCCCAGCTCCACATCATGCTCGGCGGCACCCCCGAGAGCTCCCCCGTCGCCAACGCCCTGGCCCTGCCCGGCCAGCTGACGGAACCGCACCCCGTCGCCCTCGCTGTCGGCAGTCTCACCGTCGCCGTGCTGCTCGCCTGGCCCCACCTGCGGCGCCTGCCCGGCCGACCGGGCAGGTGGACCGGCCGGCTCCCTGCGGCCCTGGCCGCCGTGGGCCTCGCGACGGCCGCCGCCTCACTCACCGACCTCCGCGTCGCCCGGGTAGACCTGCCGTCCTGGCAGAGCCACGCGCTGCCCGGCATGCCGGAGGGGGCGTTCACGGGGCTGCTCGCCGGCGTGCTGACCATCACCGTGGTCTCCGGCGTTCAGACGCTGCTTTCCGCGGTCGCGATGGACAAACTCACCGCCTCGCGCACCGGGGACACGCAGGTGCCGCGGGCGGACCTCGATCGCGAACTGCGCGGACTCGGCGCGTCCAACGTCGTCTCCGGTGCCCTCGGCGGCCTGCCCGTGGCCGGAGTGGCGGTCCGCAGCTCGGCCAACGTGGCCGCCGGCGCCGTCAGCCGGAACTCCTCGATCCTCCACGGGGTGTGGGTGATGCTGGCAGCATGGCTGGCCGTCGCCCTGCTGGAGCAGATCCCGCTGGCAGCACTGGCCGCACTGGTGATGGTGGTCGGGGTGCAGATGGTCAACATCACCCACATCCGCACCGTGACCCGGCACCGCGAGGCCCTGGTCTACGCGGCGACGCTGGCCGGCGTGGTGTTCCTCGGCGTCCTGGAAGGGGTCGGCCTCGGAATCGCGGTCGCGGTGACCGTCGCCCTGCACCGCCTGGCGCGGACCCGCGTGAGTGTCGAGCCGGCCGGTGACACCCACCGGGTCCGCGTACGGGGACAGCTCACCTTCCTCGCCGTCCCCCGCCTCAGCAGGGCGCTGGCGCAGGTCCCCGAAGGGGCCTCCGCCAGGGTGGAGCTGGACGGCTCCTTCATCGACCACGCAGCCTTCGAGACACTCCAGGAGTGGCGCCTCTCGCACGAGGCGCGCGGCGGCAGCGCGGAGCTGTGCGGCCGGGAAGGACGCCAGATCGCGGAACCCTCCTCCCACGCCTGCTCGCCGTGGACTCCCTGGCGGAACCACCACTGCACCCGCCCGGAGGCGGAGGAACACCACGCCCACCCCCCGCACCGCCGGCAGTTGCTCGGCGGACTGCGCAACTTCCAGCGCCGGACGGCACCTCTGGTGCGGGCGGAACTCGCACGGCTGGCGGAGGAGGGGCAGCGGCCCTCCCAACTCTTCCTCACCTGCGCCGACTCCCGCCTCGTGACCAGCATGATCACATCGAGCGGCCCCGGTGACCTCTTCACGGTGCGCAACGTCGGAAACCTGGTACCGCTGCCCGGCGACGAGCGGCAGGACGCCTCGGTGGCCGCCGCGATCGAGTACGCGGTGGAGGTGCTCCAGGTCGAATCGATCACGGTGTGCGGCCACTCGGGCTGCGGGGCGATGCAGGCCCTGCAGGCCACGGACTCCGCCGGGCAGGACACGGCACTGGGCCGGTGGTTGCGCCACGGCAGGCCGAGCGTGCACCGAATGACCGAGCACCCCGCATCCGTACCGCGCATCGCGGGCCGGAACGCGGACGGGCTGGAACGGCTGTGCCTGACGAACATCGTTCAGCAGCTCGAGCACCTGCTGGCCCACCCCCCGGTCGCCACGCGCGTCGCCGAAGGCCGGCTCGAACTGCACGGCATGTACTTCCACGTGGCCGAGGCCCAGGCATACGTCATGGACCCGTGGCCGCCCTCCGGGGGCGCCGCCCCCGACGGAACAGCGCTCCGCGCCCCGGAGTTCGTACCGGTCGAGGGCGGCGACCTGCGCTCCTCGGAGGAACACCACGCCCGTCGCGGCTGCGGCTCGGAGGTCGAAGCCGCAGGTGCACGGCAGTGACTCCCGACGCGAAAGGTATACACCACCTCCCCGCGTCAGCCCTTGTCAGAGAGGTGCTGGGCTGATGAGCTAGGGCACGGGACACAACGGACACCCTGGGAAAGGGAGATGTCGTGAGCAACGAGAGCCTGGCCAACCTGCTCAAGGAGGAGCGCCGCTTCACTCCGCCTGCCGAGCTGGCCGCACACGCCAATGTCACCGCGGCGGCCTACGAGCAGGCGAGGACCGACCGGCTGGGCTTCTGGGCCGAGCAGGCACGCCGCCTGACCTGGGGCACCGAGCCCACCGAGACGCTGGACTGGTCCAACCCACCGTTCGCCAAGTGGTTCGCCGACGGCAAGCTGAACGTGGCCTACAACTGCGTCGACCGGCACGTGGAGGCGGGGCACGGCGACCGGGTGGCCTTCCACTTCGAGGGTGAGCCGGGCGACTCCCGCACGCTCACCTACGCCGATCTGCAGCGCGAGGTGTCCAAGGCGGCCAACGCGCTGACCGAGCTCGGTGTGGAGGCGGGGGACCGGGTAGCCGTCTACATGCCGATGATCCCGGAGACCGTCGTCGCCATGCTGGCCTGTGCCCGCATCGGCGCCCCGCACTCCGTGGTGTTCGGAGGGTTCTCCGCCGACGCCCTGGCCACTCGCATCCAGGACGCGGACGCCCGCGTGGTGATCACCGCCGACGGCGGGTACCGCAAGGGCGCGCCCAGCGCCCTCAAGCCTGCTGTGGACGAGGCCCTGACCCGGCCGGGCACGGAGAACGTGCGCTCGGTGCTGGTGGTGCGCCGCACGGGCCAGGAGGACGTGGCGTGGACCGACGGCCGCGACGTCTGGTGGCACGAGCTCGTCGAGCGCCAGTCCGACCAGCACACCCCGCAGGACTTCGATGCCGAGCACCCGCTGTTCATCCTCTACACCTCAGGCACGACGGGTAAGCCGAAGGGCATCCTGCACACCACGGGCGGCTACCTGACGCAGGTCGCCTACACCCACCACGCCGTCTTCGACCTCAAGCCGGAATCCGACGTCTTCTGGTGCACCGCCGACGTTGGCTGGGTGACCGGCCACTCGTACATCGTCTACGGCCCGCTGGCCAACGGCGCGACGGAGGTCCTCTACGAGGGCACCCCCGACACCCCGCACAAGGGCCGCTGGTGGGAGATCGTCGAGAAGTACGGTGTGACGCTGCTCTACACCGCGCCGACCGCGATCCGCGCCGCGATGAAGTGGGGCGACGACATCCCGGCGAAGTTCGACCTGTCCTCGCTCCGCATCCTGGGCTCAGTGGGCGAACCGATCAATCCGGAGGCGTGGGTCTGGTACCGGCACCACATCGGCGGCGACCGCACGCCCGTCGTGGACACCTGGTGGCAGACGGAGACCGGCGGCGTGATGATCAGCCCGCTGCCCGGCGTGACCGAGGCCAAGCCCGGCTCGGCCCAGGTGCCGCTCCCCGGCATCTCCGCAACGGTGGTCGACGACGAGGCACACGAAGTCCCGGACGGCGGCGGCGGGTACCTCGTCCTCACCGAGCCGTGGCCCTCGATGCTCCGCACCATCTGGGGCGACGACAAGCGGTTCCTGGACACCTACTGGTCCCGCTTCGAGGGCAAGTACTTCGCCGGTGACGGCGCCAAGAAGGACGACGACGGCGACGTGTGGCTGCTGGGCCGGGTCGACGACGTGATGCTCGTCTCCGGCCACAACATCTCCACCACCGAGGTCGAGTCGGCCCTGGTCGCGCACCCGAAGGTGGCCGAGGCCGCCGTGGTCGGCGCGACCGACCCGCAGACCACGCAGGCGATCGTCGCCTTCGTCATCCTGCGCGGTTCGGCGGCGGAGGACGAGGGCCTCACCGAGGAACTGCGGCAGCACGTCGGCAAGCAGCTCGGGCCGATCGCCAAGCCCAAGAAGATCCTCGCCGTGGCGGAACTCCCCAAGACCCGCTCCGGCAAGATCATGCGGCGCCTGCTCCGCGACGTCGCGGAGAACCGTCAACGAGGCGACGTCAGCACCCTCACCGACTCCTCGGTGATGGATCTGATCGAGGCGAAGATGCCGAGCGCCCCCAGCGAGGACTGAGCCGCCCGGCCCTCGTCGGGCCGAGACGGCAGACAGGAGGGCATCCCGACGACGCGGGGGCACCGGAGGACGGCGCGGTCCGTTCCGGTGCCCCCGCGTCGCGCGTGGATACCCCCGCGAGGCAGGTGATCCGGCATCATCGGGTGACGGACCGGCAAGTGAAGAACCGAGAACAGGGAGAGCCGATGAGCACAGCCGCCGACGACCGGAGCCTGGGCCAACTGGTCGCCTCGGCCACCACGGAGCTGTCCGCCCTGGTGCACGACGAGATCGCGCTGGCCAAGGCGGAACTCCGTCACGACGTGAAACGGGGCGCCATCGGGGGCGGTGCCGCGGTCGTCGCCGTGGTTCTGGTCCTGTTCTCGCTGCCGGTGCTGAGTTTCGCCGCCGCCTACGGTCTCCACAACCTGGGGCTGGGCCTCGCCTTGTCCTTCCTGTTCACGGGTCTTGCGTTCATGGTGCTGGCGGCGCTGCTGGGTCTGGTCGCCAAGGCCGTCCTGAAGCGGATCTCACCGCCGAAGCAGGCCATCATCGACTCGGCCAAGGAGTCCGCGGCGGTGCTCCAGCACGCCAAGCCGCACCCCCGGCCCGACACCGGCCGCTCCGCAACGCCCTCCGTGAGCATGGAGAAGTCCTCGGTGTGAAACTCTCGGGGCATGGCACACCCCGACAGCACCGCAGCAGTCGTCCGGCCCGAGGGGCCCTGGCTGCACCGTGACGTGGCCGCGAACGGCGCGCGGTTCCACATCGCCGAACTCGGCGACGGGCCGCTGGTGCTGCTGCTGCACGGCTTCCCGCAGTACTGGTGGACCTGGCGGCACCAACTGACGGCGCTCGCCGCGGCGGGCTACCGGGCGGTGGCGATGGACCTGCGCGGCGTCGGCGGCAGCGACCGCACACCGCGCGGCTACGACCCGGCGAACCTGGCGCTGGACGTCACCGGGGTGATCCGCTCGCTCGGCGAACCCGACGCAGCCCTGGTCGGACACGACCTGGGCGGCTACCTGGCGTGGACGGCCGCCGTGATGCGCCCGAAACTGATCCGCCGTCTCGCGGTCGCCTCGATGCCGCACCCGCGACGCTGGCGCGCCGCGATGCTGACGGATCTCCGGCAGACGGCGGCCGGGCGTCACGTGTGGGGCTTTCAGCGCCCCTGGATCCCGGAACGCCGCCTCACCGCCGACAACGGCGCGCTGGTGGGCCGTCTGATCCGGGAGTGGTCGGGCCCCAAGCTGGACGAGAGCCTGGACGACGCCTCGCTGGACCGGTTCCGGCGCGCCATGTGCATTCCGTCCACGGCCCACTGCTCGGTGGAGCCCTACCGGTGGTTGGTGCGCTCCCTGGCCCGGCCGGACGGCGTGCAGTTCAACCGGCGGATGAAGCGACCGGTGCGCGTCCCGACCCTGCATCTGCACGGCTCGCTCGATCCGGTACTGCGCACCCGGAGCGCTGCCGGGTCCGGGGAGTACGTCGAGGCGCCCTACCGGTGGCGGTTGTTCGACGGGCTCGGCCACTTTCCGCACGAGGAGGACCCGGAGGTGTTCTCCACCGAACTCGTCGACTGGCTGCGCGACCCCGAGCCCGACCGCTGACCCGCCCGCCCGGGCACGTCTGCCGGCCGCTCCCGCCGCACCGTCACCCCCGCGCATACCAACCCGACACGTCTCGCACATGTGCCCGGAACATACGCCCGACGGGTGAGACTTGGACGGTTATCGACCATGGGGTCCGGGCACAGTCGGGGGTATGGGCTTGACGCACGACCACCGCGACGTGGCACGCGAGCACAACCTTCCGGAGGGGGAGCGCCCGGGTGGGCGCAGAAGCCCTCTGACGCACCGGGACCCCCGCGATCCGGCCATCGGCATCCCGCGCATCCTCCAGCGCCGCGCCCGCTGGGTCGGTGCCCGACTGCGGCATCCCCGCAGCTGACGCACCGCCACCGCAGCTGCCCCGGAGTGCGCTTCGCCGACCGCCCGGCCCCGGGCGCGTCGCATTCCGGCCTGCCCGCTCCGGCCCCGTGCCGGGCGGACCCACCGGATACGCCCCTGCCTTCCCGGACCCGGCGCCCGGCAATCGTCCGGCGCCACCGGAAAAGCGCAGGTTGCCGCGGCGTCACTCCGTTGGGTGACTTGCCGCGTACGCATAGTCCGTTCGGGCCATTCAAGATTGGACCCGCAGGGGGTGGTGCGGCGTGCACGCGCTTCCGTAACGTCCTGGACTGGCAACGGTGAATATGCCGCTTGCCGCCGTGGGGGAGCCTCGATTCGGGAGAGGACGGCACCGGCATGAGCTGGGTTACCGACTGGAGTGCGCAGGCGGCCTGCCGCACGACCGATCCGGACGAACTGTTTGTGCAGGGGGCGGCACAGAACCGCGCCAAGGCTGTCTGCACCGGATGCCCGGTGCGTACGGAGTGCCTGGCGGACGCCCTGGACAACCGCGTCGAGTTCGGCGTGTGGGGAGGTATGACGGAGCGGGAGCGCAGGGCGCTGCTGCGCCGCCGGCCGACCGTCACGTCGTGGCGGCGGCTGCTGGAGACGGCACGTTCGGAGTACGAGCGCGGCGGCGAGGGCGACGACGTCCAGCAGGACGCGTTCGACGCAGTGGTCGCGTAGAGGCTGGACGACGGCGGGACTCCGGTCGGGCCAACGGCCGGACACGCCCGCCCGCCGTCGCACGTCCGCTTCCGTCCCGTCCGCCGGCTACTGCCCGGTCCCGGCGGCCCCCGACTGGCGTGCCAGCAGTCCGCCGACCGCGCGCAGACCGTCCAGATCGTGCACATCGCCTGCCAGCGCCGCCACTTCGGCGACCGGCACCTGGGGAAAGCGGGCGACGAACCGGTCACGGGTGCGACGCTCACGCGCCATCACCCGCATCCGTTCCGCATGGAGCCGCAGCAGGCCCGTCGCCAGCGCCGCATCGGCGGCGTCCGGGGCCACGGCCCGCGCCGCGCCCGCGGAACGCGCAGCGGAGCGCACCGAGTTCGCCGATACCGAATCCTCGCGGCGGGGGGAGCCCTCGGAAGAGGTGTCGGCGGGGACTTCGGCGGCACGGCGGGCGCGCACACCGCCACCCTCCTGTGCCTTCCCCTCCCGATGATCCACAATGTCGGTTTCCTCAAGATTTTCTGCGACCGCCAGCGCCCGCTCCGCGCTCAGCGCCGAAGCGCCGCTGCTGTGCATGCGGTTGAGCACCAGCCCGGCGAGGGGCATGCGCTCCTCCGTCAGCCGTTCCACGAAGTACGCCGCCTCGCGCAGCGCGTCCTGTTCGGGAGCGGCGACGACGAGGAACGCGGTGTCGGACCCCTGGAGCAGCCGGTACGTCGCGTCGGCGCGGTTGCGGAACCCGCCGAACGTGGAGTCCATGGCGGCCACGAACGTCTGCACGTCCCGCAGCAGCGAGGCGCCGAGCAGCTTGTCCAGCGCCCCGGTGACCACCGACAGCCCGGCGACCCCCAGGTTCACGAACTTCATGCCGGCCCTGCCGCCTGCCTTCGCCGGCGCGGTGAGCAGACGGATGAACCGGCCGTCGAGGAAGGACCCCAGACGTTGCGGCGCGTCCAGGAAGTCCAGGGCCGATCGGCTCGGCGGGGTGTCGACGACGATGAGGTCCCACTCGTCGCGCGCCCTGAGCTGCCCCAGTTTCTCCATCGCCATGTACTCCTGGGTACCGGCGAAGCCCGCGGACAGCGAGGCGTAGAAGGGGTTCTCCAGAATGGCGCGGGCCCGGTCCTCGTCCGCGTGCGCCTCGACGACCTCGTCGAACGTCCGCTTCATGTCGAGCATCATGGCGTGGAGTTCGCCGCCCTTGTCCTCGGCGACACCCGGGACCCGGCGCGGATTGTTGTCCAGCTCGTCGAGCCCCATCGACTGCGCGAGCCGCCGGGCCGGGTCGATGGTGAGCACCACGACCTTCCGGCCGCGTTCCGCCGCCCGCAGTCCCAGGGCCGCGGCGGTGGTGGTCTTGCCGACACCACCCGAGCCGCAGCACACCAGGATGCGCGTCTGCGGATCGTCCAGCAACGGGTCGGCCCGCAGGGCCGACGGGTCGCCGAACGGACGGCCGGCAGCCCGCCGGCCCGCGCCGCGTGCACGTGCCGCACTCATTCCCGAACCCCCTGGTGTCCGAGGTCGTCCGCGAGCCAGTAGAGGCCGGCGAGGTCCACTCCGTCGGCGAGGGACTCCAGTTCGTGCACCCGGAGCCCCAGGCCGTCGATCGCGGAACGCTGTTCACGTTCCAGCTCCAGCCGCGCCACGTGCTCGCGCCCCTGCTGCAGCAACGGACCGGCCAGCTTCTCCGCCCTGCCGCCGCGGCGCGCACCGCCCAGGCCGGCAGCGGCGAGGACCCGTGCCACGCCGTCCGCCGTCACGTCCGGGCCCTCGGCCACCGCGGCGGCGGCACGGTCGTCCAGCAGCTGCGGGCGCAGCATGTTGACGATCACCGCTCCCACCGGCAGTCCGGCGGCGCGGAGTTCCGCCACGCCGTCCACCGTCTCCTGGACCGGCATCTCCTCCAGCAGCGTGACCAGGTGGACGGCCGTCTCCGGCGACTTGAGCACGCTCATCACCGCCTGCGCCTGCCGGTGGACCGGGCCGACCCGCGCCAGCCCCGCCACTTCGTCGTTGACGCCGAGGAATCGCGTTATCCGCCCGGTGGGAGGGGCGTCCATCACCACGGCGTCGTACGCCCACCGGCCCTCCCGGTCGCGGCGCCGCACCGCCTCGCACACCTTGCCGGTCAGCAGCACGTCCCGGAGCCCCGGGGCGATGGTGGTCGCGAAGTCGATGGCGCCCATCCTGCGCAGCGCCCGCCCGGCGCCGCCCATGCGGTAGAACATCTGGAGGTAGTCGAGCAACGCGCGTTCCGCGTCGACCGCGAGTGCGTACACCTCGCCTCCGCCGTGCGTGACGGCGATCTTGCGTTCCTCGTAGGGCAGCGCCTCCGTCTCGAAGAGCTGTGCGATCCCCTGCCGCCCCTCGACCTCGACGAGGAGCGTGCGCCGCCCGTCCGAGGCCAGGGCGAGCGCGAGTGCGGCGGCGACCGTCGTCTTGCCGGTCCCGCCCTTGCCGGACACCACGTGCAGCCTGCTCACGCTCCGGAGCCTAACCAGGAGACGCGGATGTCACGCGCATCAGGGGGCCGCGTCGGCTCCGGGTGGGCCGTACGGGCCCCGGCAGGACGGCAGACGCTAGGGTCGGGGGCATGACGAAGTGGGAATACGCGACGGTACCGCTGCTGGTGCACGCGACGAAGCAGATCCTGGACACCTGGGGCGAGGACGGCTGGGAGCTCGTCCAGGTCGTTCCCGGCCCGAACAGCGAGCAGCTCGTGGCCTACCTGAAGCGGGAGAAGGCGTGAGCGGCGGCGGCTCGGTCGAGGCGCGGATCGCCGAACTCGGCCTGACCCTGCCGGAGGTCGCCGCGCCCGCGGGTGCCTACGTCCCGGCAGTCCGCAGCGGACAGTACGTCTACACCGCCGGACAGGTCCCGTTCGTGAACGGGGAGCTGCCCGCATCCGGCAAGGTCGGCGCCGCGGTGTCGCCGGAACGGGCCAAGGAACTGGCCGGGGTGTGCGCCCTGAACGCACTGGCCGCCGTCAAGTCGGCCGTCGGCGACCTTGACCGCATCGCGCGGGTCGTGAAGGTCGTCGGGTTCGTCGCCTCGGCTCCGGACTTCACCGCCCAGCCGGGCGTGGTCAACGGCGCGAGCGAACTGCTCGGCGAGGTGCTGGGAGAGAAGGGCGTGCATGCCCGCAGCGCCGTCGGCGTGGCCGTGCTGCCGCTGGACGCGCCCGTCGAGGTCGAGATCCAGGTCGAGCTGACCGACTGACACCGCCGCGGCCTTCCGCGGGTGCGCCACCCGCCCCGGCACGCAGCAGGACAGGGTGCCGGGCATCGCCCGGCACCCCTCGAACATCCGGACGGTGCCCCGTAGCATCCGCCTCATGACCTCCACCAACGGCCAGTGGTACCCGCCGGAGTGGCCGGAGCGCATCCGGGCCCTCGCGGCGGGCGACCTCACCCCGGTCACGCCCCGCCGCGCGGCCACCGTCATGCTGCTCCGCGCGTCCCGCCGGGCCGCCGCGACGCCGGCGGAACCGGCCGGTGCCGGCTTCGACGTGTACATGCTCCGGCGCCGGGCCTCCATGGCGTTCGCCGGAGGTGCCTACGCCTACCCGGGCGGCTCCGTCGACCCGCGTGACGAGGCCGCCGAGACGGAACTCGGCTGGGCAGGACCGGCCCGCTCGGTGTGGGCCGTGCGCTTCGGCACGGACGAAGCGACCGCGCAGGGCATCGTGTGCGCGGCCGTCCGCGAAACCTTCGAGGAGTCCGGGGTCCTGCTGGCGGGCCCGGACGCCACGACCGTGGTGGCCGACACCACCGGGGACGGCTGGGAAGCCGACCGGGCCGCGCTCGTCGCCCGCGAACTCTCCTTCGCCGACTTCCTCTCCCGCCGCGGCCTGCTGCTGCGCAGCGACCTGCTCGGCGCCTGGACCCGCTGGATCACGCCCGAGTTCGAGGCGCGGCGCTACGACACGTGGTTCTTCGTCGCCGTCCTGCCCGAGGGGCAGCGCACCCGGAACGCCTCCTCGGAGGCCGACCGCACGGTGTGGATCACCCCCGCCGAGGCCGCCGCCGGCTACGACCGCGGCGACCTGCTCATGATGCCGCCCACGATCGCGACGCTGCGCCAGCTGCAGGAGCACGACACTCCGGGCGGCGCGCTGGAGAGTTCGGCCGAGCGCGACCTCGCTCCCGTGCTGGCGCAGGCCCGGCTCGACGACGAGGGCAGGATCGAACTGAGCTGGCCCGGCCACGACGAGTTCACGAAGCGGGTCGCGCCATGACCGGCGCCGCCGCACTCCCCGGGCGCCCGCTGGGCGGTCCCATCCACGGCACCGGAACCGACCGGGCCCGCTGCGTGCTGGCGCCGAACCCGTCGCCGATGACCCTGGACGGCACGAACACCTGGATCGTCGCCGAGCCGGACTCCGAGGCCGCGGTCGTCGTCGACCCCGGTCCGCTGGACGAGGGCCACCTCCACGAGGTCGTCGCCGCGGTCGAGCGCGCGGGCCGCCGGGTGGGTCTGACCCTGCTCACCCACGGCCACGCCGACCACGCCGAGGGGGCGGCGCGGTTCGCGGAGCTGACGCGCACACCGGTGCGCGCACTCGATCCGGAGCTGCGGCTCGGCGAGGAGGGGCTGGAGGCCGGCGACGTGATCAGCACCGGCGGGCTGGAGATGCGGGTCGTCCCCACGCCCGGCCACACCTCCGACTCGCTGTCGTTCCACCTGCCGGCCGACCGCGCCGTGCTCACCGGGGACACGGTCATCGGGCGGGGTACCACGATGGTCGCGCATCCGGACGGGAAACTGGGCGACTACCTGGAGTCGCTGCGGCGACTGCGCTCCCTGGCCGTGGACGACGGCGTCGCGACCGTCCTGCCCGGGCACGGGCCGCTGCTGGAGGACGCGCAGGGCGCCCTCGACCATTACCTGGCCCACCGGGCCGAGCGCCTGGCACAGGTCGAGTCGGCCGTCGCGGCGGGGCACCGGACGGCCCCGGAGGTCGTCGCCACCGTGTACGCGGACGTGGACCGCTCGCTGTGGCCGGCCGCGGAGCTCTCCGTGCGTGCCCAGCTGGAGTACCTGGCCGGCGGTCACCGGACGCCGTAGCCGCTGGCCGCTCCGCAGCGCGCAGCCGCCGCGCGCCGTCGGCGGGGCACCCTCGCCACCGCGGCCCTGCGGCCCGTCGGCCGGGCTGCCCGCCCGCCGACGTCAGCGGCTGCGCTTGGCGAGGCGCTCGATGTCCAGCAGGATCACGGCGCGGGCCTCCAGGCGCAGCCAGCCGCGCCCGGCGAAGTCGGCCAGGGCCTTGTTGACGGTCTCGCGCGAGGCGCCCACGAGCTGCGCCAGCTCCTCCTGCGTGAGGTCGTGCACCACGTGGATGCCCTCCTCGGACTGCACGCCGAAGCGGCGCGACAGGTCCAGAAGCTGCTTCGCGACCCGGCCCGGCACGTCGGAGAAGACGAGGTCGGACATCGAGTCGTTGGTGCGCCGGAGCCGCCGTGCGATGGCCCGCAGCAGCGCCGAAGCGACCTCGGGCCGCACGTTCAGCCAGGGCTGCAGGTCGTTGTGGCCCAGCCCCAGCAGCTTGACCTCGGTCAGCGCCGACGCAGTCGCCGTACGCGGTCCGGGGTCGAAGAGGGAGAGCTCACCGATGAGCTCACCGGGGCCGAGCACGGCCAGCATGTTCTCCCGACCGTCCGGCGAGGTGCGGTGCAGCTTCACCTTGCCCTCGGTGACCACGTAGAGACGGTCGCCGGGGTCCCCTTCGTGGAAGAGTGCTTCGCCGCGGGCGAGCGTCGTCTCGGTCATGGAGGCGCGCAGCTCGGCGGATTGCTCCTCATCGAGCGCCGCGAAGAGCGGTGCGCGCCGCAGAACGTCGTCCACGAGTTCTCTCCTTGTCGACCTGCCCATGGAGCTTGTGGCCCCATGATGCCGGACGGTACAGCGGTGCGATCAGTCACAAGTTTGACGTACCTGCGCAGCCCGCCCTACGGCAGGGGGCCGATTGAGCTGTGAATTGCGCTCGTGCGGGGCGATCGTCGGCCCGCCCCCGTAGGCTGGCCGAGTGTCCAATACCCCGGTGAAGCACGCAGGAAGGGGGCCGGGCGGGTGACGGAAACAGAAGATTCCGCTCTGAGCGAACAGGACCCCGCGCACCACCCCGGAGCGACGAAATCCGCACGCTCGGTGAAAACCGGGCGGAAGACGGCGACCCCGCCGTCCCGGAAAGCGAAGCCGCCCGCACCGGCACGCGGCGCCGCCTCCACCCGCCGCAGGCCGGAATCCCGCCTGGCGATGGTGCGGCGCGCCCGGCGCATGAACCGCGAGCTGGCGGAGATCTACTCCTACGCCCACCCGGAGCTCGACTTCACGAACCCGTACCAGCTGCTCGTCGCGACCGTGCTGTCCGCGCAGACCACCGACCTCCGCGTCAACCAGACCACCCCCGCGCTGTTCGCCGCGTACCCCACCCCGGAGGACATGGCGGCGGCCGACCCGGAACGGCTCGAGGAGCTGCTCCGCCCCACGGGCTTCTTCCGCGCCAAGGCCAAGTCCGTCCAGGGCCTGTCCGCCGCGCTCGTGGAACGCTTCGACGGCGAGGTCCCGGGCACCATGACCGAGCTGGTAAGCCTCCCCGGCGTCGGCCGGAAGACCGCCAACGTGGTCCTCGGCAACGCCTTCGGCGTGCCCGGGCTGACGGTCGACACCCACTTCGGCCGCCTGGTGAGGCGATTCGGCTGGACCGAGCAGACGGACCCGGAGAAGGTCGAGGCCGAGATCGCGGAGATCTTCCCCCGGAACGAGTGGACGATGCTGTCGCACCGGCTCATCTTCCACGGCCGCCGCGTCTGCCACGCGCGGAAACCCGCCTGCGGCGCCTGCCCCATCGCCCCCCTGTGCCCCTCCTACGGCGAGGGCGAGACCGATCCGGAGAAGGCGAAGAAGCTCCTCAAGTACGAGATGGGCGGCAAGCCGGGACAGCGGCTCGCACCACCGGCGGACTACCCGGGCGAACCGGCGCCGCCGCTGGGGGCGCGGTGACCTTCCCCGCACCCGGGCCGCAGCACCACGACGCCGCACCCCGCCCCGTCGCGGTGCGCGTCGACGGCCTGCCCGAGTGGCTGCTGCCCGTGCTCGGCGCCGTGGCGACCGTCTCGCCGGAGCAACTGAGCCGCTTCCTGCCGCCGGAGGGCGGCGGCAGGCCGTCCGCCGTACTCATCCTCTTCGGCGAGGGCCCGCACGGCCCGGAACTGCTGCTCATGGAACGCGCCGGCAGTCTCCGCACGCACGCCGGGCAACCCTCCTTCCCGGGCGGGGCGCTCGACCCGGAGGACGGCCCGCAGGACGGAGACGGCCCACTGCGGGCGGCACTGCGCGAGGCCGAGGAGGAGACCGGCCTCGACCCCGCAGGCGTCCAGCTGTTCGCCACCCTGCCCGCGCTCTACATACCGGTGAGCGACTTCACGGTCACCCCCGTGCTCGGCTGGTGGCACAGCCCCACCCCGGTGGCACCGGTGGACACCGCGGAGACCGCCCGGGTGTTCACCGTGCCGGTCAAGGACCTCACCGACCCGGCGCACCGGGTCACCGTCGTCCACCCCAGCGGCTACCGCGGCCCCGCCTTCACCGTCGGCTCCACACTGGTCTGGGGTTTCACCGCCGGACTCATCGACCGGATCCTGCACCTCACGGGCTGGGAGCGCCCCTGGGACCGCGACATCACCGTCCCCCTCGATCGGCAGGCATGAGACGGTGACGCGGTGAACGTCCTGGACATACTGCTCGTGCTCGCAGCCCTGTGGTTCGCCTTCGTCGGCTACCGGCAGGGCTTCGTCGTCGGCGTCCTGTCCGTGATCGGCTTCCTCGGCGGAGGACTGGTCGCGATCCTCGTACTGCCGGTGCTCTGGCACGAGTTGACCGACGACGCCCCGCCGGGGGCAGCCGGCGCGGCCGCAGCCGTCTTCGTCGTCATCCTCTGCGCCTCCGTGGGACAGGCGTTCACCACCCACCTCGGCAACAGGCTGCGCCGCCACATCACCTGGTCACCGGCGCGCATGCTCGACGCCACCGGCGGCGCGCTCGTCAACGTCCTCGCGATGCTGCTCGTCGCCTGGCTCATCGGCTCCGCCCTGGCGGGCACGGCCCTCCCGACCGTCGGCAAGGAGGTGCGGGACTCCCGCATCCTGCTCGGCGTCTCACGCGTCGTCCCGGAACAGGCGAACGGCTGGTTCGCCGAGTTCTCCGCCGTCCTGGCCCAGAACGGGTTCCCGCAGGTGTTCGCGCCGTTCTCCCGCGAGCCCATCACGGCCGTACCGCCGCCGGACCCGCGGCTGGCCGAGAGCCGGGTCGTCACCAGGGCGGAACGGTCCATCGTGAAGGTCGTCGGGACGGCGGACGGCTGCGACAAGGTGCTGGAGGGCACCGGGTTCGTGTTCGACGACGGCCGCGTCATGACGAACGCGCACGTCGTCGGCGGCGTCGACGCGCCGACCGTGCAGGTCGGCGGCGAAGGCCGGCAGTACAGCAGCACCGTGGTGCTGTACGACTGGGAGCGCGACATCGCCGTCCTCGACGTCCCCGACCTGCAGGCTCCCGCACTGCAGTTCACCGACTCCGCGGCCACCCGCGGCGACGACGCGATCATCGCCGGCTTCCCGGAGAACGGCGCCTTCGACGTACGGCCCGCCCGCGTGCGCGGCACGATCCGCGCCGACGGCCCCGACATCTACCACCGCGGCACCGTGCGCCGCGAGGTGTACTCCCTGTACACCACCATCCGGCAGGGCAACTCCGGCGGACCGCTCCTCACCCCCGAGGGCGAGGTGTACGGGGTGGTCTTCGCCAAGTCCCTGGAGAACGACCGCACGGGATACGCGCTGACCGCACGCGAGGTGCGGCCCGACGTCGAGGCGAGCGACACCGAGGAACTCGGCCCCGTCGACAGCCAGGGCTGCGCCCTGTAGCTCCCGGCGCTCGACGCGTCCACCCGTCGTCTAGGCTTCCGTCATGGCTTTGAAGCGCGCGGGCGGAATGTCCCTGTTCCAGCAGGTCGCACGGTTCGTCGGAGTCAGTGTGCTCGCGGGCACGGTCACCGCCGGCATCGCGCTGCCCGGCTTCGGCCTCGTCGGGCTGGCCGCGAAGGGCACGGTCGAAGGGTTCGACGAACTCCCCGCCAAGCTGAAGCGGCCGCCGCTGAGCCAGCGCACCACGATCCTCGACAGCACCGGCGAGGAGATCGCGAAGGTCTACTCCCGCGACCGCACCGTCGTCGACCTGCAGCAGATGTCCCCGTACGTGCGGAAGGCCGTCGTCGCGACCGAGGACTCCCGCTTCTACCAGCACGGCGCGGTCGACCTGAAGGGCGTGCTGCGGGCGATGAACGAGAACGCCCAGTCCGGCCAGGTCAGTCAGGGCGCCTCCACGCTGACCCAGCAGTACGTCAAGAACGTCTTCGTCGAGGCCGCCGGCGACAACGCGGAAGCGGTCGCCGAAGCCACCCGGCAGACCGTCGGCCGGAAGATCCGCGAACTGAAGTACGCCATACAGGTCGAGGAGGAGCTCACCAAGAAGCAGATCCTCGAGAACTACCTCAACATCACCTACTTCGGGCAGGGAGCGTACGGCGTCGAAGCCGCCTCCCAGAGGTTCTTCTCCACGTCGGCCGCGAAGCTGGACCTCCACCAGGCCGCGCTGCTGGCCGGCCTGGTGCAGTCACCGAGCTACTACGACCCCACCGTCAATCCCGACCGTGCGCTGCAGCGCCGGAACACCGTGCTGCAGCGGATGGCCTCCAGCGGCAGCATCTCCCGCGAGGAGGCGCAGGCCGCGAAGAAGAAGGAGCTGGGGCTGGACATCAGCCAGCCCCAGGAGGGCTGCATCACCGCCACCAAGGACGCCGCCTTCTTCTGCGACTACGTCAAGGAGGCCTTCCTCTCCAGCCCCGCCTTCGGCAAGACCTACAAGGACCGCAGGAAACGCTGGGACCAGGGCGGCCTGACGATCAGGACCACACTCGACCCCAAGACCCAGGCCTCCGTCCAGAAGGCGATCAACGCGCACGTGGACGGCGACGACCCGGTCGCCGGCGCGGCAGCCGTGGTGGAGCCCGGCACGGGCAAGATCCTCGGGATGGGCCAGTCCCGCCCGTACGGCTTCCAGGAGCACCAGACGCAGATCAACCTGTCGGCGGACCACGCCATGGGCGGTTCGACGTACGGCTTCCAGGTGGGCTCGACCTTCAAGGCGTTCACCGCGGCCGCGGCACTGGAGAACGGCATCAGTCCCGCACAGACCTACAGCACGGGCCACGAGGTCGCGCTGAACAAGGAGGACTACACGGACTGCGAGGGCAAGCCGGTCGGCGAGGGCGGATTCACCGTCCCGAACGAGCTGGAGAGCGAGAAGGGCACCTGGGACATGTCCAGCGCCCTCGCGAAGTCGATCAACACCTACTTCATGAAGCTCGAACAGCAGGTGGGTCTGTGCAAGACGCGCGAGCTGGCCGAGAAGGCGGGCTTCTCGCTGGGCAGCGGACAGCCGATGCCGCTGGTGCCCTCGCTCACTCTCGGTGTCGGGGAGTCGACCACCCTGACCATGGCGAGCGCGTACGCCACCTTCGCCAACCGCGGCGAGTACTGCTCGCCCGTGGCCATCGAGTCCGTCACCGACGCCACGGGAGCCACGATGAAGGTGCCGGAGAGCGAGTGCCGGCGGGCCATGTCCGAGAAGACGGCGGACACCATCAACGCCATGCTCTCGGGAGTCATGCAGGACGGCACGGGGACCGCCGCCGGCCTCACCGACCGCGACAACGCCGGAAAGACGGGGACCACCGACTCCCGCCACAACGCCTGGTTCGTGGGCTACACCCCCGACGTCTCCACCGCGGTCTGGGTCGGCGGCGACGGGGCCGAACAGGTGTCCATGGTCGACATCACCATCGGCGGCCAGTACTACGACAAGGTCTGCGGCGGCTGCCTGCCCGGCCCCATCTGGCGCGACGTGATGACCGGCGCGCTGGCCGGCGTGCCGCCCACGGCGTTCCACGACGTCGACGTGCCCCGCGCCCGGCCGGACAAGCCGAAGGACGACAAGGACAGGGGCAGGGGCAACGACGGGGACCGCCCGGGCAACGGCGGCGACTCGCCCTGGCCGGACATCTCCATCCCGCCGGACATCCTCGGCGGCGGTGGGAACGGCGGCGGCTGGGGCAACGGCGGCGGCCGTGGCACCGGAGGCCGCTGACCGCCACCGCACAACGAGCGGCACAGCACGAGAGGGGCGTTCCCGCACGGGGAACGCCCCTCTCGTGCTGTCGCCGTCGTGTCGCCGGGGGCCGGGCCCGGCCTCAGCCTGCCAGCGTCTTCTTCACCATCGCGGCCACCCGGCCGCCCTCGGCCCGGCCCGCCACCTTCGGGTTCACGATCTTCATCACGGCACCCATGGCCCTGGGGCCCTCGGCGCCCTGTGCCTTCGCCTCCTCGACGGACTCCGTCACCAGCCGCTCCAGCTCCTCGTCCGACAGCGGCTGCGGCAGGTACTCCGCCAGCACCTCGCCCTCGGCCCGCTCGCGCTCGGCCTGCTCCGTACGCCCGCCCTGGTGGAAGGCCTCGGCGGCCTCGCGCCGCTTCTTCGCCTCGCGGGCCAGCACCTTCTGCACCTCGTCGTCGGAGAGCTCACGGGAACGGGTCCCCGAAACCTCCTCCTTGCTGACGGCGGTGAGGGTCATCCGAAGGGTCGCGGAGCGCAGCTCGTCGCGCGCCTTCATCGCTGCGGTCAGGTCGTCCTGCAGCCGGGACTTGAGCGTGGTCATGGCACCTGAGTCTGCCAGCATCCACTCCCTGCCGCCCACCGGGTTCCCCGCGCGGCCCGGCGCCGGCGGACCCGCGGGGCCCGGCAGCGCGACCGTGCACGCTCCGTGCCGTGTCTGCGACCATGGTCGGATGCGCGCCCGATACGGAATTCCCCTCGGTGTCACGGCCGGTGTACTGGCGGCGGGCACCGCGGCCCTGACCTACGCCACGGCGATCGAGCCGCGCGCCTTCCGGCTGCGCCGCGTCACCGTCCCGGTCCTGCCCGAGGGGGCGCCGCCGCTCAGAGTGCTCCAGGTGTCCGACATCCACATGGTGTGCGGCCAGCGGAAGAAGGCGGGCTGGCTCCGTTCCCTGGCCGGCCTCCGTCCGGACTTCGTGATCAACACCGGGGACAACCTCTCCGACACCGAGGCCGTCCCCGAGGTGCTGGACGCGCTCGGCCCGCTGATGGAGTTCCCCGGGGCGTACGTCTTCGGCTCGAACGACTACTACGGGCCGCGCTTCCGCAACCCGGCCCGGTACCTGGTCGAGAAGGCGCAGGGACGCCACGGGCTGAACGGCAACGCCCCGGTCGTCGACGCCGTCCACAACCCGTGGGAGGACCTGCGGGACGCGTTCGACGCGGCGGGCTGGGTCGGGCTCACCAACACCCGCGGCCGCCTCAAGATCGCCACCGGGCAGGAGATCGCCCTCACCGGCCTCGACGACCCGCACATCAAGCGCGACCGGTACGCCGAGGTGTCCGGGGGCCCGGAGTCCGGTGCCGACCTGTCCCTCGCCGTGGTGCACGCCCCGTACCTGCGGGTGCTGGACGCCTTCACCGCCGACCGCTACCCGCTGATCCTCGCCGGGCACACGCACGGCGGGCAGATCTGCATCCCCTTCCGCGGCGCCCTGGTCACCAACTGCGACCTCGACACCGAGCGGGTGAAGGGCCTCTCCACCCACCGCGCCGGCGGCCACCTCTCGTACCTGCACGTCTCGGCGGGCTGCGGCGCCAACCGGTACACCCCGGTCCGCTTCGCCTGCCCTCCGGAGGCCACCCTGCTCACTCTCACCCCGGCCGCCTGACCAGCAACGGCACGCTCAGCCCGGCCGCGCGAAACCGGATTTCGCCTCAGCGCCGACCTGGGCTAGAGTGGTGCGCGTTGCTTCGGGGTGTAGCGCAGCTTGGCAGCGCGCTTCGTTCGGGACGAAGAGGTCGTGGGTTCAAATCCCGCCACCCCGACAGAGGAAACGCAGGTCGGGTCTGGTACTCCATAACGGAGCACCAGGCCCGACGTGTTGTGCGAGACTCCTGGGAGACGGCTGGGAGCCACACTTCTGACAGGCACCGCGGGGCTTCCGCCCCCGGTGGAGCCGCACCCACCTCGATTCACAAGATCGGCCACACCCTGGTTTCGGACATTCAGCCATCCGGCCAGGACAGCGAGACCACCTCACGCGGAACATGATGTTCCACTTCGATGCTCAAGCAACCTTGCATCTCTAGGCCTGTCATGCACTTCGGCCGTTCGATGGGCACCCACATCGGAGCGATTCCTTCACTTCGCAGAAGGCGCAATCTCACCCCTCCTCGCGGGGGCGCCTTGCCATGACCCGCACAGCGACCGGACAGTCGCACCGTGAACACCTTCCGTGCGGGACGCAACGATGCTCTGCGCTCCGTTCTTGATGAAGCATCATGGACATACGGACAACTGGCCATCGCAGTGAATGCGGCTTCCACCCGTACCGGGCGCACCACCCGCTACGACCGCACTGCCGTGGCCCACTGGATCTCCGGAACCAGACCGCGCCCACCGGTGTGTCAGCTCATCCGCGAAGTCCTGTCTGCGCGCCTCGGCCGTCCACTCACGCTGGCGGACATCGGATTCCGCGCACCCACCCCCGAAGCTGCTCGGCCCACCACCCCCTACCAACCCGTGCCCGCTCTCCCGCCAGTGCCCTGTTCGCTCCCTGGCAAAAACGTTCCCTCTGATACGTCGGCCCGTCGGCGCGATCATGCGCTGGGGAGATTCACCGACCTTGCCCTTTACCACCTCGAAGCCTTCGGCAGCGGTTACACCCACAGAACATTTGCAACCCATTTCGAAGAAGCAGCCACCCCGTGGATCGACGGAAACCCCACACCCAGTACGTTGATCCAAACTGCCCGACTCACTCATATTCTCGCACACACCATGGCCGACCTGAACGAAGAAGGGAAGGCCCAGGACTACCACCTGAAATCTGCGCGTCTCGCTTATCGCGCGAACGACCACGAACACTATGCCATTGCGCTGCGTGCTCTCTCCGCACAAGCACTGCGCACCGGCTATCCTCACTTGTCACTGAAGTTCGCACGCCGATCCTTGAGGGCCGTGGAAGGACGACATACAACTCGCAATATTGACGCATACCTGCATGCTCAATTCTCAGCCGCCCTGGCTGCAACACGTCACCGCGAAGAGGCACTGAGCACACTCATGAAGGCCGAGAGGAACCTGGAAAGCGACCCCTTTTCGGTCGGCGACTCCAAGAGCCCTTTCGAAACATATTCGGTGGGAGATTTTTCCTACCAGAAAGCCTCCACTCTTACCAGCCTCGGCGAGCACACCGCTGCTCTCAGGGCTCTCCGCACGTCGCTGCGCGCGCGAGAACCGCATCGGATACGTTCTCGCGCGCTGACGCGAGCACGACTGGCGGAGCTGCTCCATTCCAGCGGTCATATCGAAGCCGCGTGCGAACACTGGCGACACTTCATCGACCAAGCAGTGCAATTGCACTCTGCGCAGGCAACGATGCATGTCATGCGCATGCGGTCGGCTCTTCGGCCGTGGCGCCATGTTCCCGGCGCAGCAGAGCTCCTTGACGACACTGCATGAGACACCGTCCCACTGGTGCGGTGATCACAACAGCAGTAATGCCGGAGGCTCCCTCGTCGAAACCCGAACACGGGAAATTCCGCCTTCTCGGCGAACCGGCCTCGAATGAACCCTGCATGGCAGGCATACTCATACAATGAGACCAGTTGCGCGGAGCGCCTCACGGCATTCAACGCTTTCAACACATCATTCCTTTCCGTAGCTTGCCTCACGCACGGAGACTGTCGTCTCGTGGAACCTCCGGAGCAGTTGGGATGCGCATTCGCCACGACGCATCCGGACGCGGATTTCACCAGTGCCGATGAGCACTGACGGGAGGTTGAAAATGGCAGGTTCCAGCGATCGTAGGTTCGATGTTGCCTACGTGACTTCAGACAAGCCCGACTCGGACTTCGAGGCAACTACTCGAGCCCTCGAGACTGCAGGGTTGACCTGGACTTCGGTCGACTGGAAGGACCAGCACGCACCATGGACTTCCTGTCGTGCAGCCATGGTGCGGAGCACGTGGGACTACGCCGAGAATCGGGATTCATTTCTCGCTTCGATGCATCGGGCATCCATTTTCTGTGATCTCGTCAATCCATTCGATGTCCTCGCGTGGAACACCGACAAAACCTACCTTCGGGATCTGGCCGATTCCGGTTGTGCCGTGGTTCCCACTCTTTGGGTGGATCCGAACGTGTGCAACAGTCGTTCAGCGCTGACCTCTGCCCTTCCGAGGGAATGGACAGATATCGTCGTAAAGCCCACGGTGGGGGCCGGAGGCAGTGGCGCCATGCGCACCCGGAGCGCGGAGAAGGCATCGGCCTATGCGGTCAGCGGTGGCCCTGTGCTGGTGCAGCCGTACCTGAACTCGGTAGACACTGAGGGCGAGTTCTCTCTGGTATACCTGGACGGAAAATTTAGTCATGCAGTACGTCGAGGACCATATCTGCGGCCAGAAACCCTGCGTGGCAGTCTCTTGGTCCCTGAAACGGCCGACTCAGAGTGGGACGTCGCGCCCTGCAACGCAGAGGAAGAATGCAGAGAAGTCGCCGAGCAGGCCCTCAGGACAGTCCCTGTGGATAATCCCCTGCTCTACGCACGAGTTGACCTGCTTCGCGACGACGAGGGTCGCATGCGAATCGCTGAACTCGAGCTGACTGAGCCTTTTCTCTTCCTGGAGTATGCCGAAGGGGCGGCCGACCGACTGGCTTCGGCACTGCGTGACCGGCTCACTGCCGAACCCGGCCCGCTCGGACGCACCTCTCAGCGATCTTCGCGCTGAAAGGAGTAGCCCGCTCTACTGAAATGCGTACATCACCAATGCACTCTTGATGTCTCGGAACGGTCAGTCCTCAGCCGGGCGTGGCGGCATGCGCACGCCTTGCCAGTGAGGTCGGATCACCCTGGGCGATGATCAGTGCGGTGGCCCTCTCGATCGGCACAGCCCGCAACGCGCCTATTCCCGGACTGACAATGGCAGCGCTGCATGCCTGTGAGATGAGGGTTCTCCGTCCCGGGGTTGGCCCGCATTGGCCCTACCGGAAGGGCGACAGCCATCGCCCGCGAGAACCTGCGCCTTCCTCAATGAGGGTCCTGCCCGGGCTCTCCCGAGCGCCGGCCTTGGGCGGGATGATGTGGGGCTCCCCAACGGGTTTGGTTGCTGCGGTCCTGACGGTGCTCCGGGACTTGTGCGCACCTGCTCGATGCGCGGTTGTTCCCGACGCCGTCCGCAAGGACATGGGAGAGGAAGAATGGATCGATCATGAGTGCCATGGTGCTCGTCCCCGATAGCCCCCGCCGCGCCGACACGCCACACGAATGTCCCGAATTGTCCCTGTTCGCATGGGATGCGCGGCCGTAAGGGAAGGTATCCCACTCGCACTGACTTCTCACTGATCCCGCACGGCGCGCAGCGATGCCCGGAGCGCCGTCAGGAACCGGTCGCGCAGCTGGGCGTCGACGAGGTCGAGGGAGAGGTACGGGTTCAGGTCCTCGAGCTCGACGAGCAGCAGTTCTCCCTCGCGCGTGCGGCAGGCGTCGACGCGCTGGATGCCGTGGTCCAGGGTGTTCCAGTCCACGAACCGCTGCGCGAACTCCAGGTCCCTCCCCGTGGGTTCGTAACGGTGCAGCTCCCAACGGCGTTCCGGGTCGGGGGCATTGAGGGCGTACTGGAAGACGCGGTCGACATAGAAGAAGGAGACCTCGTAGCGGAAGTCGACGTGCGGCTGCACCAGATGGGTGCCGTCGTCGAAGGTCAGGGCGTCCAGGTCCTGGCGTTCCAGGATCTCCAGGCCGATGGAGTCGGCCCCCGCCTCGGGTTTGATCACGTAACGCTCCGCGCGCGGGAGGCGCGTGAGGTCGGCGCGGCGGTCGACGGTCGGGATGACGGGGAATCCGGCCCGGCTCAGTTCCGCAAGGTACTGCTTGCCGCGCATGTCGGCGCGGCCCGTGAGGGGGTTGTGGACGCGGGCCCCGGTGCGGTGCGCCGCCGCGCGGAAGGCGTCGTAGGCCTCCCGGTAGTGGATCACCGGGCCGCTGTTGCGGACCAGGCAGAGATCGAAGGAGTCGAGGAGCGCCGCGGCGTCCCGCGGGTGGCAGAGTGCGACGTCGTAGGTGTCGCGCAGCGCGGCGGACAGGTGCGCGTCCTCGTCGCCGTAGCGGCGCCCGCGGGCCGGGTAGGTGAGGTCGGTGACGTACAGCAGGCGGGGGCGGGCGACGGCCGGCGACATGGCTCTCCCGGGTGGCGGCAGTTTCCGCCAACGTACCGGGTGCGGAGGGGGTGGACGACGCCGGGACGACGCGCGGCCCCTCCCCGCATCGGCGGCGGGAAGGGGCCTTCGGAGGGTCGTTCGGCCGTGGGGCCGGGGCTGGTGTCAGCCGTTGCCGTTGGCGGCGCCGTTCTGCGAGATGACCGGCACCTCCTCGAGCAGGTGCGACAGCGGGTCGTCGCCGTCGACCTGGGTCGAGTTCTCGGTGCAGTTCTGGTTGTTCTGGCTCGTCAGCACGTCGTCGACGTTGACGCCGGCGATGAGGCCCAGGCCGTTCAGCACGTTGGTCTTGGTGACCGGCACGGCAATGCACGGCTTGTTCAGCGAGCCGTTGACCAGTGCCATGTTCGGGCTCATGTACCCGCCGGTGGTGGTGTTGCCGTACACCTGGTCGGCGTGGTTGCCGTTCTGGGTGTGGACGCTGCCGTTGGCGTCACCGACGGCGAGGGCGGGGGCGGCGGCAGCAGCGCTGACGCCGACGACGGAGGCCGCGACAGCAGCGGTCGCGCAGACCTTCTTGAGCACGGGAGTTCCTTTCGGGTCGTGACGTGAGGGACGTCAGCCGTTGCCGTTGGCGGCGCCGTTCTGCGAGATGATCGGCACCTCCTCGAGCAGGTGCGACAGCGGGTCGTCGCCGTCGACCTGGGTCGAGTTCTCGGTGCAGTTCTGGTTGTTCTGGCTCGTCAGGATGTCGTTGACGTTGACGCCGACGGCACCGATGCCGTTCAGAACGTTGGTCTTGGTGACCGGCACGGCGACGCACGGCTTGTTCAGCGAGCCGTTGACCAGCGACATGTTCGGGCTCATCTTGCCGCCGGTGGTGGTGTTGCCGTACACCTGCTTGGCGCCGTTGCCGTTCTGGGTGGCCACGCTCCCGTTGCCGTCGCCGAGGGCGAGGGCGGGGGCGGCAGCAGCACCGCTGACACCGACGACGGAAGCAGCGACGGCAGCAGTCGCACAGACCTTCTTGAGCACGAGTATTCCTTCCGGATCATGGAGTGCCCCGGTGCCGGAGCATCCTGGACAACTGCCGCACACGCCGGAAGTTGCCGTGCTTCACTCGTATGGCCCTGTGTAGGCACCTGTACGGACGTACCTGCCCCCACAGGCCGTGACCTCGGCCCGCCACCGCAGAATGGATGCCATGACGACGCACACGGACGACGCCATGCCCGACTGGGAGAAGCGGTTCCGGGCGCCCCGCGTGGGGCTGCCGGAATGGGCGGAGGACGCCCCCGACCGCTCCCTGTTCGTCTCCAACGCGACCGGGACGTTCGAGCTGTACGCCTGGGACCGCGCCACGGGCACCCAGCGGCAGGCCACCGACCGCCCGAACGGCACGACGGACGGTGTCCTGACCCCGGACGGCGCCTGGATCTGGTGGTTCTCCGACACCGACGGCGACGAGTTCGGCGTCTGGATGCGGCAGCCCTTCGAGGGCGGTCCGGACGAGCCGGCCGCGCCGGGGCTCGCGGCCTCCTACCCCGCGGGACTGGCGCTTGGGCGGGACGGCACCGCGGTGATCGGGCGTTCCACCGACGAGGAGGGCTCGACGCTCCACGTCGTGCGCCCCGGGGCGGAGCCGGTGGAGATCTACCGGCACGCGGAGTCCGCGGACGTCGCCGACCTCAGCCACGACGGCGAGCTGATCGCCGTCGAGCACACCGAGCACGGTGACGCGATGCACGCCGCGCTGCGCGTGGTCCGTACCGACGGCTCCACCGTCGCCGAGCTGGACGACACCCGCGGCGGCACGGAGGGCCTGGGCCTGAACGTGCTGGGCTTCGCCCCGGTCGCGGGCGACCCGCGCCTGCTGGTGGGGCACCAGCGCCGGGGGCGCTGGGAGCCGATGGTGTGGAATCCGCTGACCGGCGGGACGGTCGAGGTCGCGCTCGGGCTGCCCGGCGACGTCAGCGCCGAGTGGTACCCGGACGGCAGCGCCCTGCTGGTCGTGCACAGCCACCGGGCCCGCAGCGAGATGTGGCGGTGCCCGCTGACCGCGACCGGTGCGGGCACTCCGGAGCGCCTCCCGACGCCCGCCGGCTCGGTGACCGGGGCGACGAGCCGCCCGGACGGCACCGTCGAATACCTGTGGTCCTCCGCCGCGGAACCGCCGCAGATCCGTTCCACGGGCGGCGGCGTGGTGCTCGACCCGCCGGGGATGAAGGCTCCGGCGTCGGTCGCGGTCGAGGACGCCTGGGTCGAGGGACCCGGCGGGACCGTGCACGCCCTGGTGCAGCGGCCCGCGGGCGAGGGGCCGTTCCCGACGGTCTTCGAGGTGCACGGCGGCCCGACGTGGCACGACAGCGACGCCTTCGCCGGGCAGCCGGCCGCCTGGGTCGACCACGGCTTCGCGGTGGTCCGCGTCAACTACCGCGGCTCGACGGGGTACGGACGGGAGTGGACGGACGCCCTGAAGCACCGCGTCGGGCTGATCGAACTGGAGGACGTCGGGGCGGTCCGCGACTGGGCCGTGTCCTCCGGGCTGGCCGACCCGGACCGGCTGGTGCTGGCGGGCGGCTCCTGGGGCGGCTACCTGACGCTGCTCGGTCTCGGCACGCAGCCCGGCGCCTGGGCCGTGGGCCTGGCGGCGGTACCGGTCGCGGACTACGTCACGGCGTACCACGACGAGATGGAGGCGCTGAAGTCGCTGGACCGGACGCTGCTGGGCGGCACGCCCGAGGAGGTCCCGGACCGGTACGAGGCGTCGTCACCGCTGACCTACGTGGACGCGGTGCGCGCGCCGGTCTACATCTCCGCCGGGGTGAACGACCCGCGGTGCCCGATCCGGCAGGTGGAGAACTACGTGGAACGCCTGGCGGCCCGGGACCACCCGCACGAGGTCTACCGGTACGACGCGGGACACGGCTCGCTCGTCGTGGAGGAGCGGATCAAGCAGCTCCGTCTGGAGATCGACTTCGCCCTGCGCCATCTGCCTCCGGCACGGAACGGCTCTCCGACGCCGACCGGGGTGGCGTGACGGCTCCGCCCGCCGACGGCGCGGGGCCGTCGGCGCCGGGGGCGATCCCCAGCGCCGTGTCCCGCGCCGTCTCGACGTCCCGCCGGAACAGGCGGAACCACATGAAGACGACGAAGCCCGCGAACGCGAACCATTCGGCGGTGTAGCCGAGGTTCTGGAAGGCCTGCATGTCGAGGCCGGTGCCCGCCGGAGCGATCGGCGGCACCGGGCGCAGCGGGCGCTGCGGCTGCTGGACGCTGATCCAGGCGTCGCGCACGTCGTAGGGCACCACGTTGACCAGGGCCGCGCCGCTGACCATGGCGAGTTGCCCCTCGGGCAGACCGCCCGCGGCGTGCACGCCGGGGCTGCCCTCGGATTCGGACACCTGCAGCACCCCGGTCACGGTGACCTCGCCGGGGGGCGGCCCGGGCACCCGGGAGGGATCGGCCTCGCCGGGCAGCCAGCCGCGTACGACGGGCACCGCGGGGCCGGAGGCGGGCCGCAGCAGGGAGAGCACGTAGAAGCCGCGCCGTTCCTCGATGCGCCGGTCGGGGACGAGCAGCGGGTGCGCGGTGTCGTACCGGCCGGTGACGCGCGCGGTGCGGCCGACGGTGTCCGTGGTCGGCGGCAGCAGCCGGGCGAGCGGCTGGGGCGTCGCCTCGACGGCCTGTTCGGCGGCGCGCTCCTGCTGTCGGTGGGTGTCCGCCCGCGCCTCGAAGCGGCTCAGCTGCCAGCTCCCCATGAACAGGCAGACCGGAATCGCCAGCACGACGAACAGGTTGATCCCCCACCACCGCGGGGTCAGCAGGAACCGGTACACGCGTCAACGGTACGTGGCACTATGCGGCGGGCAGCACTCCGGTCCGGTAGAGCGTCCCGGCGCAGGCCTGCTCGATGACGATCTCTCCGACCACCGGTTCGCCGACGTCCGGCGTGTGGGAGACGGCGACGCTCGGCGGAGCCGGGCTCGGCTCGTCACCGTCCGTCGACCCGGTGCTGCCGTCGGTGCTCCCGGAGCCGCCCGAGCCGCCGGACGAACCGGAACCGCCGGTGCCGCCGGAGCTTCCGGAGCTGCCGGAACCGGTTTCCGTGGACCCGTCGGTGCTGCCGTCGCCCGTTTCGGTGCCGGTGTGCTCCGGCGCGCCGTCCTCCTGGAGGCTGCCGGAGGACCCCATGGGCTCGGGGCCGGGGGTGGTCGGCGCGGCGTCGCCCGTCTCTCCGCCGTCGGTGGGCGACGAGGGGCTGCAGCCGGTGGGTCCACCGCCCTCCCGCGGAATCCAGGCGAACCTCACGACGTAGGCGGCCTCGGGTTCCAGTACGACCTCGTCCGCCGCCATGACGGGGTCGGGCAGACCGGTGGCCTCGTCGCCGGTGGTGTGGTCCACGACCTGGACGAGGGCGCTCTTCGCGCTGCCGCGCGCGGTGGCGGTCACGATGCCGTCGCCGTCCACCGTGCACGAGTTCTCGGAGGTGTTGATGACGGTGAAGGCGCCGTGGACCCGGCCCTGCTCGTCCGGTTCGCCGAGGTCGGCCGACCATGCGCCGAGCTGCTCGCGAGTGCAGCCGGGGGACACCGGCCCGAGGGAACTGCTCGGGTCGGGGCCGGTGGACGTGCCGGAGGTGGGGATGCCCACGCCGGCACCCGGCCCGGCCTCGCCGCTCCCGCCGCCGGTACGGCTGCTGCCGTCGGCGGTTCCGGGCGCCTCCCGGCTGCCCGGGGAGGCGGCCTGCTGCTGTGCGAGACGGTCCTGCGCGTGGCCGGCGTTGCGCATCGCCTTGCCGCCGATCGGCCCGAAGTCGGCGTGCCACGCGGCGGACAGACCCACCACGCAGGCCAGTACGGCAGCCGCCGCTCCGACGACCGTGTTGCGGCGCCGGGCACGGCGGGCCCGCACCGCACGGTGCAGGTCGTCGAGCACCCCGGGCGTGGGTTCGATGTCGCGGACGGTGTCCCGCAGCAGATGGCGCAGCGCGTCCTCGTCGAGCGGTTCCGGGGCCGACGGGCCGCGGTCGTCGCCCGGGGCGGCGGCGCCGTCCGCGGGGTCCGGGGCGTCCCCGGGGCGCGCGGCGTCCCCGGGGCCCGTGGGCTCCGTCCCACCGTGCCGGTGGTGCTCCTCGCTCATGCCGCCGCCTCCATGGCGACGCGGAGGGCGGCGATGCCGCGCGAGCCGTACGCCTTCACGGAGCCGAGCGAGAGGCCGAGGACCTCGGCGACCTGCGCCTCTGTCATGTCGGCAAAATACCGCAGTACGAGCACCTCGCGCTGCCGCCGCTGCAGGCCCCGCAGCGCGCGCTTGAGTTCGTCCCGTTCCATGCGGTCGTACGCGCCCTCCTCGGCACTCGCCATGTCCGGCATCGGCTTCGAGAGGAGCTTCATGCCCAGGATGCGGCGCCGCAGCGTGGACCGGGAGAGGTTCACCACGGTCTGCCGCAGGTAGGCCAGCGTCTTCTGCGGGTCGCGCACCCGCTTGCGGGCGGAGTGCACGCGGATGAAAGCCTCCTGGACGACGTCCTCGCAGGAGGCGGTGTCGTCGAGGAGGAGGGCGGCGAGCCCGAGGAGCGAGCGGTAGTGGGTGCGGTAGGTCTCGGTGAGGTGGTCGACAGTGGTGCCCGCTGTCATCGCGCTGTCAGCGTCTGCGCGGACGGACGGCACCGCTCCCGAGGACGCCGCCGGCTGCGAGGCCGACCACGGCGCCATCACGGGCACCCCTCCCCCACCGCCGCGCCGCCTCGGGCGGACACGGACACTGCCAGGAGCTGTCGCGATTCCCCATACCTCTGCCACGCCTGTTGGACACATCCACCCCCGTCAGGGTTGTACGCGGAGGCGAGTGCAGTCGACCGTGCCGTACGTGCTCTCCGAACTCCCATGCGCGCCCCCACCCGTTTCCCGAATCTGCGTCGTGGTTCCCCGTCGTTCCGTGAGCTGTCGCCGGATTCGCCCGTTGTAAGCCCGGCAGTCACGGTGACGCGCCCCCGCGGGCTGTCGGTTGCAGCACGGCGAGGGGATTCGATTCTCGTTCAACCATCGGGCGGCTAGCTAGTGGCCTGAACCATTTCCCGATCACAATTTCTTCACAGCAGGAGTGGTTCGTCGCCGACGGGTGGACGGCAAGTGGCCCGGGAGGGTGAGAACTTGAGGCTGCCGATGCCTCAGGAGGGGTGCGATGCGGGGCGTTCCGGCCGCCGGCCCGCGACGGTCTCGGCGATCTGCACCGAGTTGAGGGCGGCACCCTTGCGCAGGTTGTCGGCGCAGACGAAGAACTCCAGTCCGCACGGGTCGTCCAGGGACCGGCGGACGCGGCCCGCCCATGCGGGGTCGGTGCCCACGGCGTCGGCGGGCGTGGGGAACTCGGCGTCATCCGGGGCGTCGCACAGCACCACGCCGGGCGCGGACGCCAGGATCTCGTGCGCCCGCGGGACGGACACCTCGCGTTCGAAGCGGGCATGCACCACGACGGAGTCGCCGTTCACCACCGGCACCCGGACGCAGGTGACGCTCACGGGGAGTTCGGCGAGGCCGAGGATCTTGCGGGTCTCGGCGCGCAGCGCGACCTCGTCCGTGGTCCAGCCGTCGTCGGCGCGGTCCCCCGCGAACGGCACGACGTTCAGGGCGATGGGCGCCGGATACGGTCCGGTGGCGGCCACGGCCCGGCGGACGTCGCCGGGTTTCGTCCCCAGTTCGGCCCCGGCCACCTCGCGGAGCTGCGCGCGCAACGTGTCGACGCCCTCGCGGCCGGACCCGGAGACCGCCTGGTAGGAGGCGAGGGACAGCGAGCGCAGGGCCCACTCCGAGTGGAGCGCCCCCACCGAGACGATCATGGCGAGGGTGGTGCACGCAGGAGAGGCGATGATGCCCCGGGGCCGCGTGCGTGCGGCGTACCCGTTGACCTCGGGCACCACCAGCGGCACCGCGTCGTCGGCCCGGAACGCGGCGGACGAGTCGATCACGACCGCGCCCCTGGCCGCCGCGACCGGCGCCCACCGGGCGGCGACCGGGGCGGGCAGATGGAACAGCGCCACGTCGACGCCGTCGAGCGTCTCCTCCTCCAGGGGAAGGACCTCGATCTCCTCGCCGCGCACGGCGAGTTTGCGTCCGGCCGAACGCGGAGACGCCAGGAGCCGGATGTCGCCCCAGATGTCCTGCCGCTCGGACAGCAGTCCGCGCAGTACCGACCCGACGGCGCCGGTGGCGCCGACGACCGCCAGGGTCGGTCTGCTGCGGTTCCTCACCGGGACCTCCCGGTCAGCCGTGGCCGTGACCGGCCGCGACGGTCACCTGCCGGTGCCTCCGTAGACCACGGCCTCCTCGCTCTCGCTGTCGAGACCGAACGCGGTGTGCACCGCCCGGACGGAGTCGTTGACGTCGTCCTCGCGGGTGACGACGGAGATGCGGATCTCCGAGGTGGAGATCAGCTCGATGTTCACCCCGGCGTTGGCCAGTGCCTCGAAGAAGGTGGCGGTCACACCCGGGTTGGTCTTCATGCCGGCACCGACCAGCGAGATCTTGGCGATCTGGTCGTCGTAGCGCAGCGAGGCGAAACCGATCTTCTCCTTGGCCTTCTCCAGCGCCGAGATGGCCTTCTTGCCCTCGGTCTTGGGAAGGGTGAAGGAGATGTCCGTCAGGCCCGTGGACGCCGCGGAGACGTTCTGCACGACCATGTCGACGTTGATCTCGGCGGCGGCGATCACCTTGAAGATGGCCGCGGCCTCACCCGGCTTGTCGGGCACCCCGACGACCGTGACCTTGGCCTCCGAGGTGTCGTGCGCGACACCGGAGATGAGCGCCTGTTCCACTGGCATCTCCCCTTGTCCGCTGTAGCCGCCCTGCGGCTCGCTGCTGACCCATGTCCCCGGAAGCCCGGAGAAGGACGACCGTACATGGATCGGGATGTTGTAGCGCCGCGCGTACTCGACGCAGCGGTGCAGCAGGACCTTCGAACCGGAGCTCGCCAGCTCCAGCATGTCCTCGAACGAGATCCAGTCGATCTTCTTGGCGTTCTTCACCACGCGCGGGTCGGCGGTGAACACGCCGTCGACGTCGGTGTAGATCTCGCAGACCTCTGCGTCCAGCGCGGCGGCCAGTGCCACCGCGGTGGTGTCGGACCCGCCGCGCCCCAGGGTGGTGATGTCCTTGCTGTCCTGGGAGACGCCCTGGAAACCGGCGACGATGGCGATGTTGCCCTCGTCGACGGAGGCCTGGATACGGCCCGGGGTCACGTCGAGGATCCGCGCCTTGTTGTGCGCGGAGTCCGTGATCAGACCGGCCTGACTGCCGGTGAAGGACTGTGCCTCGTGGCCGAGGGATTTGATCGCCATGGCCAGCAGGGCCATGGAGATGCGCTCTCCGGCGGTCAGCAGCATGTCGAACTCGCGCCCGTCCGCTACCGGGGACACCTCTCCAGCGAGATCGATCAGCTCGTCCGTCGTGTCACCCATCGCCGAAACCACGACGACAACCTGGTTGCCGTTCTTCTTGGCTTCGACGATCCGCTTGGCAACGCGCTTGATGCCCTCGGCATCGGCAACGGAGGAGCCGCCGTACTTCTGCACGACAAGGCCCACGTGTGCTCGCTCCTCGAATTCTCACCGGGGCCCATTTCGGCCGGAGCCCCGCGTTCGGCCCATTTTACCGAGCAGCCGGGATCGGACCGTCCGCTCTCACGCTGTGAGACCCCCTGATACGCACAACGCTCTGGTCGAGCGCCCTTGTCCGGCTCGTCCAGCGAACGGACGCATGCCCGCTGCGATGCGTCGCACACGGAAACGTGCGGCACCTCACACGGGACGCCCCGTTGGGCCGAACGGGTGAAGACGGTCGTACCCGCAGCACCGACGGCGCACCCACCCGGCTTCCCGGCGCCGCACGCCCCCTCGTCGCCCTTCCCGGGCGGGAACGCTCCGCAACCGGGTACCCCGGAAAGGGTGACGCCGACGCGCCGGTGCGCCGTGTCGCCCACCGCTCAGCGGGTACCGACCCGCCGAGACCTTCGCGAGGAGAGGACGGCACAGCATGCCCCTGACAGGCGAGTACGCACCCAGCCCGACCGCATGGGTGCGGGACCAGGTCGCGGAGTACGAGGGCTCCGGCGGCACCCGGGGAACCACGATGAAGGGCCTGCCCGTCATCGTGCTGACGACGCGGGGCGCGAAGAGCGGCACCCTCCGCAAGACCCCGCTGATGCGCGTGGAGCACCAGGGCCGCTACGCCGCCGTGGCCTCCGTGGGAGGCGCCCCGCAGCACCCCGGCTGGTACCACAACCTGCTCGCCGACCCCCGCGTGGAGCTGCAGGACGGCACGGAACGCTGGGACATGACCGCCCGCGAGGTGACGGGCGAGGAGAAGGCCGCGTGGTGGAACAGGGCGGTCGAGGCGTTCCCGCCCTACGCCGACTACCGGGAGAAGACCGACCGCGACATCCCGGTCTTCGTCCTGGAACCCGCCGCCGCACCTCACGGCTGAGCGGTCGCGGGTCGGTCGGGGGACGTCGTCCTTGAGCTTCCCGCCGGGCTCTCCCGCACCGCTCCGGCCGCCGTTCGCGTACCGCCCCGCCGGGCACGCAGTCCGCTGTCCCGAACGGCGCGACGCATCTCCTCGACACGGGCCGTCATCATGGCCTCCGCGGGCCAGTCGTGGGAGCGGGCAGACGGACGGCCGTCCCCGCCGCAGTCCGCGCAGACACCGCCGGGAAGGTGGTGCGGTCTGCCGGGGGTGCCGCAGACGGTGCACTCGACCATGCGGAGCGCGGCGGGTGCGACGGCGGGCGACGGCGCGGGGCGCCGCTCGGGCGGCATCTTGTCGCGGAGGCGGCGCTGCAAAAGGCCGCGCACACTGTGCACTTCGGGCGGCAGCCCGGCCGCCAACGCGCGGACGAAACGCGCTTCGGACGGATCGCGGCCCAGCCACTCGGCGGCGAGCTGCTCCAGGGCCTCGCAGTCGGCGGCGGAGAGCGTCAGCCGCGGGTCGCGGTGGCACAGGTCGGCCAGCGCCTCGTACGCGGGCGAGCGCGCCGGGCGCCGGGGCTTCGGCGGCTGCTTCGCGCGCGAGTGCGGCACCGTCACGGCCGTGTCGGCGCACGGTGCGGGCTCCGGCGTGCGGCCGGCGAGGACGGCTGCCCACCAGGCGTCGTCGCGCGGCGTCCGCGAGAAGTAAGTACGGGTCACCCAGCGGGCGCCGTCCGCCAGCACGACGTGCTCGCGGGCACGCCGCAGGTGCCCGGCCTCGGAGAGGCGGCGCAGGGCGGTCAGGCAGGCGGCCTGCCCGTAGCGGGGGTGCGCGGCCGCGAGCGCCTTGGCGCTCATCGCCGCTCCTTCGGGCAGCCGGTCGATGAGCGCGGCGAGGGACGCTTCGCGGGCGGGCAGGTGTGCGAAGTCCTCGGCTTCCCGGGGAGGTTGTTCGGGCGCGGAACGCTTGCCGTAACCCGGATTGGCCATCGGGTGTGCGGCGACGGGCGCAGCGGGGCTAAGGTCGGAGTCAGCCACGAGATCGGTCCTTGCGATCTTGTCGGTGAGACCCCCGGAGGTGTTGCTGCACCTTGCGGGGGTCGTTTGGGTTCGAGCGCGACGCTAGACACAGGTCACCCTGCGTGTCAAAGCATCAACGATAAGTCGTACGAAAGGCGGGGTGGGTGGGCGGGAAAGAGTGCCTACCAGCCATTCCCTGCAAACGGTGCTCGGATCTCGAAGCCCGCGGCTCGGGGCTCAACTCTCCGTTGCGCGGCGTACGACGGCACTCCGCGCATCCGTGCAGCGGTCGAGACCGGCGCTCCGGGACCCGAGCTCCGAGTTCCGCCGGTGCACCGGGCGCGGCGCGGGCACGGACGGGCAACGGGTCGGCGGATCAGCTGCCTTCGGCAGGAGTGGTCCACAGGGCGGACATCGGCAACGCGGTGAGTCCGTCTCCGAAGCTCAGGGATTCCGTGCCGCAATGGAGAACGAAGCCGGCGCGGAACCTTTCTCCCAGACGGCGCTGCACGTGCCGCAGTCCCCGGAAGTCGTCACGCCGTACGGTCTGCGCGGCCTTGACCTCGACGGCGACGACGTCGCCGGAGTTGTGCTCCAGTATGGCGTCGACCTCGAACTGGTCCCGATCACGGTAGTGGTAGAGGCGCGCAGGCGTCCCGGACCAGGTGAGTTGCCGAGCCAACTCTCCGAGAACGAAGTTCTCGAGCAGCGGGCCCACCGTTTCCTGCCGTGCTCCGTCCCCGGAGAGGTATCCCGCCAGACCGCTGTCGACGAACATCACCTTCGGCGTGGCAACGGCACGGGTGGTGAGGTTCGTCGACCATGCGGGAACGAGTCGCACGAGATACACGGTCTCCAGAATGTCGATCCAGCTCCGCACGGTCGGCGCGGAGACGCCGAGCTCACCGGCGAGGCGGTTCACACTGAGCAGGCCGCAGGTCTGGGCAGCCAGCAGGGAGAGCAGCCGGCGCATGTCGGCGGACCTGCGAAGCTGCGCCACCTGTTGCACGTCCCGAGCCACGAGATCGGAAACGTACCCCTCGAAGAAGCGGGACCGGCGGCGCGGGCTGTCACGGTGGATCGCCTCCGGGTAGCCGCCGCGCTGGGCCCGGGCAAGATAGTCCCTCTTCGTGAGCTCGGTAGGTTCGGCGCGCAGTTCTGCACCCCGGGCGAAGGCGGCGTCCACGAAACCGTCCGGCTCGCTCTCGATCTCGCCCTGGGAGAATGGCCAGAGCTCGATCGTCTCCGACCGCCCCGGCAGCGCGTCCGGCACGTCACGCAGCCCGAGCAGCCGAGCGGAACCGGTCAGGAGGAACTGCCCGGGCCGGGCGTCGCGGTCCACGAGATGCTTGATCGCGAGCCACAGTTCCGGCACCCGTTGCACCTCGTCGACCATCAGCAGGCCCTCGTGACGCAGGAACGCCACGGGATCCTCGGCTGCCGCAGCACGGGTGGTGGGACTGTCCAGGAAGCGGGCCTCCCCCTCGGGAAGGCTCCGCAGAACCACCTCGGCCAGTGTGCTCTTACCCGTCTGTCGTGCACCGTTCACGACGACGACCCGGGTGTCCTCGAGGGACTCCCTCACCCGATCGAAGGCCCGTCGGTAAAGGTACTCGACTCCTTTCCGCATGACGCCTCCCACCTGCACGACTTTCGACCTGCCGACAGCCTCACTTTACATCTGCCGACGGTGGGACTTTACATCTGCCGAGACCTCCACTTTCGATCTGCCGACGCACCCGCTGCACCCTGACGAAGACCGCCGGAGTTGCCGGGCACCCCGACCGAGCACTCCCCGGGCGGAAAACCGGTGGCTCCGGCCCGTCCCGACTGAGACGGTGCCGCGCGGACGGGACGCGTGGGAAACGGGCACAGGAGCGGCGCATGGACGGTGCTGGGGCCGGCGGGACGCGGACGGACCGGGCACTGCTGCGGCTGGGCACTGCGGCGTTCGCGCTGCTGGGGGCGCAGGCCGGGGCGTGGGCGGTGCTGCTCGCGGACCTGGCGCGGGTGGCCGGTATCGGTGCGCCCCGGCTGGGGCTCGCGCTGACCGCACTGGCGTGCGTGGCGGTCCCCTCGGTGCTGGCCGCGGGGCGGGTGATCGACCGGCTGGGGCGGCGTTGGGGGGTCGTGGTGGGCTGCTGCGGCTCGGGTGTCGCGTTCGGCGGTCTGGCGGTCGTCGGCTCGTTCGCCGGACTGCTCGCCCTGTTCCTGCTCTTCGGGGTGCTGTGCAGCGTCTACGACGTGGTGGTCAACGTGCTGGGCGGCGACTACGAGCGCCGCACCGGGCGGGTGACGATGCCGCGGCTGCACGCCGTGTTCAGCGGGGGCGGAGCCCTCGGTGCACTCGGTACGGCGTCCGCGCTGAGCCTGGGCGCCGGGCACCGGGCGGTGTGCGTCGCGGTCGGTGCGCTGCTGGTACTGCTCGGCGCCGTGGGGGCGGTGACACCGCTGCCACCGGCTCCCGCCGCGGTGTCCGAGGAGCCCGTGCCTGCGGGCGGCCGCGGCCCGTTCACGGCGCTCGCCCTGCCGGGCGTCGGCCCGGCGGCGGCGCTGGTCGCCCTGCAGTTCTTCAACGACGGTGCGGTCGAGGGCTACAGCTCGGTGTACCTGCGTGAGGTGCTGTCGTCGGGGGCTCTGGTCGGCGGTGTCGGCATCGCCGCGTTCCACGCCGCCACCATGGCGGGCCGACTGGTCGCCGACCGGGTGACGGGGGTGTTCGGCGAGGACCGGCTCGTGGCGTGCGGAGGTGCGGTGGCCGCGGCCGGGTACGCGCTCGCGCTCGGCACACCGCGGCCGCCCCTGGTCGTCGCCGGGCTGCTGCTGGCCGGTCTGGGGGCGGCTCCGGTCGTGCCGCTCGCCTACTCCCTCGCTGCGCGCCGCAGCGGATCGCGCAGCGGCCGGGCCGCGTCCGTGGTGACGGCGTTCGGGTACGTGTCGTTCGTCGCCGCACCCGCGGTCGTCGGTTCGCTGGCCGCCGTGACGGATCTGCGGCGGGCGCTGCTCTGCCTGATTCCCGGCGCGGCGTTGATCGCCCTGGTCGGCCACCGTGCGGGCCGGGTGCGTCGGGTCGGCCCCGGGCAGCCGGAGGTGGCCGCCGGACGCGACTCGGCGTCGCAGTGAGACGGGCCCGCCGACGCCGACGCGGTGCGGCGCCGTCACGACGGCGGCCGCGGCGTCTACTGGGAGGACCCGGACCGGCACAACATGGAGATCATCACCCGCCCCTACGGCGGCTGAGCCGCGCGCGGGTCGCTCTCCGGGAGTGGGACCTGCCTCGTCACTTCCCGGTCGCGAACACCGTCTCTACTCTGTGTGGCATACACACGGATCGGCGAGGCGGCACACCGGGCGGACGCGCCCGGGCGACCGGAGAGGCGAGGGCGATGGACCACGGCTGCCGCCGGCGACGGGTGCTGGACGCGGCGATCGAGGTGCTGGGCGCCGGCGGCCTGCGCCGCCTGACCTACCAGGCCGTGGACGCCGCTGCCGGCGTCCCGCCGGGCACCACCTCGGAGCATTTCCGTACCCGTGAGGCCCTCCTCGACGGGCTGGTCGCCCACTTGGTGACGCTCGACCTGGAGGACTGGGACGACGGCGGCGAGCCCGGCGCGGGCCACCCGCTCCCCACCGGGCCCGAGGAGTTCGCCGTCACGATGAGCCGGATGGTGCTGCGACTGGTCGGCCCCGGCAGGAACCGCACGCTCGCCCGGTACCAGATCCTCGTGGAGGCCTCGGCCCGGCCCTCGCTGCGCAGGCCGCTGGAAGAGGCCAGGAAGTCGCTGCTGACCTGGGGCGCCGGCCTGCTGCGGGATCTCGGGGCGTCGTCGCCGGAGCAGGACTGCCGGACGCTGTTCTCGCTGCTGGACGGGCTCATGCTGCAGCAACTCACCCTTGACGACGAGGACTTCGACCCCCTGCCCAGCGTCCGCACCGCGGTCCGCGCGATCCTCCCGGAGCCCGATGGCGCCCCGGTCGCCCCCGGGCCGAGCTGACACCGCGCGACGCCCCCCGGCCGGGCGCACACTGGTCGCATGAGCTCCGGCAACGGCAGTGCTCCGCCCGTCCCCGCGGACCGTGCGTCGGGCCGGTACACCTTCGCCCACGCCTCCCGGTCGGCTCCCTTCTCCACCGTCCCGGCCGTCGGCTACCGGTCCGAGGACGGCCCACCCGGTCTCCACCGCGGGCTGCCCTCGCCGTACCTGACACTGGTCTTCTCCTTCCTCGGCCCGGTGGTGTGCGGCGGGACTGCCGAACAGGCGCACGGCACGGACGCACACCGCGCGGAGATCGTCGTCGGCGGAGTGCAGGACCGTCCCGCGTACGTGGTGCAGCCCCGGCGCGAGGAGGGCATCCAGCTCTCCGTCCCGCCGTGGGCGGCCCGCACACTGCTGGGCGTGCCCGCCGGGGAGCTGACCGAACTCGCCGGGGACGGAGCGGACATCCTGGGACGTGAGGCGGTGGAGCTGCGGGAGCGGCTGTGCGCACAGCGCGACTGGGAGGAGCGGTTCGCAACCCTGGCCCGCCACTTCCGCCGGAAGGCCGACGAGGCGGAGGGCCGCACCGGTCCGCGACCCGAGATCGTCGAGGCGTGGCGGTGGCTGGCACGGCATCGCGGCACCGGCTCGCTGGACGCCCTGGCGGACCATGTGGCGCTCAGCCGCCGTCAGCTCACCACGCTGTTCCGCCGCGAGATGGGAGCGTCCCCGATCCGGGTGAAGCGGCTGATGCGGTTCCAGCAGGCGCGCCGCGAAGTGGCCGCCGCGGGCGCCGCGGGCGCGCCCCGGGACCTGTCCGGCATCGCGGCACGCTGCGGCTTCTTCGACCACTCCCACCTGGTGCGGGACTTCCGGCGCTGCACCGGGCTCAGCCCCACCGGATGGCTCGCCGAGGAGCTCCGGAACGTCCAAGCCGTCGGCGGCCCGTCCGGGGAACAGTGGAACGCATGAGTACACAGCACACCGGCACAACGACCGGCACACAGCAGCCATCGCACACTCCGCAGGAGACCCCGGCCCCCGCCGTCTGGCCGACGCTCCAGGCGCGGGACGCCCTCGCCCTGATCGACTTCCTCGTCGAGAAGGTCGGCTTCGAGAGGACCGCCGTCCACACCGACGGGGACCGGGTGCTCCACGCCCAGCTCGACTGGCCCGAGGGAGGCGGCGTGATGCTGGGCTCCCACAAGCCGGACTCCGAGTGGAGCATTCCGCCCGGCACCTTCGGCGCGTACGTCGTCACCGCGGACGTCGACGCCCTGTACGCCCGGATCGCGGCCGCCGGAGTGGCCGCCCGGCGGCGCCCGACCGACCAGGACTACGGCAGCCGCGACTTCACCCTCGCCGACCCGGAGGGCAACCTGTGGTGCTTCGGCTCCTACCGCGGCGAGCCGCGCCGCTGAACCGAATGCCCCCGACCGGCCGCGGCGGCACGAGCGGGCCGACCTTCAGAGCCGGCCCGACCCCTGCCGCAGGCCGAGCGCCTCGCCGATCTCCGCGGCCATGACGGCCCCGGCCTCGGCCTCCAACTCGCCGTCCGCGTTCGGGTCGGTGTCCGTGTCCAGACCGTCGAGGGCGCCGAGCGGCTGGTTCAACCGCACGTGCGCGACCAGTGACTGCAGGGCGCGGAGCGACGCGGAGGCCGACATCCCCCAGTTCGTCAGGTACGAGAACTGCCACCACCACAGCGCCTCGCTGACCCGGCCCGCCCGGTAGTGCGCCATGCCGTGGCGCAGGTCGGTCACCACGTTCGCCAGGTCGTCGGAGATCCGGCAGGCGACAGGCGCCTTCTGCGGCTCGTACGGGTCGAACACCTCGGTGTAGACGTCGACATGCTCGAGCAGCTCCGAGAGCTGCTCGCGGAGGGCGTCCGCGTCCGGCTCCGGCCCCGTGTCGGGCTCGTAGCGCTCCTCGGGAACGATGTCCTCGTGCGCACCGAGCCGGCCACCGGCGAGCAGCAGCTGCGACAGTTCGAGCAGCAGGTAGGGAACCGCGGAGTCCGGATCGTCGCCCTTGGCGACCTCGGCGACCGAGACGAGGAAACTCTCGACCTGGTCGCAGATCTGCACGGCAAAGTCGTTCGGGTCGTCCTTGATCGAGTTGAGCGTGGCGTCAGACATCCAGCGTTCGCCTCCCCTCGAAGGCACGCCCCAGCGTGACCTCGTCGGCATATTCCAGATCCCCCCCGACGGGGAGGCCGCTGGCCAGGCGGGTGACCTTGAGGCCCATGGCGGAGACGAGCCGCGCCAGGTAGGTGGCGGTGGCCTCGCCCTCCAGATTGGGGTCGGTGGCCAGGATCAGCTCCTTGACCGAACCGTCCGCGAGTCTGCTCATGAGTTCACGGATGCGCAGGTCGTCCGGGCCGACGCCCTCGATCGGGCTGATCGATCCGCCCAGCACGTGGTACCGGCCGCGGAACTCACGCGTCCGTTCGATGGCGACGACGTCCTTCGGCTCCTCGACGACGCAGATGACCGCCGGATCGCGCCGAGGGTCCTGGCAGACCCGGCACTGCTCCTCCTGCGCGACGTTGCCGCAGACCTCGCAGAACCGGACCCGCGCCTTCACCTCGGTGAGCGCGGCGGCGAGCCGACGCACGTCCGTCGGCTCCGCCTGCAGGATGTGGAAGGCGATCCGCTGCGCACTCTTCGGACCGACGCCGGGCAGCCTGCCCAGTTCGTCGATGAGGTCCTGAACCACGCCTTCGTACACGGATGCCTGCCTTCACTCGTCCGGGAAACCACGATCCCGGCTCGCTCGTCACCGTAGTCGTCCCCCACCCGCCGCTGCTACCGCTCGTACGGGCGGACACCGCTCCCCGAGCGGTGTCCGCGGGACGTACTCCTCTCAGAACGGCATGCCGGGCATGCCGCCGAGCCCCTGAGCGAGCGGGCCCAACCGCTGCTCCGCCAGCTCCTGCGCCGAGGCGTTGGCATCGCGGACGGCCGCCACCACCAGATCGGCCAGGGTCTCGGTGTCCTCCGGGTCCGCGGCCTTCGGGTCGATCACCAGACCCTGGAGCTCGCCGGAGCCGTTGACCGTCGCCTTGACCAGGCCGCCGCCCGCGGAGCCCTCCACCGAGGTCTGCGCGAGCTCCTCCTGCGCCGCGGCGAGGTCCTGCTGCATCTTCTGCGCCTGCTGCAGCAACTGCTGCATGTCGGGCTGGCCACCACCGGGAATCACGTCTGGCTCCTGCCTCGTCGACGACGTGGGTACGGAAGCGAGCCTACGTGCCGAACAGGCCGCACGGAGGCGGTGACCCGGGATCGGACGGACCGGCCACGGCGAGACGGCTCAGTCGTGCTGGATCTCCTCCAGCACGGTCGCTCCCAGCTCCCGGACGATCAGGTCGTAGCCGGAGAGGGCCGTCTCGTCGAGATCGGCGTCGTCGTCGGCGGGGACGTCGTCCTCGAACGGCGCACGCTCGACGGATGCGGGCGGAGCGGCCTCGGCCACCTGCCCCCGGGGAGCCGCCTCGCCGGACGCAGCCGGGTCCTGCGCGCGGGCCAGCGCGGTCCGGGCCCCCGCAGCGGCGCCCGGCCCCGACGCGACACCCGTGGAACCGTCACCGCTCCCGGCCGGAGCGGGGGAGCGCGGCGCACCACCACCGCCGGGCGGAGGCGCGGCACCGCCCCCGCCTCCGGCGACGGGACCCCCCGCTCCCGGCCCGGAACCACCGGGACCGCCAGGGGCACCTCCGCCGGAGGCACCGGACGGCCCCTGTCCGGCACCGCCCGACGGGTCGACGATCGCCTCGACCTTCCACTGCACCCCTATGGCGTCCTGCAGAGCCTGGACCAGCACGTCCGCGCTGCCTCCGCCCACGAAGCTGTCCCGCGCACCGGTCGTGGTGAAGCCGACCTGCAGCGTGGTGCCGTCGAAACCGGCGACCTGGGCGTTCTGGCTCAGCAGGATCCACGTGAAACGTCGACGGTTCTTCACCGCCTCCAAAATCTGCGGCCACAGCTCCCGTACCTGAGCGGCCCCGTGGGTGCTGTCCTGAGCAGGCTGCGCCCCCGGGCCGCCGCCTGCGGCGGGACCGGACGCACCGGGACCGGACGGGGCGGATGGCGCGGGCCCCCCGGCAGGAGGACCGCCCTGGGAGGTGCCCGGGGCGGCCGTACCGCCGGGACCCGTACGACCGCTCGGACCGGCTTGCCCGCCCGGACCGGCCACGGTCGGCCAGGCACCCGGCGTGCGCTCGCCACGCTGACCGGTGGACTGGCCGCCCGGTGCGGCGCCCGGTGCGGCGGATCCGCTCTCCGGCGCGGGAGCGGAGGCCGTCCCCGTCCCCGTCCCCGTCGGCCATGCTCCGGGCTGCCGGGCCGCCTCCTGCGGGCCACCGCCGCTGCCCGCGGCGGGTGCGGCTCCCGGCGCAGCGGCAGGTGCGGCAGCGGGTCGAGTGCCCGCGGGCCAGCCGTCGGGACCGACGCCGTCGCCGGGCTCGGGGGCGGCCGCGGGCTCCGGGGCGGCCGGGCGTTCCTGGCCTCCACCGGCCGGAGGGCCGGGACGCGAGGCCTCCTCGCCACCCTGCCGTCCGCCTCCCATCGCGGCACGGGCAGCCGCAGGCCCTGCGGGGGCGTTCGCCGCGGCGCCACCGGACGTCTCACCGCCGGGGGCGACACCGCCGGGAACAGCACCCGCCGATGCGCCACTGGGTCCGGCGCCGGACCCGACGCCACGCTCCAGGCGGTCGAGCCGCGCCTGCACCGAACGCTCGTCGGAGTACGTCGCGGGAAGCAGTACCCGCGCGCAGATCAGTTCCAGTTGGAGCCGCGGCGAGGTGGCGCCGCGCATCTCGGTGAGCCCGGTGTTGACCAGATCCGCCGCGCGGCTCAGCTCCGCGGCGCCGAACCGCTGCGCCTGGGCGGCCATCCGCTCGACCACATCCGGCGGCGCGTCGATCAAACCCTTCTCGGCGGCTCCCGGAACGGCAGCGAGGATCACCAGATCGCGCAGCCGCTCCAGCAGGTCCGCGACGAACCGGCGCGGATCGTGCCCGCCCTCGATCACCCGGTCCACGATCCCGAAGGCGGCGGCACCGTCCCCCGAGGCGAAGGCGTCGACCACGGAGTCCAGCAGCGCGCCGTCGGTGTACCCGAGCAGCGCGGTGGCCATGGCGTACGTCACACCCTCGTCGCCCGCACCCGCCAGCAGTTGGTCCATCACGGACATCGCGTCGCGCACGGATCCGGCGCCGGCACGCACCGCGAGGGGCAGCACCGCGTCGTCCACCGGGATCGACTCGCGGCCGCACACGTCCGCGAGGTAGTCGCGGAGGGTGCCCGGAGGCACGAGGCGGAACGGATAGTGGTGGGTACGCGAGCGGATCGTCCCGATGACCTTCTCGGGCTCCGTGGTCGCGAAGATGAACTTCAGGTGCTCCGGGGGCTCCTCGACCACCTTCAGCAGGGCGTTGAAGCCCGCCGGGGTGACCATGTGCGCCTCGTCGACGATGTAGATCTTGTAGCGGCTGGAGGCCGGCCCGAAGAACGCCTTTTCCCGCAACTCCCGTGCGTCGTCCACGCCGCCGTGCGAGGCGGCGTCGATCTCGATCACGTCGATCGACCCGGGGCCGTTCCGCGCCAGGTCCTGGCAGGAGCGGCACACGCCGCAGGGGGTGGGCGTGGGCCCCTGCTCGCAGTTCAGGCAGCGGGCGAGGATGCGCGCGCTGGTCGTCTTGCCGCAGCCGCGCGGGCCGCTGAAGAGATACGCGTGATTGACCCGGTTGTTGCGCAGCGCCTGCTGCAACGGGTCGGTGACATGCTCCTGCCCGATGACCTCCGCGAAGGTCTCCGGGCGGTAGCGGCGGTACAGGGCGAGGGACGACACATCCCCGACGATATCGGCCCGCGCCGACATGACCAGAACCGCGAGGCCACAGGCCCCGGAACGCGAACGCCCCTCACGCACCCGCCAGAGCCCCCCTACCCTTGCTGCCTTCCGGCCCTGGGGGAGTTCAGAGAGATAGCGCCACGTGAGGGGCTGCGCCCACAGTACCCGATCGCCCCGCCGCGGATCGAACCGAACGTCGATGCTCGACCGAGTTCGCAACCACCCCTCGACGTCTTGTACAGTCTGCGGCGGAGGATTCGCCTAGTGGCCTAGGGCGCACGCTTGGAAAGCGTGTTGGGGGCAACCCCTCAAGGGTTCGAATCCCTTATCCTCCGCCCAGCCTCACCGGGCTGAACGTAGGGCCCCACCGCTCCGGCGGTGGGGCCCTACGTAGTTCCTGGTCTCAGCCCTGGCCTCGCTCACTTCCGACTTCGATCACATTGCAGACATGCGGACTCGACGTCGACTACACGGCCACGAGACGCACTCTCTCGCCACAGAGCTTTGACATGTCGTCGATGTCCGAGGTGAACATGACGACCGGGCGGCGCTGACGCAGCGCCATCTCGGCCACGGTGGCGTCGATGGCGTATGTGTGACCATGCAGTCCGGCGTTGATCAGCATGGCTGAGGCGGCCCTGGCTTCCTCGTCCCCGATGTGCACGATCCGCATGCCGGACAGGACCCATGCCAGCCGCGCCTTGTCGGTCCGGCGATGCACCGCTTCGATGATGGTGAGTGCGCTGATGACCACCTCCATGCCTCGCTTGCGAGCTTCGGCGATGAGGGCGACGACGGGTTCGTGATCACTGACGAACTTCGACAGGCCCTCGCAGTCGAGAACGAGGGTGCCTTCGTGGCTCAGCTTGCGGCGGGCCACTGCCCCTCCTCGGCGAACACCTCGTCGAAGACCCGGCGTGCCCGCTCCCGCTCGCGCTCGGAGATCGACCCCTGACGGCGTTCGTAGTCGGCCAGGTATTCATCCAAGATCTGACCACGCAGCTCGCGCTCCACGGCTTCGGTGATGAACGCGGAGAACTCACGCTTGCCGACTCGCAGCCGGATCGCCTCCGCCGTCCCCTCGGGGAGGGAGAGACTGACCCTGGTGGCCGGCCCTTCGCCGACGCCGTAAGGAACCTCGCTCATGAAGCCAACATTATCAAACTAGTAGGAATCCATCAGGCCCTGCGAGGGCAGTGACCGGAGCACAGCACGTCAGGGCAGTGGAACGCGGTTTCCGTCCGCGCCGACGGGACAGTGTCGGCGCCGTCAGCGGTCGCCGACCTGCGAGAGGGTGCGCGCGAGGTGCTCGGTGGCTTCCAGCACCCCCTGGCCGAAGGCCGTCGGAGCGATCAGGACGCCGAAGACGAGCACGAGGACCACGGTCAACTGCTCGTCCGCCCGGCTCCGGGCCTCTCTTCGGCGCCCGATCCGCAGCAGGATGATGATCGCCAGCAGGACGGCCGCGTTCACGGTGAGGATCATCGGAGCGGCCCTCCCGTCGAGAGCGGCACGAGGCCGGGTACGCCCCCGAGCCTTCCGGGACGCGGCCCCGGAAGCCGTTCTCCGGTCCGGGACAAGGTGCCGCGGGTGGGAGGCCGTTCCCGTCGGCTCCCGCCCGGTTCGGTCATCACCTGGACGTATACAGCCATGAAGAACCCCTTGCCGTGCTCTCCGTCTGCGGTCTCAGTTGCTGCCCTCCGTATGAGAGCACGCACGGGCGCCACTTCCCGGCAGCGGACAGTCACCCGAAATGCTGACTTTTCTCCGGGTGCGACGGAGCGATGCGCCGTCGTTCCTCTCCCGTCGCCGGACGCGGCCGTATAGCGTGTGAAGAACTGGCAACCATGAGGCTGGGGGACCGCAATGGGGCTCTTCGGGAACGCACACACCGTCGACGCGACGTCGGCGCAGCAGGAGTACGGCCGGCTGCTGGGGCAGGGGGAGCAGGTGTACGCGGCCTACGTGCTGATCCGCGACACGCTGCTGTTCACCGACACCCGGCTGATCCTCATCGACAAGCAGGGCCTGACCGGCAAGAAGACCGAGTACCACTCCGTTCCCTACCGGAGCATCACGCACTTCTCCGTGGAGACCGCGGGCACCTTCGATCTCGACGCCGAGTTGAAGCTGTGGATCTCCAGCAACCCCACGCCGCTGCAGAAGACCTTCACCAAGGGCGTGGACATCTACGAGGTCCAGGCGATCCTGGCCCGTTTCGTGGCGCGGTGAGCCCGGCCTCCGCGGGAACGCGGAGGCCGGACCCGGGTACCTGCCGGTTCAGTCGCGGGAGGAGAGCCGGAACACGCGGTCACGCAGCCGGGTGGTGGAGCCACTCGCGCGGGAGCCGGTGTCCCGGCTGTCGGCCTCGGTGGCGCCGGAGTCCTTGCTCGCGAAGTTCGCCGCGGCCACGACGGACGCCATCAGTTCGGCGTCCATCGTGGCGGGGTTGGCGAGTTGGTTCGCCGCGGCGTGCGACTGCAGCAGCGACTTGGTGACGCGCAGGCCCGCCGCGGGGCGACGTGCGACGAGCGAGGTCCACGCCTGCACGGCCTCGTCGAGCTCCTCGTGGGGCACGACGGTGTGCAGCACGGACAGCGCCTGGGCTTCCTCCGCCGCGAACACCCGCCCGGTGAGGATCAGTTCACGGGCCCGGGACGGTCCGACCTCGGCGAGGAAGCGGGGCAGTACGCCACCCCACGCGACCGGCAGTCCCAGGGCGATCTCGGGAAGACGGAAGCGGGTGTCCACCGCCGCCGCACGCAGGTCGCAGGAGAGCGCGAGGGCGACGCCCGCGCCGATGACCTGCCCCTGCAGGCGGGCGACCGTGACGGCCGGCAGGCCGGAAAGGGCCTCGCAGACGCGCCGCCCCTTGTCCCCGCATCTGCGGACGTGCGAGCCCGTGGGGTCGTCGCTGAGCATCTCCGCGAACTCCTCGCGGTCCCCGCCCATGCAGAAGTCGCTTCCGGAGGCGCTCAGCACGACGGCCTTGACCTCGGGGGCGTCGGGGACGGCCTGCAGCACCCGCAGCAGCTCGTCCAGCATCGTCTCCGACACCACGTTGCCGTTCTCGGGTGTGTCCAGACGGATCCGGAGCACCGGACCGTGCTGCTCCACGAGGAGGGTGGCGTACTTGCCGGACGAAAAGTCGATCACTGTAGTTCTCTCTCAGTCCCGGACGACGGACATGCCGGTGAGCCGGCGGAAGACCACGCGCGAGGCGTAGGAGGGCGGGCTGCTGACGCGCAGTCGCGGGAAGCGGCGCAGCAACGCCTCCAGCAGGACGTTGGCCTCGAGGCGGGCGAGTGCGGAGCCGATGCAGTAGTGGACGCCGCCGCCGAAGCCGAGGTGGGGTCCGCTGCGCCGCAGGTCGAACTCCTCGGCGGCGTCGAATCTCCTCGGATCGTGGTGCGCCGCTCCCAGCAGGACGTGCGCCACCTCGTCGACCGACACGGAGCGTCCCGCCAGGGTGGTGTCCTCGGCGGGGATGCGGCTGATGACGTGGATCGGCGGGTCGAAGCGGACCGTCTCCTCGACGGCGTCGGGGACGTGCTCCGGGTGGGCGCGCAGCCACTCGTGCTGGGACGGGTTCCTGTCCAGAAGCCACAGCATGGTCGAGAGCGTGGTGGACGTGGTCTCGAGCGACGCCATGGAGATGAACATCGCGAGGTAGTACAGCGTCTCGTCGGCGACTTCCTGGTCCGGTTCCAGCTCGTCCCAGGTCCGGATCCACCCGGAGAGGGCGTCGTCGGCCGGGTTGCGCCTGCGTTCCCGGACCAGCCGGAGAAAGTACTCCCGCAGGCCGTCGCTCGCGTCGTCGGATATCGCCAGCTGGCTCTTGGTGGGGAGGAGTTCACCCGCGTAGACGTGCTCGTGCGTGAGCCGGCGGACCAGGGGCTGGTCCGCCTCGGGTATGCCCATCCAGTGGCCCAGAGCGGCGACCGGGAGTTCCTCGCTGACCAGGGAAACGAAGTCCGCCTCGCCCTCCGCGTCGAGTTGCTCCTCGAGCCGGTCGAGGAGCGTTTCGACGGTCTTCGCGACGGGACCGCGGAGCCCCGCGAGGGTGTTGCGGTCGAAGATGTTCCCGAGGGCGCGCCGCTGCCGGGGGTGTTCCGGCGGGTTCAGGCCGGAGAGCGTCCTGCTGAGCGAGTGGACCGCCGGGCGGTCCCAGCGGACGGCGTCCGCTCCTTGTCTGGCCCGCCAGTCGGCGTCCGGCACGAGCCAGGACTTGCCCCGCAGCACCTCGTTGGCCGCGTCGTACGACGTGACGAGGTGCCCGCCCCACGGAGCGGGCACCACCTCCCCCATCTCGCGCAGCTCGGCGTACAGGGGGAAGGGGTCGGCCTGTCCGGCGGGTGTCCTCAACCGTGCCATGACGGAAACGATCGAGCGGCGGTCAGGCAACGTGCCAACGGGGGCAAACACGTGCAACTCCTTTTCTCATATAGGGAGTTGTAATCATGCCTGCGGCATACCCACGCTGCGTACCGAACATGCGACCGATAGTGTTGCCCCGGTCACACCCTGCGTTCTCCGCTCATGCCTTGAGCCACTCCAGGAAGGAACTCCAGCGGCTCTTGCGGGCCCGGTCGTTCCGCGACGCCTCCGACTCCTGCGCAGCGCTCTCCTGCAGCGGCGTGAAGCTGCGGCGCACCGGGGCGAACCGCGCGGGCAGGGAGACCAGGGCCCGGTGGAACGGGCCGGGCCGCCAGCTGAGCTGTTCGACGGGAACCGCAAGTTCGACGTCCGGAAGACGGTTCAGCAGCTTCTCGACCGCAGTGACGGCGATGAGACGTGCCGGATCCTTCGCCGGGCAGGCGTGCGGCCCCGCGCCCCAGGCCAGGTGCGCCCGCTTGCTCAGCGTCTGCCGGGAGGAGTCCATGGCGGGATCGTTGTTGGCGGCGGCGAAGCTGATGAGCACGGGATCGCCGGCCCGGAGGTGGACACCGTCGAGATCGACGTCCTGGACCGGGTAGTGCGGCGAGTAGTTCGCGATCGGGGGCGTGTTCCACAGCACGTCGTCGATGGCGTCCTCGACGAGCAGCCCGGCCCCGAAGCCCTGCCCGGCGTACTTGTCGTCGGACAGCAGCAGCCGGAGCGAGTTGGCGATGAGGTTGCGCTGGGGTTCGGTGCCCGCGCCCATCAGCATGACGAGCTGATGGACCATCTCCTCGTCGTTGAGCCCGGCGGGGTGCGCGATCAGCCGGGAGGTGACGTCGTTGTCCGGGCGGGCGCGCTTCTGGGAGATGAGGGTCATGAGACCCTCGGTCAGCTGTGCGTCGGCGTTCTCGGTGTCGAAGCCGTCGAAGATGGCGGACATCCCGTAGAGGATCTTGTCGCCGATCTCCGCGGAACAACCGAACAGCTGGTTGAAGACGAGCAGCGGCAGCGCCTTGGCGTAGTCGTCGAGCAGGTCGACCTCGCCGCGGAAGGCGAACTGGTCGATCAGGTACCCGGCCACGCGTTCCACGTGGCGGCTCAGGTGGAGCGGGTTGACCTGCGCGAGGCTGTCCGTCACGGCCTGCCGCAGCCGTATGTGGTCGGTTCCGTCGGTGAACAGGCAGTTGGGGCGGTAGGCCATCATGGCCAGCACGGGGCTGTCCTCGGGGATGCGCCCCTCGTTCAGTGCCCGCCAGCGCCGGGAGTCCTTCGCGAAGAAGTCCGGGTTCTGCAGCACCCGCAGCGCGGCACCGTAGCTGGTGACCAGTGCGGCCTCGACTCCGGGAGCGAGTTCGACCGGCGCTGCCGGGCCGTGCTTCCGCAACTCCTCGTAGAACGCCTCCGGGTTGGCGGCGAACTCGGGTGTGTGGAGCGGCATGCTGCCCTCGCCCTGGTGGGCGGGACATCCGGGGGGCGGCTGCAGACCTTGCTGGTACTCCATGGGAATCCTCCTAGCGCGCCCGGTCCAGCAAGTAGCGGACCAGGGTGATCAAAGCGTGGGCAGACGACTTCTCGTCCCGGGGGTCGCACTCGACCACCGGAGTCTCCTCCAGCACGTCGAGCGCCTCGCGCAGCTCCCCCTCTTCACGCCGCTCGGCGCCCGGGAAGTAGTTCACGGCGACCGCGTAGCGCAGTCCGTGTTCCTCGATCAGATCGATGACGGGATAGCACTCGCCGATCCGCTCCGGGTCGACCAGCACCAGCGCCCCGAGGGCGCCGCGGGCCATGTCCTCCCACACCTGCATGAAGCGCTGCTGGCCGGGAGTGCCGAAGAGGTACAGGACCAGTTCGTCGCTGAGTGTGAGACGCCCGAAGTCCATGGCGACCGTGGTGGTCGTCTTCCCCTGGACACCGGCCAGGTCGTCCAGGTGCTCGGCCGCCTGCGTCATCCGCTCCTCGGTCTGCAGGGGCGGGATCTCCGACAGCGTGCCGACGAAGGTGGTCTTGCCCACCGCGAAGTGGCCCACGACGAGGATCTTCACCGCGGTCTTGACCGTTTCGCTCAGGAAGACCCTGTCAGCCGAAGCGGGCGCGGAGCCCATGGAGCACCTCCTGAAGGACCTGGGTGTCGACGTGCTCTGCCGGCGGCGGAGCGTCACGGGTCAGCAAATGGCCGGATTCGGCAAGGTCGGAGAGCAGGATGCGGACGATGCCGAGGGGGAGCTGCACGTAGCCCGCGATCTCGGCCACGGACAGGTATCCGCCCGAGCACATCTCCCACAGCTGCCGCTTCTCGGGCGAGACCCCCGGCGGGAGCGGCTCCTCCGACGCCGTCACGAGAGTGATGAGGCGGAGCCCCACCTCCTCGTCCGGAACCTCGGTGTCCCCGGTGATGACGTACGGTCGCACTAAACCCCTGTCGGGGGGCTGCTCCTCGCCCGGGCTCCTCATGCGTGTGCTTCGCTGTCCTTGCGGGGCGGCGAGGTGAGTGCCTTGCCCAGCTGACCGACGAGTTGCTGCATGCGGAAGGTGATGTCCGCCATGTCGACGTCGTGCGCGGCCGAGACCGCGATGTAGGCGCCGGAGCCGGCGGAGATCAGGAACACCCAGCCGCCGTCGAACTCGATCAGCGTCTGACGCCATTCCGTTGCCGACCGGTCGCAGAATCCGGCGACGGTACGGCTGAGCGACTGCATCCCGCTCATTGCGGCGGCGACGGTGTCCGCATCGTCCTTGCCGACCGCGTTGGATCTGGCCATCAGCAGGCCGTCGGCGGAGACAAGGATCGCATGACGCGCACCGGGGACCTCCAGTGCGCTGTCCAGCATCCACGACAGGTCGTTGCTCACTGGCTCTCGTGCCCCTTCCCGTTCGCGCCTGCCGCGCGCCCGGATTGTGTACCTCGCTGGAACGCGCCCATGATCGCTGCGGTGTCGGCCCCCGACGTCTCCCCCTCCTGGCGGCCGGGCCGTTCGGGTGTGTCGGAGACCACCGACACCGGACCGCGGCGCCTGCGTTTGGGCAGGCCACCTGCCGTGGTCTGCCCCGTGGTGTCCGGGCGGACCGCCGAGGGCGCGGGCGTCGGTTCTGGCTCAGGCATGGTCGTCAGCAGATCCTCAGGCAGGAGTACAACAGCCCGCACGCCGCCGTACGGAGACGCCGAGTCGACCGAGACCTGGAACCCGTAGCGGTGGGCGAGCACACCGACCACCGCGAACCCGAACTGCGGGGGATTGCCGAGGTCGGTGACGCCGGTCGGCCGTTGCGGCGAGAGCAGTTCGGCCGCGCGGCCCTTCTCCTCCTCGCTCATGCCGACGCCCGCGTCGTCGATGACGACGCAGACCCCCTTCGGCACCGGGCGGATGTTGATCTCGATCAGCGTTTCCGGCGCCGAGTAGCTGGTCGCGTTGTCCAGCAGTTCGGCGACCGCGAGTGCCAGGGGTTCCACCGCACGGCTGACCACCGCGTAGTTGCTCTGCGAGCGGATCTCCACCCGCTTGAAGTGGCGGATGCGGCCCTTGGCGCTGCGCACGACGTCGTACAGCGAGGCGACGTCACGGGTACGTCCGAGCCAGCCGTCGCACAGCACCGCGATGGACTGCGCCCGGCGGCCGAACTGGGAGTTTGCGTGGTCGATCTCCAGGAGGTCCTGGAGAATCTTGGAGTCCCCGTACTTGTCCTGCAGTTGGGAGATGACCAACTGCTGTTCGTTCGCGAGTCCCTGAAGGGTCCGCATCGCGGTCTTGAGGGCCGTCTTGGTGGCTTCGTTGGCGAGGAGGCGCGCTTCCTCGGCTGCCTCCGAGTAGCCCCTTTCGACGTCCGCGTAGTGCTCGCGGATCTGCTCCTTCTCCTGGCGCAGCCGGGCATTGGCGCGCCACGTGCGGTAGAGCACGAGGGCAGCGAGCACGGCGACGGCGGCAAGGCCCCACAACACCGGGTTGTGCATCTGTTCCGTCATGAAACTCTCTTCAAGCGGCTGAACGAGTGCCCGACAACATGAGGGCCATATTGACATGGACGCGTACAGAGACGCCGATCCCCCTGCGTTGACATATGGTCAGTCCGCTCGGCAAGTTGGCCGATCGTAACACCAGTGGGCAGCAACGGCGCCTTCTGACGGCGGCGTTGAACCGATGCCCCAGAACTTCACATTGGCATCACAACCTCGACGCTTCGTCATCCCTCACCCTCGAGGTCACCCTCCGCCTCGAGCATCACCTCACGCAGGGCCCGCAGCACAGCGGGGTCGGGCTTCTCCCACATCCCGCGGGACTCCGCCTCGAGCAGCCGCTCGGCCATGCCGTGCAGCGCCCACGGGTTGGCGTCCTGGAGGAACGCCCGGTTCTCGGGATCGAGCACGTAGGTCTCGGCGAGCTTGTCGTACATCCAGTCCGCGACGACGCCCGTCGTCGCGTCGTAGCCGAACAGGTAGTCGACGGTCGCGGCCAGTTCGAAGGCGCCCTTGTAACCGTGCCGCCGCATCGCCTCGACCCACCGGGGATTCACCACGCGCGCCCGGAAGACGCGCGAGGTCTCCTCCAGCAGGGTTCGGGTGCGGACCGTCTCCGGACGCGTGGAGTCGCCGATGTACGCCTCCGGTGCGCTCCCCCGCAACGCACGTACCGTCGCGACCATGCCGCCGTGGTACTGGAAATAGTCGTCCGAGTCGGCGATGTCGTGCTCACGCGTGTCGGTGTTCTTCGCCGCCACCGCGATCCGCCGGTACGCGGTCTCCATCGCCTCCCGTGCCGGAGCACCGTCCAGCCCCCGGCCGTAGGCGTAGCCGCCCCACACCGTGTACACCTCGGCGAGATCGGCGTCGGTGCGCCAGTCCCGGGAGTCGATCAACTGCAGCAGCCCGGCCCCGTAGGTCCCCGGACGCGACCCGAAGATCCGCGTGGTGGCGCGGCGTTCGTCGCCGTGCTCCGCCATGTCGGCCTGCACGTGGGCACGTACGTGGTTCTGCTCCCCGGGCTCGTCCAGCGAGGCCGCCAGCCGCACCGCGTCGTCGAGGAGCGCGACGGTGTGGGGGAAGGCATCGCGGAAGAACCCGGAGATGCGGAGCGTGACGTCGATGCGCGGCCTGCCCATTTCCTCGAGCGGCACCGGCTCCAGCCCGGTCACCCGCCGCGACGCGTCGTCCCACACCGGGCGGACACCGAGCAGCGCCAGCGCCTCGGCCACGTCGTCGCCGGCGGTGCGCATGGCGCTGGTGCCCCACAGCGACAGCCCGACCGACGCCGGCCACTCCCCGTTGTCCCCCCGGTACCTGCTCAGCAGCGACTCGGCGAGCGCCTGCCCGGTCTCCCAGGCGAGACGCGACGGCACCGCCTTGGGGTCCACGGAGTAGAAGTTGCGGCCGGTCGGCAGCACGTTCACCAGGCCCCGCAGCGGGGACCCGGAGGGACCGGCCGGCACGAACCCGCCGGACAGCGCGTGCACCACGTGGTCGATCTCGGCGGTCGTGCCCGCCAGTCGCGGCACCACCTCGCGCGCCGCGAAGTCCAGGATCCGGGCGACGTCCTCACCGCGGCCCACCGCGACCCGGGGCACGGCCGACGGCTCCCAGCCGGCGTCCTCCATCGCCTGCACCAGCGCGCGGGCCTGCTCCTCGGCCTCGTCGGCCGCCGTGCGGGTGGCGGCCGCCTCGTCCAGACCCAGCGCCTCGCGCAGCCCCGGCAGCGCCGAGGCTCCGCCCCAGATCTGCCGGGCGCGCAGCACCGCGAGGACCAGGTTCACCCGCTCGGGACCGGTCGGCGCACCTCCCAGCACGTGCAGGCCGTCCCGGATCTGCGCATCCTTCACCTCGCACAGCCAGCCGTCGACGTGCAGCAGGAAATCGTCGAAGCCCTCGTCGTCCGGCCGCTCGGCCAGGCCCAGGTCGTGGTCGAGCTGCGCCGCCTGGATCAGCGTCCAGATCTGCGACCGGACGGCCGGCAGCTTGGCGGGGTCCATGGCGGAGATCTGCGCGTACTCGTCGAGGAGTTGTTCCAGACGGGCGATGTCGCCGTAGCTGTCCGCGCGGGCCATCGGCGGCACCAGGTGATCGACGAGCACCGCGTGGACCCGGCGCTTGGCCTGGGTCCCCTCACCGGGGTCGTTGACCAGGAACGGATAGACCAGCGGCAGGTCGCCCAGTGCGGCGTCCGGCGCGCAGACCGCCGAGAGGCCCGCGTTCTTCCCCGGCAGCCACTCCAGGTTGCCGTGCTTGCCGAGGTGGACCATCGCGTCCGCGCCGAACCCGCCGTCCGACTCCGCCGCGGCGATCCACCGGTACGCGGCGAGGTAGTGGTGGGAGGGCGGGAGATCGGGATCGTGGTAGATCGCGATCGGGTTCTCGCCGAAGCCGCGCGGCGGCTGGATCAGCACCAGCAGGTTGCCGTACCGCAGGGCGGCCAGCACGATGTCGCCCTCCGGATTGCGGCTGCGGTCGACGAACATCTCCCCCGGCGGCGGCCCCCAATGCTCCTCGACGGACTCCCGCAGCTCCGTGGGGAGACCGGCGAACCAGCGGCGGTAGTCGGCGGCCGGGATGCGTACCGGGTTCCGCTGCAACTGCTCCTCGGTCAGCCACTCCTGGTCGTGTCCGCCCGCCTCGATGAGCGCCCGGATCAACGCGTCGCCGTCGCCGGAGGCCACGCCGGGGATGCCGTCCGCCCCCTGCGGCCCGAAGTCGTAGCCCTCCGCGCCGAGCCGGCGCAGCAGCGCCACCGCGCTGGCGGGAGTGTCCAGCCCGACCGCGTTGCCGATACGGGAGTGCTTCGTGGGGTAGGCGGAGAGGACCAGGGCGAGCCGTTTCCGGCCGGGGGCGGTCCGTCGCAGGCGGGCGTGCCGCACCGCGGTTCCGGCCACTCGGGCGGCGCGTTCCGGGTCCGGGACGTAGGCGGGCAGGCCGTCCTCGTCGATCTCCTTGAAGGAGAACGGGACGGTGATGAGGCGGCCGTCGAACTCCGGCACGGCGACCTGGCTCGCCGCGTCCAGCGGCGAGACACCCTCGTCGTTCTCCTCCCACTCCGCGCGGGAGGACGTCAGGCACAGCGCCTGGAGGATCGGCACGTCGAGCGCGGTGAGCGCGCCGGCGTCCCAGGACTCGTCGTCGCCGCCCGCCGACGCATCGGCGGGCCGTGACCCTCCGGCGGCGAGCACGGTCGTGACGATCACGTCCGCGTCCCGCAGTGCCTCGACCAGTTCGGGTTCCGGCGTGCGCAGCGAGGCGACGTAGAGGGGCATCGGACGTCCCCCGGCCGCCTCGACGGCCGTGCACAGCGCCTCGACGAAGCCGGTGTTGCCGCTCATGTGGTGGGCGCGGTAGTAGAGCACGGCCACCGTGGGCCCCTCGGCGCGGGACTCGGCCGCCCGTTCCAACGGCCCCCACGAGGGGGCGGCGGCGGGCGGTTCGAAGCCGTGACCGGTGAGGAGGACCGTGTCGGAGAGGAACCGGGCGAGCTCCCGAAGGTTGGCGGGGCCGCCGTGCGCGAGGTAGCGGTGCGCCTCGGCGGCGATGCCGACAGGAACCGTGGAGGCCGCCATCAGCTGGGCGTCGGGGGCCTGTTCGCCGGTGAGCACGACGACCGGCAGCCCGCCGGCGAGCACCTGCTCCAGCCCCTCCTCCCAGGCGCGCACGCCGCCCAGCAGCCGGACGACGACGAGGTGGACGCCGTCGAGCAGCGCCGGCAGGTCGTCGAGGTCGAGCCGGGCCGGGTTGGCGTACCGGTAGGCGACGCCGTCGTCGCCGGTGCGGGCCGCGCGGGCGCTCAACAGGTCGGTGTCGGACGTCGACAGGAGCAGGATCTCGCTGGAGTGCGGCATGCGTCGTGAACCCTTCCTCGGGGTGTCCACGCCCCGGGCGGTGTCGGACGGCGGGAGTTCCTGGCTCGCCCGGGCCGTCGTGGGGCCCGCGGGCTCACAGTGGCGGGACCGCGCCGGATTCGCACCGGGCTTCCTCCCCTGTCGCCGTCCTCGGCGGAAACGGACCGGTTCCGGTCCGCAGGGGCATCGTACGGTCCGCGGCCCGGGCTGCGGTGTGCACGGCGGAAGTTCGCGACCGTGATCCGCGGCATACGGCCGCCCGGCCCAAGGTCGGTATGCTCCCCGCGATGCCGACCGCCGCACAGGGCCCGACCGGACCCTCCCGTGACGCGTCCCCGGGGGCCGTCCCCGCACGGGACCGCGGCGACCTGTGCCCCGGTGCGTTGCGGCTGCACACGGCCGACGACGGGCAGTTGGCGAGGATCCGGCTGCCCGGCGGAGGACTGACGGCGCGACAGGCAGAGGAACTGGCCGACGCGGCAGACCGGTGGGGCGACGGAAGGCTGCACCTGACCTCGCGCGGCAACGTGCAGCTGCGCGGCCTGCCCGAAGGCTGCGGCACCGAACTCGCCACCGGGCTGGCGCGCGCCGGTCTGCTGCCCTCCGTCCGCCACGAACGGGTACGGAACATCCTGGCCTCGCCGTGGACCGGACTGGACGGACGCGGCCATGCGGACGTGCTGGCGTGGGCGGCGGAAACCGACCGTCTGCTGTGCACGAGCGACCCGGCCCAGGCGCTCTCCGGCCGCTTCCTGTTCGCGTTCGACGACGGCCGCGGCGACGTGGCCGCGCTCGGCGCCGACGTCACGGTGGTGGCCCGGGCCCCCCGGGACCGCCCGCCGGCCCGGACGGCGACGATCCGCACCGGAGGCCGGACGGCCGTCACCGTCCCGGCGGAGGCCGCACCTCGTGCGGCCCTGGCGGCCGCCGAAGTGTTCCTCTCCCTCGCCCGGTCCGACGGCGGGGAGGCCTGGCGCGTCACGGACCTCCCGGACGGCGGCGCACGGGTCGCCGACGCCCTGGCCCGACGGCTGGCGGAGTCCGGGACGGCGCTGACCGGCACGCCGCGGGACCTCCGCGGCACGGTTCCCGGACCGGAGGACGCCGCCCGCCCGGAACCCGGCCTCGTCACGGGCCCGGTGGGGCGTACCGCGCTCACCGCCGCCGCACCGCTGGGCGCCCTCACGACCCGGCAGCTGCGCCTGCTGTCCGCCACCGCGCGGGAAGCGGGCGCGGGTGAACTCCGCGTCACCCCCTGGCGGGAGGTGGTCGTGCCCGGACTCGCGCACGGCACCGCCGAGCACCGTCTGGCGGACGCCGAGCGCGCCGGGCTGATCGTCTCGCCCGAGTCGCCGTGGTACGGCGTCAGCGCGTGCACCGGACGCCCCGGCTGCGGCAAGGCGCTCGCGGACGTACGCGCCGACGCGGCAACGGCCGTACGGGAAGGAGCCACCCGGGACCGGCACGGACCGGCAGTCCACTGGTCCGGATGCGAACGGCGCTGCGGGCGCCCGCAGGGGTCGCACCTCGACGTGCTCGCCCTCCCGGACGGCCGCTACGACCTGTCCGTCCGCGACGCCGCGGGCCGGCAGCCGGGCCGGGACGGAACACCCACGGCACCGGACGCCACAGCCACCGACGTCGCCGCCGCGCTGCGCGGAGCGGCCTCGACGGCACGAACAACCGCCGCGGAGCGGTGACCAGTTGAGCGGAACCACCGAGAGGGGCGGGCCCCGACCCATGGACCCACACCGGAATCCGACCCGGGGCGCCGGGTACGACTACGGCTACGAACGCGACGGCGCGGCGATCTACCGCGCCTCGTTCGCCACCATCCGCGCCGAGGCCGACCTTTCCGGCCTGCCCGCGGACGTCGCCCAGGTCGCCGTCCGCATGATCCACTCCTGCGGCATGGTCGACCTCGTGCGTGACCTGGCGTTCTCCCCCGGGGTTGTGTCCCGCGCCCGCACGGCGCTGCGGGCCGGGGCACCGATCCTCACCGACGTGCGGATGGTGGCCAGCGGCGTCACGCGCAAGCGGCTGCCCGCCGACAACGACGTCGTGTGCACCCTCGCCGAACCCGCCGTGCCCGGCCTGGCGTCGGAACTGGGCACCACACGCAGCGCCGCCGCCATGGAGTTGTGGGGCGACCGGCTCGACGGGGCGGTCGTCGCCGTCGGGAACGCGCCGACGGCACTGTTCCGCCTGCTGGAGATGATCGACGCGGGCGCCCCGCGCCCCGCCGCGGTCATCGGAGTACCGGTGGGCTTCGTCGGCGCCGTCGAGTCCAAGGACGCCCTCGCCGCACACCCGGCGCGGCTCGAACACCTGGTGGTACGGGGCCGGCGCGGCGGCAGCGCCCTGGCCGCGGCCGCCCTCAACGCGATCGCGAGCGAGGCAGAGTGAACAGCAGCACCGTCACGAACGGGACCACCGGCACCGGCGGACGTCTGTACGGCGTCGGCCTCGGCCCCGGCGACCCTTCCCTGATGACCGTGCGGGCGATCGAAGTGATCGAGGGTGCGGACGTGGTCGCGTACCACAGCGCCCGGCACGGCCGGTCCATCGCGCGTTCCATCGCCGCGGGGCACCTGCGCGAGGACCACATCGAGGAGGCGCTGGTCTACCCGGTGACCACCGAGGGGACCGACCACCCCGGCGGCTACCGGGGCGCGCTCGACGAGTTCTACACCGAGTCCGCCGCGCGCCTCGCCGCGCACCTGGACGCGGGCCGCAGCGTCGCCGTGCTCGCGGAGGGCGACCCGCTGTTCTACGGCTCGTACATGCACATGCACAAACGACTCGCCGACCGCTACCCGACCGAGGTGGTGCCGGGTGTGACCTCGGTCAGTGCCGCGGCCGCGCGGCTGGGCACACCGCTCGCCGAGGGCGAGGAGGTGCTGACGGTCCTCCCCGGCACCCTCCCGGAGGAGGAGTTGGCGGCCCGGCTCGCCGCGACCGACGCCGCCGTGGTGATGAAACTCGGCCGCACCTTCCCCCACGTGCGGCGGGCCCTGGAACGCTCCGGCCGCCTGCCGGAGGCCCACTACGTGGAACGGGCCACGATGGACGGCGAGCGGACCGGCCGCCTGGCGGACACCGACCCGGACGCGGTGCCCTACTTCTCGCTCGCCGTCCTCCCCAGCCGGGTGGACAGCGCCCGCCCCGAACCGGACGGACCCGCCCAACGGGACGAACACGCGGGCGGCGCCGGCGAGGTGGCCGTCGTCGGCACCGGGCCCGCCGGACCGCTCTGGCTCACCCCCGAGACGCGCGGCGCACTGGCCGCGGCCGACGACCTGGTCGGCTACACCACCTACCTGGAGCGGGTGCCCCGCCGGACCGGGCAGCGGCGGCACGGCTCGGACAACAAGGTCGAGGCCGAACGCGCCGAGTTCGCCCTCGACCTGGCACGGCGCGGACGCCGGGTGGCCGTCGTCTCCGGCGGCGACCCCGGGGTGTTCGCCATGGCGACGGCGGTGCTGGAGACCGCCTCGCAGGAGCCCTACCGCGAGATCCCGGTGCGGGTGCTGCCCGGCCTCACCGCGGCCAACGCGGCCGCCGCCCGCGCGGGCGCGCCCCTGGGGCACGACTACGCGGCGCTGTCGCTCTCCGACCGGCTCAAGCCGTGGGAGGTCGTCGCCGAGCGGCTCCACGCAGCGGCCTCGGCCGACCTGGTGCTCGCCCTCTACAACCCCGGTTCCCGGAGCCGTACCTGGCAGGTCGGCAAGGCCCGCGAACTGCTGCTGGAGCACCGCGCTCCGGACACACCGGTGGTCGTCGCCCGCGATGTGGGCGGCGCGGGCGAACGCGTCCGCGTCGTGCGGCTCGCGGACCTGGACCCCGCGGAGGTCGACATGCGCACCCTGCTCATCGTCGGCTCCTCGCAGACCCGCGCCGTGCCGCGCGGGCCCGGCGGGGACACCGTCGTGTGGACGCCGCGCCGCTACCCGGAGGTCTGACGCGGACCCCTGATCTCACCGGGAGAGCACCCAGCGTGCCGCCTCCTCCGGGGAGGGTACGTGCGGGACGTCCTCCGGGACGGGCGGACGGCGCACCACGACCACCGGGACGCCCGCCTCCCGCGCCGCCGCCAGCTTCGGGGCGGTGGCGCGACCGCCGCTGTCCTTGGTGACCAGCACGTCGATGCGGTGGCGGTGCAGCAGCCCCCGTTCCCCGTCGAGCGTGAACGGCCCACGGTCCAGCAGCACTTCGGCGTACGGCGGGACCGGCCCCGTCGGCGGGTCGACGCAGCGCACGAGGAACCGCGCCTCCGCCACCCCGGCGAAGGCCGCGAGCCCCGTGCGGCCGGTGGTGAGGAAGACGCTGCGGCCCAGCCCCGGCAGCAGGCCCGCGACCTCCTCCAGGGACCCGGCGGAGTGCCAGACGTCACCCGGGCCGGGGACCCAGCCGGGCCGGCGCACCGCCAGCAGGGGAACATGGGCGGAGGCGGCCGCCTCGGCCGCGTGGAGACTGATCGTTCCGGCGAAGGGATGAGTGGCGTCGATGAGCGCGTCGACCCCGTGCGTGCGCAGCCAGCGCGCCATGCCCTCGGGGCCGCCGAACCCTCCGATGCGGACCTCGCCGGGCGGCGGAACGGGCCGCGCGACGCGTCCCGCGAGCGAACTGGTCACACGCAGCCGCACCCCCCGGGTGCCGTCGGTCCGCGCCTCGGGCGCCAGCAGTTCGGCGAGGCGACGGGCCTCCGTCGTGCCTCCGAGGATCAGCACATGCCGCACGCGAGGCTCCTCCCATGGGTGACGGCGGCGGGCGGGACGCCCAACTCAAACACACCGGTCTCCGGCCGGGCTGGACCACCGGCGCCTGCGCGACGGCCGCGGCCACCGCCGCGTACACCGCCGTGCTGACGGGCGACTTCCCCGACCCGGTGACCGTCGGCCTGCCGAAGGGCCACACGCCCTCCTTCGCCCTGGCGGTGGAGGAGGTGCGGGCGGACGGCACGGCCACGGCTGGTGTCGTCAAGGATGCGGGCGACGACCCGGACGTCACGCACGGCGCCCTGGTCCGCGCCACGGCACGGCGCCTGCCCCCGGGCAGCGGGGTGACGTTCCGCGCCGGCCCGGGCGTCGGCACCGTCACGCGGCCCGGACTGCCGCTGGAGGTGGGCGAACCCGCGGTCAACCCTGTGCCGCGGCAGCTGATGCGCGACCACGTCGCCCGCGTCGCCGCGGAGCACGGCGGCTCCGGGGACGTGGAGCTGACCCTCTCCGTCGACCACGGCGAGGAGATCGCCCGATCGACGTGGAACCCCCGCCTCGGCATCCTGGGCGGTTTGTCCATCCTGGGGACCACCGGGGTGGTCGTGCCGTACTCGTGCTCGGCGTGGATCGACTCCATCCGGCGCGGCGTCGACGTGGCGCGCGCCGCCGGGCGCACCCACGTCGCGGGCTGCACCGGATCCACCTCCGAACGGACCGTCGTCGCCGCGTACGGCCTGCCGGACGACGCCCTGCTGGACATGGGGGACTTCGCGGGCGCGGTACTGAAGTACGTGCGCCGCCACCCGGTGGACCGGCTCACGCTCTGCGGCGGTTTCGCGAAACTGTCGAAGCTGGCCGCCGGCCACCTCGACCTGCACTCGAAGCGCTCCCAGGTCGACAAGGGCTTCCTCGCCGAACTGGCGCTCCAGGGCGGTGCGGACGACGCCCTCGCCGCCGAGGTCGCCGCCGCCAACACCGGCCTGGCGGCGCTGCAGTCCTGCACCGCGCACGGTGTGCCCCTCGGCGACCTCGTCGCTCTCACCGCCCGCGACCGGGCGCTGGGCGTGCTCCGCGGCGCACCGGTCGCCGTCGACGTGGTCTGCATCGACCGCGCCGGGGAGATCGTCGGACGCAGCGCGGTGCACGGACCGTAGCCGGAACCGCGGCGCGGGTCCCTTCTCCGAAGCGGTGGGGGGAGGATGGGGCCATGAACCGTACGCAGCTGCCCACCCCCGCAGACGTCCGCGAAGCCGAAGCCCGGGTACGTCCCCACGTCCGCCGCACGCCGCTGCTCGACGTGGAGGTCGACGGGCGGCGTGTCCTGCTGAAGCTGGAACACCTCCAGCTCAGCGGGTCGTTCAAGCTGCGCGGCGCGGTGAACGCGCTGCTCGCCGCGGGGCGGGCCGACCACGTGGTGGCGGCGTCCGGCGGCAACCACGGGCTGGCCGTCGCCACGGCCGCCGGTCTGCTCGGCACGAAGGCGACGATCTACGTGCCGGAGACCGCGCCCTCGGCGAAGGTCACCCGCATCGAGTCGGCGGGCGCGGACCTGGTCCGCCACGGGCAGACCTTCGCCCAGGCCGCTGCTCTGGCGCGGGCGACGGCGGCGGAGCACGGCCACCCGTTCCTCCACGCCTACGACGATCCGGCCGTGATTCCCGGTCAGGGCACGGTCGGTGCGGAGATCGTGGCCGATGCCCCCGACGCCGACACCCTGGTCGTCGCGACCGGTGGGGGCGGACTCGCCGCGGGTACCGCCCTGGCGGCGGACGGCCGGCACGTGGTGTCCGTCGAACCGGAACACTGCTGCTGCCTGCACGAGGCCTTTGCCGCGGGGGAGCCGGTCGACGCCACGGTGGACTCGGTCGCGGCCTCCGCCCTGGGCGCCTCGCGGGCCGGCGACCTGCCGTTCGCGGTGCTGCGCGCCCACGGCGCCGCGTCCGTCCTGGTGGACGACACGCAGATCCTCGCGGCGCGGGACCGGCTGTGGGACGCGTTCCGCATCGCTGTCGAACCGGCGGCCGCCGCGCCGTTCGCCGCCTGGCTCGCGGGCCGGGTGCCCGGGGAGCTGCCCTGTCTGGTGCTGTGCGGCGCCAACTCCACCTGGCAGCCCGCCTGAACTCCGGGAGCGGCACCGCACCGGGCGGCCCGGCGGGCGTCATCCGGCGCAGCGGTCCCGGTGCGGCGAGTACAGGTGGCTGTCGGGAAAGTTCTCCGCGCCGAGCGTCCGGCCGACGAGGATGACCGCGGTGCGGCGGACGCCCGCCTCCCGCACCTGATCGGCGATGCCCGCGAGGGTGCCGCGGAGGATCACCTCGTCCGGGCGGCTCGCGCGGGCGACCACCGCCGCCGGGCAGTCGGCCCCGTAGTGCGGCAGCAGTTCCTCGACGACCCGGTCCGCGTGGGCCGCGGCGAGGTGGAGGACGAGCAGCGCACCGCTGCGGCCGAGGGTGGCGAGGTCCTCCCCCTCCGGCATGGCAGTCGCCCGCTGCGCGATCCGGGTGAGGACCACGGTCTGGCCGACGGTGGGCACCGTCAACTCCCGCTTCAGGGCGGCCGCCGCCGCGGCGAACGCGGGCACGCCCGGCACGACCTCGTACGGCACGCCCGCCGCGTCGAGGCGGCGCATCTGCTCGGCGACCGCGCTGAGCACCGACGGGTCGCCGGAATGCAGCCGCGCCACGTCGTGCCCCTCCTGGTGGGCGCGCACCAGTTCGGCGGTGATCCGGTCCAGATCGAGCTGCGCGGTGTCGACCAGCCGGGCGTCCGGCGGGCACTCGGCGAGGAGTTCCCGGGGCACCAGGCTGCCCGCGTACAGGCAGACCCGGCACGCGGCGAGCGTCCGGGCGCCGCGCAGGGTGATCAGGTCGGCGGCGCCCGGGCCGGCGCCGATGAAGTGCACGGTCACGTCTGCTCCTTCGACTCGCCGGCGCCCGACGGCTTCCGGGCGGACCACTGGGTGACGGGCATGGCCTGCCGCCAGCCGGTGAATCCGCCGACCGGCACGGCGTGGGACACCGCGAGCCGCACCAGCTCCCCGCCGAACCGGCGGTGGGCGTCGGCGAGCAGTGCCTCGGACTCCAGGGTGACGGTGTTGGCGACGAGGCGGCCGCCCGCCGGAAGAGCGTCCCAGCAGGCCTCCAGCAGTCCGGGCGCGGTCAGTCCGCCACCGACGAACACCGCGTCCGGCGTGGGCAGTCCGGCCAGCCCCTCCGGGGCGGCGCCGGTGACGACCTCCAGATCGGGCACACCGAGCGTCTGCGCGTTGCGGGTGATGCGGGCGGCGCGTTCCGCGTCGCGCTCCACACTCACGGCCCGGCAGGAGGGGTGGGTGCGCATCCATTCGACCGCGACGGAGCCGGAGCCCCCGCCGACGTCCCACAGGAGTTCGCCGGGTGCCGGCGCCAGCGCGGCGAGCGTCGCCGCCCGGACGTGGCGTTTCGTCAACTGCCCGTCGTGCTCCCACGCCTCGTCGGGGAGGCCCGGCACCGCGCCCAGCCGCAGTGCACCGGGGACGCGCAGGCACTCCACGGCGACGATGTTCAACGGGTCGCCGGGCGGATGGGGCCAGTCGGCCGCGGTTCCCGCCACCCGGCGCTCCTGCTCGGCCCCCAATCGCTCCAGCACCTGGAGCCGGCTGGCGCCGAAGCCGCGTGCCCGCAGCAGTGCGGCGATGTCGGCGGGGGTGTCCGCGCCGGCGCTGAGGACGAGCAGCCGCCGCCCGTGGTGGAGGGCCGCGGCCAGCCGGGCCGCGGGACGGCCGACGAGGGTGACGACCTCGGTGTCCTCCACGGGCCAGCCGAGCCGCGCGCAGGCGTACGAGACGGACGAGGGGTGCGGCAGCACCCGCAGGGCGTCCGGTCCGGCCTCCTCCGCGAGGGCGCGGCCGATGCCGTGGAACAGTGGATCGCCACTGGCGAGCACCGCGAGCCGGCGCCCGGCGTACTCGGCGAGGAGCCGCGGCACGGCAGGACGGAGTGGCGACGGCCAGCGGACACGCTCGGCCGTGCAGGCCGACGGCAGCAGAGCCACCTGGCGGGTGCTGCCGACGACGACCTCCGCGTCGCACAGCGCCCGCCGGGCGGAGTCGGCCAGCCCGTCCCACCCGTCGGCTCCGATCCCGACGACGGTCACCGGCGGGTGCGCGCGGGGCGGGGTCGGCACGGCAGGGCTCTTTCGGCGAAAGGTGATCAGGACCGGTACGACCCTATGCCGTGCACCGTCCGCCCCGGTCCGCCTGTGGCCCGTCTCACCTCCCGCCCGCCGGGCGCCGGTCCGCACCGGAAGCCGCCGGATCGGGTGCCTGATTCGCCGGTCCGGGACGGGGCGGGAATCATGGGCGGCATGGACCACACCGTGCATCTCGCCCAGGATCCCGAAGCCGACGCGCTCCTCTCCCGCAGCCCCCTGGCCGCTCTCGTGGGGCTCCTCCTGGACCAGCAGGTACCGATGGAGTGGGCCTTCAAGGGCCCCTGGACGATCGCGCAGCGGCTCGGCGCCGACGATCTGGACGCCCACGAGATCGCGGCCCGCGACCCGGACGCGTTCGCCGCCCTGCTGTCCGAGAAGCCGGCCGTGCACCGCTACCCCGGGTCCATGGCCAAACGGGTGCAGCAGCTCTGCCAATACCTCGTCGAACACTACGACGGCGACGCGCGTGCCGTCTGGGCCGACGCGGACAGCGGCGCGGAGCTGCTGAAGCGCCTCAAGGCACTGCCCGGCTACGGGGACCAGAAGGCGCGGATCTGCGTCGCGCTGCTCGGCAAGCGGTACGGCGTCACCCCCGACGGCTGGCGGGAGGCCGCGGGCGCCTACGGCGACCGGGGCTCCTACCGGTCGGTCGCGGACGTGACCGGTCCCGACTCGCTCGGCCGGGTGCGGGCGTTCAAGCAGGAGGCGAAGGCCGCGGCGAAGCGGGAGAAGCAGGCGCAGAAGCGCTGACAGCCGCCGCACCGCCCCACGGGCACCGCCGCGCCCGGCCTCACTCCCGTGCACTAGCACCGGTCGCGGGACGCCGCGGGGTGCTCTCGACTGGAGGCACAGCGGCCACCGACGGCAGGCGTGCGGCGGCCGGAGCGAGCAGCCAAGGAGGCCCTCCGCCATGACCGCAGCCGGCGGCCTCGCACTGATCATCATCGGCGCCGTCATCAAGTACGCCATCACCTGGAACCCCGAGGGCATCGACCTCCAGATCCTCGGAACCATCCTCATCTGGGGCGGAGCAGCCGGGCTGCTCATCGGGCTGCTGCTCACCTGGACGAAGCGGCGCCACAACTCCGGAAGGGGCCCGTACGAGCCGCCCCCGGACGACCAGTACTACGACGAACCGCCCCGCTGGTGATCCTCCCCGCCCGCACGCGTCCCCGCGGTGGTGCCGGTCCCGCCCGGCACCGGCTCCCGCCACGAGGCTGCACGGGCCGCTGCTCGCCCGGTAGGCTCTCCGTGTGATCTTCAAGCGAATCGGAAACGGGCGGCCCTACCCGGCCCACGGCCGGGAAAGTACCCGCCAGTGGGCGGACGTCGCCCCACGACCGGTACGCCTCGACCAGCTCGTCACGACCAAGGGCCAGCTCGATCTGGAGACACTGCTCGCCGAGGACTCCACGTTCTACGGCGACCTGTTCGCCCACGTCGTGAAGTGGCAGGGGGACCTCTATCTGGAGGACGGCCTGCACCGGGCCGTGCGCGCGGCACTCCAGCAGCGCCAGGTCCTCCACGCACGCGTCCTCGAGCTCGACTAGGCGGAGATCCGCCCGCGGCCGAGTGTCCGTGCCGCCTTCTACCGTGAGTGCTCCTCACCGGCGGCGAAGGGGAACGATCATGGACATCCTGCTCATCGGCGGCCTGTGGCTGGACGGCTCCGTGTGGGGGCGCGTCGCCTCCGCGCTGGAGCGCCTCGGCCACCGCCCGGTTCCGCTCACCCTCCCGGGGCAGGGCGACGGTGCCTCGTCCGCCACGCTCGACGATCAGGTGACGACCGTGGTCGAGGCGGTCGACGCGGCATCCGGCAGGTGCCTGGTGGTGGGGCACTCCGCGGCCTGCACGCTGACGTGGCTGGCCGCCGACCGGCGACCGGAGCGGCTTGCCGGGGTCGTCCTCGTGGGCGGCTTCCCGTCCGAGCACGGGAAGCCGTACGCCGACTTCTTCGAGATGCGCGACGGCGCCATGCCGTTCCCCGGCTGGGGCCCGTTCGAGGGGCCGGACTCCGCCGATCTGGACGACCGTGCCCGGCAGGAGTTGGCGGCCGGCGCGATCCCCGTTCCCGCGGAGGTCGCCCAGGGCACGGTGCGGCTCACGGACGAGCGGCGGTTCAGGGTGCCGGCCGTGGTCGTGTGCCCGGAGTTCACGCCCGCGCAGGCGCGGGAGGCAGTCGAGGGCGGCGACGTCCCGGAGCTGGCCAGGGCCGAGCGCGTCGACTACGTCGACCTCGACTCCGGGCACTGGCCCATGGTGAGCAGGCCCGAGGAACTGGCCCGTCTCCTGGCCGGGGTGGCCGACCAGGCGTGACCGCCGTTCCCCGGAGGGGTGTCGACGTCCTCAGCGGTGGCTGAGGACGTTGACCACGCGACCGCCGGGGTCGCGGGCGAAGAACCGGCGGACACCCCACTCCTCGTCCGTCAGCGGGTGCACGATCTCCGCGCCGCTCCCGCGCACGGCGGCGTACACCGCGTCCACGTCGTCGACCTCGATGCTCATGTCGGGGCGGACGGGTGCGGTCTCGTCCTGTGCCATGAGGATGACCTGTGCCGTCGGGGTGGACGGTGAGGTGAGGTTCTTGACCCAGCCGAGGTCCATGGCCTCCTCGAGTCCGAGCAGGCCGTAGAAGGCCCGGCTCTCCTCCGGGGACTCGGTCCCCACGACGGGCACGACTCTGCGTACGGACATCACCGGCTCCTGCGGTCGGGTCGACGGGGCAGTCCGCAGCATTCCCGGTCCGCGGCGCCGTCACGCGCGGACCGGGACGCCACGACGCCGGCGGCGGGGCGGGACCACCCGCGTGGACGAAGCGGCCGGTGCGCCGTACGGGCGGCCGTTCTGGGCCGTACGGCGCACGCCCCACGGCTCGCCGTTGATCATCTAGTAGTCAGTACCTCCGGCGCGCACTACCCTGCGCACATGAGCATGCTCACTCCCCCTGGCATGGGCGGCCAGTACCGCATCAAGGGCGACCGGTACCCGCGCATGCGGAAGCCGAAGAACCGCCGGAAACTCGTGCTCGCCGGCGTGGCCACCGCGATGGTGCTCGGACTCGTCGCGTGGGGCTCCCTCCAGCTCTTCGGCGTCTTCTCCACCGACGGCCCCGCCAGCGCCCAGGCAGCTGACGGCCGGGACGGCCAGTGCCGGGTCCAGGAGGGCAAGGCACCCACCGACGCGAGGGCCGCCGGGCCCGGAGGCACGCCCGGAGCGAAGCGTGCCGGAGCCGGTGCGTCCCCCACGGCACTGCCCGACGCGGGAAAGATCACTGTGAACGTGCTGAACGCCACACCGCGCTCCGGACTCGCGGCGAAGACGGCGAAGGAACTGAAGAAGCGCGGCTTCCGCATCGGAGAGATCGCGAACGCGCCCGCCCGGCTCGACCACAAGGTCGACGGGCCCGGGCTGCTGATCGGCGGCACCGGCGCGGAGACCGTCGCCGCCATGAAGGTGCTCGGCACCCAGCTCGACGGAACCGAGTCCCGCCACGACGAACGGGACGACGCGGCGATCGACCTCGTGATCGGCAACGATTTCGCGAGCCTGGCCAAGGCGAAGGACGCCGAACGCGCCGTGCAGGCGCTGGCCAGCCCCTCCCCGAAGCCCTCACCGGGCTGCTGACCCGAAGCCACGCCCGGCCGCTGCGAGCACCCTGCGGCCGGGCGGATCTCCCGGCCGGGACGTGCCGCAACCGGGCCGTCAGGCTCCCGCGGTGCCGTACATCCGGTCACCGGCATCGCCCAGGCCCGGCACGATGTAGCCGTGCTCGTTGAGCCGCTCGTCGACCGCCGCCGTCACCACGCGGGTCGGGAAGCCCGCCAGGTCCCGCTCCATGACCTCGATGCCCTCCGGAGCCGCCAGCAGGCACAGCGCCGTCACGTCGTCGGCGCCGCGGTCGACGAGCTCGCGGATCGCGGCCACCAGCGTGCCGCCGGTCGCCAGCATCGGATCCAGCACGTACACCTGCCGTCCGGACAGGTCGTCCGGCATCCGGGTGGCGTAGGTGGACGGCTGCAGGGTGTCCTCGTTGCGGATCATGCCCAGGAAGCCGACCTCGGCCGTCGGCAGCAGCCGGACCATGCCCTCGAGCATGCCCAGTCCGGCGCGGAGGATCGGCACCACCAGCGGACGGGGGTGCGAGAGCCGGACGCCACTGGTGCTCGTGACCGGGGTGGTGATCTCCACCGGGTCGGTGCGCACGTCCCGGGTGGCTTCGTAGGCGAGCAGGGTGACGAGCTCGTCGGCGAGGCGCCGGAAGGTCGGGGAGTCGGTGCGCTCGTCGCGGAGAGTGGTGAGCTTGTGCGCCACGAGCGGGTGGTCGACGACATGGGTCTGCATGGCCCCGACAGTATCGAAGGCGGTACGACCGCCCCGCACTGGCGTGGAGGGGCCCTCCGGAGGGACAGTGGGCAGAAACACCGGAGGTGTGCCGAATGTCCGATTCCGGGAAGGTCGAGGGCCGCGGGGTGCGTGCCACCGGGCGCACGGGAGGGGCCGCCGACCCCGACGTCGACCACGAACGCCTGCGCCGGCGGGCCCGCTTCCTGCGGGAACTCGACGAGGCCAAGGAACTGCGCGACCGGGTGCAGCCGCGGCGCGCCCGGGTCGCACGCATGCGACATCAGATGCGTATGCGGACGTTTCGCTGGTGACGTCGGCGGTTCGCCGTCCGCTCCGGCAGGACACGCGGCCGGCACGCGTCGAAGAGGCTTCCCACAGCTGTGGTTTCTGCCACGATGCGATCAGGACCGGTCGGGACCGCACGGTCCGCATCACCAACTCGGACACACGGACACCAGTGGGAGAGTCAGGTGTACTTCGCCGCACTCCTCGCTCGCACCGACGACGGTTGGCAAGCGAGCGACACAGAGCTAGACGACGTGGAATCGCTCACCGACCTCGCCGACCTGGCCCGCGCGGCCGCGGCGGAGGAGGAGACGGTGCTGGTCTGCATCGAGCAGGACGGCGCATGGTTCGGCATTGTGCGGGTCGACGGCGAGGACGATCCTCGCGTCTTCGTCTCGGACGCCGCCGCCGCAATGCGCAGCGCCTACGGCGAGATCCTGCTCTCCGACGAACTGCTCGGCCGCGAGCCGGAGGACCTCGCCGCCCTCGACCAGCTCGTCGACCTGGACGGCACCGAGGACGGCGAGCCGGAGCGGACGGACACCGCCGGGGAGGACGAGTCCGTCGAGCAGGTGCCCCCGGGGCCGCTGGGCGACACCGAGCTGCTCTCCGACCTGGGCATCGCACCGGCGACGGTGCTCACGCTCACTGCGGAGGACGCGCTCGGCGAGATCGCGGAGACCCTGGGGTGCACCGACATGCTGGAGGCGGTGCGCTGAGCCGGGCACGGCGCCCCGGTCCGCGCCCGCCCGCCATCGGCGTGCGGTAGAACGGCCTCATGGACGTCACCACCGGGCATGCCTCCGCTCCGGAACCGCCGGACCCCGTCCGCGACCCGTGGCGGGCCCCGATGCGCGAGGCCCTCGAGGAGGCCGCCGCGGCCACGGAGACCGGCGACGTCCCGGTGGGCGCCGTCGTACTCGGCCCCGCCGGGGAGACGCTGGGCCGGGGTCGCAACGCGCGGGAGGCCGACGGGGATCCGACGGCCCACGCCGAGGTCGTGGCCATCCGGCAGGCGGCCGACGCCGTGGGCGGCTGGCGGCTGACGGGGTGCACCCTCGTGGTCACCCTGGAGCCCTGCACGATGTGCGCGGGAGCCCTCGTGCTCTCCCGCCTGGACCGGGTCGTCTTCGGCGCCCTCGACCCCAAGGCAGGGGCCGCGGGCTCCCTCTGGGACGTCGTGCGCGACCGGCGACTGAACCACCGCCCGGAGGTCGTTCAGGGCGTGCTGGCCGAGGAGTGCGGCGCCGTGCTCACCGACTTCTTCCGCCGGGGTCGTGCAGGCGCGGAGGGGGCCGGGGACCGCGGGCCGGGGGGCGATTTCGGCTGACGGCGCCCGTGGGATAGGCTTCCTCTCGGTAGCGTGTCCGAGCGGCCGAAGGAGCTCGCCTCGAAAGCGAGTGAGGGGCAACCCTCCGTGGGTTCAAATCCCACCGCTACCGCTGTGCGTTGCACGCACGAAGGGCCGGACCCCGCGGGGTCCGGCCCTTCGCCGTTGTTTCACCTTCCGATGCGGACGAGTGCCCCGCGGGCATGGTTAGACTCGCGCGATCGCACACGCGGACGAGCGACGGCCGGGAGGCGGCAGCAGGTGGACGTCAAGAAGACTGCGATGTACGTGTTCGTCGTGTTCGTCCTGTACACGATCATCACCTCGCCGGCCCGGGCGGCCGACCTGGTGGGCGTCGGCTTCGAGGGCATATCCAGCGCGGCGCAGGGCGTCGGGCAGTTCATGAGTGAACTCGTCAACTGACCCCCGGCGTCGCAACACCGCGACCGCACGCCTGTTCGGCGTGCAACTGGCCCAACTCCACCACAACACGGCATTTTCGGGTACTTGAACCCTTTGCGGCCACCTTGTGATGCTATGACCGCTTTTACCGAATGTGGATGATCCGCACCCAGGGGTGCGTGAAGGGGTGGTGGCCGAGTGGACCGGTCTCCGACGCTCCGCCAGGCGTCGCCCGGGCAGTCCGAGTCGGAGGAGTCGGACCGGGCCACCGCCGACGGCGCCGCACGAGCGGCACCCCGGAGCCGGAGCGCTGCAGCCCGCGCCCTGACGCAGACGCTCTTCGGACGGCTCTCCGGCCTGGAAGCGGGCAGCGCCGAGCACAACCGGGTCCGGGACGCCCTCATCGAGGCCAACCTGCCGCTGGTCCGCTACGTGGCCGCGCGCTTCCGCAGCCGCAACGAGCCGATGGAGGACGTCGTCCAGGTCGGCACCATCGGGCTCATCAACGCCATCGACCGGTTCGACCCGGAGCGCGGCGTGCAGTTCCCCACCTTCGCCATGCCGACCATCGTCGGGGAGATCCGCCGCTACTTCCGCGACAACGTCCGCACCGTCCATGTGCCCCGACGGCTGCACGAGATGTGGGTGCAGGTCAGCGCCGCCACCGAGGACCTGACGGTGCAGCACGGGCGTTCGCCCACCACGGCGGAGATCGCGGAGCGGCTGCGGCTCAGCGAGGAGGACGTGCTCGCCTGCATCGAGGCGGGCCGCTCCTACCGCGCGACCTCGCTGGAGGCGGCACAGGAGCGCGAGGACGGCCCTCCGGGGCTGCTCGACCGGCTGGGTTACGAGGATCCCGAACTGGACGGCGTCGAGCACCGGGACCTCGTCCGCCACCTGCTCGTGCAGCTTCCCGAACGGGAGCAGCGCATCCTGCTGCTGCGCTATTACCGCAACCTGACGCAGTCGCAGATCAGTGCCGAGCTCGGCGTCTCGCAGATGCATGTGTCGCGCCTGCTCTCGCGGAGCTTCGCCCGACTGAGGGCCGCGAACCGGATTGATGCGTGACCCGTTCGGGCACGTAACTCTTTCGAGGGAACCGCTCAGCGGACGGACGTCTCCGATCGGCAAACTTTGTCGACTTGGCGCTACATCGCGTTGCTGACTTGTGACATTCTGCGAGTAACGCGTTTGCTGTGGCGGCGCACGAAGGTATGCACAGGGAGGCGCCTCCCTCGAACGAGGGCGCCGCCGCGACCCGTCCGCGACCTCAAGGGGGTGGCATGTCCGTAGAACTGGGCAGCTCGAAGGTGCTCACCGAGACCACGACCGACGACCACGCACTGGCCGAGGCACCGCACGGTGCCCCGGAGGAGCCCGAGGGGCCGGCGCTGCCCGCGGGCGACGCGGCCATCGACACCCGCACCCTCTCCCGCTCCCTCTTCCTGCGGCTCGCCACCCTGGACGCGGACAGCCCGGAGCGCGGGTACGTCAGGGACACCCTGATCGAGTTGAACCTTCCGCTCGTGCGGTACGCGGCGTCGCGCTTCCGCAGCCGCAACGAGCCGATGGAGGACATCGTCCAGGTCGGCACCATCGGGCTCATCAAGGCGATCGACCGGTTCGACTGCGAACGCGGCGTGGAGTTCCCCACCTTCGCCATGCCGACGGTCGTCGGCGAGATCAAGCGCTTCTTCCGCGACACCTCCTGGTCGGTGCGCGTGCCGCGCAGGCTCCAGGAACTGCGGCTCGCCCTGACCAAGGCGGGCGACGAACTCTCCCAGACGCTCGACCGGTCTCCGACCGTGGCCGAACTCGCCGGCTACCTGGGGGTCTCCGAGGAGGAGGTCGTCGACGGCCTCGCCGTCGGAAACGCCTACACCGCCTCCTCGCTCGACACGCCCTCGCTGGAGGAGGAGGGCGCCGAGGGGTCGCTGGCCGACCGGCTCGGCTACGAGGACACCGCCCTGGAGGGCGTGGAGTACCGCGAGTCCCTCAAACCGCTGCTGGCGAGACTCCCCGCCCGGGAGCGCCGCATCATCATGCTGCGCTTCTTCGGCAACATGACGCAGTCGCAGATCGGTGAAGAGGTGGGCATCTCGCAGATGCACGTCTCCCGGCTCCTCACCCGCACGCTGACGCACCTGCGGGAAGGGCTCACCACGGAGGGATGACACCCGGGGCGCGGCCGCCCTCCCGCGTCCCCTCCGGCGACGGTCCGCGACCCGGCGCGGACCGCCCGGAGCACGTCGCCCGGCTCGTCAGGACAGTGCGAGCCAGGCCACACCCGCCACGACGGCGAGCGCGGCGACGACGCCCAGAACGAGTCCGATCCGCGCGCCGGAACCACCCGTGGACGAGGTGGTCTGCTGCGGCCCCTCGTCGACGAAGGCACGGAACATCTGCGTGCTGCCCGCAGGGTCCGGCCGATCGCCCCCGTCGGGCCCCTGCGGTGCTTGTGGGTTGTGAGTCATGGGGCAGGACCCTAGCGAACCGCGACTCCACCGGACAGCCCCGGGGACGGCTCCCACCCCTGCGTGAACTTGTGTGCAGCAACCAATCACCCCTATGGTTGCCCTGAGCAACAAACCAGGGAGTGAACCAGGTTGTCCGCAGGGATCGAGGACCGGATCGGCCGGGCCCATACCGGGGCGAGCACACCGGATTCCGGATCCGGCACACCGCCGCCCGCGGCGCCGGCGAGGGGCCACTACCGCGAGCTGGCACGCCAGCTCCGCGGCGTGGGAGCGGTGAACCGCGAGATGGCACGCCGGCTGCCCCCCGACTGCCCGCCGGCCTCCGCGGGCGTCCTCTCCCTGCTGCGCAGGCACGGCGAGATGCGCATGAGCCGCCTCACGGAGCTGCTGGGCATCGACCTGTCCGTGACCAGCCGCCACGTCGCCCACGCCGACGAACGCGGCTGGATCGAGCGTCTGCCGGACCCGCACGACGGGCGCTCCCGACTGCTCCGCCTCACCGAGAGCGGCGCACGCCGGCTCGAGGAGCTGAGCGACCTCACCACCGACGTGCTGGAGGAGTTCCTGACGGACTGGTCCGCAGCGGACGTCACGGCACTGACCACACTGCTCGACAGGCTCGGCACCGCCTTCGGCGACTGCCGCAGCGCCCGCGGCGCCACCGACGGGGCGCCCCGGGCCCCCGCCGAGGAAACCGCCGACGAAACCGCCGCCCCGGCCCCCCGCACCGCGTAGAGAGAAACGAGCACCGCATGGCGACCACCACGCGCCCCGACGAACACCCCGCAGCGGGCCCCGGGCCGGAACCCGATCCGGCACCCGCCCCCGCCCCCGCCATGACCCACCGGCAGATCATGGAGGCGCTGTCCGGACTGCTGCTGGGCATGTTCGTCGCGATCCTGTCGTCCACGATCGTCTCCACCGCCCTCCCCCGGATCATCGCCGACCTGGGAGGCAGCCAGAGCTCCTACACCTGGGTGGTCACCGCCACCCTTCTCACCATGACCGCCACCACCCCGCTGTGGGGGAAACTCGCCGACCTCACCAGCAAGAAACTGCTGGTCCAGACGGCCATCGTGCTGTTCGTCCTCGCCTCGGCCGGAGCCGGCCTCTCGCAGGACACCGGCACCCTGATCGCCTTCCGCGCCGTGCAGGGCGTCGGCATGGGCGGCCTCACCGCACTGGCCCAGATCATCCTCGCCGCGATGATCTCCCCGCGGGAACGCGGCCGCTACAACGGCTACCTCGGCGCCACGTTCGCCGTCGCCACCGTCGGAGGCCCCCTGCTCGGCGGCGTCATCACCGACACCGACTGGCTCGGCTGGCGCTGGTGCTTCTACGTCGGCGTGCCTTTCGCCGTCGTCGCCCTCCTGGTGCTGCAGAAGACGCTCCACCTGCCCGTCGTCAAGCGCACCGGCGTCCGCATCGACTGGCTCGGCTCCGCGGTCTTCGCCTCCTCGGTGTGCCTCCTGCTGGTCTGGGTGACCCTCGCCGGCAAGGAGTACCCCTGGTTCTCCTGGCAGACCTACGCGATGGTGAGCGGTTCGCTCCTGCTGGGCGGCCTGTTCGTGTACATCGAATCGCGGGCGGCCGAACCGATCGTGCCGCTGCGGCTGTTCCGCAACCGCACCATCACCCTCGCCTCGCTCGCCTCGCTGTTCGTCGGCGTCGCGATGTTCGGTGCGACCGTCTTCCTCGCGCAGTACTTCCAGCTGGCACGCGGTGAATCGCCCACCATGGCGGGTCTGCTGACCACCCCGATGATCGGCGGCCTCTTCGTCTCCTCGACCGTCTCCGGTCAGATCATCACCCGGAACGGTCGCTGGAAGGCGTGGCTGTGCTCCGGCGCCGTGCTGCTCACCGCCGGGCTCGCCCTGCTCGGCACGGTCCGCTACGACAGCCCGTACTGGCAGGTCGCCGTCTTCATGGCAATGCTGGGACTCGGCGTCGGCATGATGATGCAGAACCTGGTGCTCTGCACCCAGAACCAGGTCGACGTGCGGGACCTCGGCGCGGCCAGCTCCCTGGTCACCTTCTTCCGCTCGCTGGGCGGCGCCGTCGGCGTGTCCGTGCTGGGCGCAGTACTTGCCGAACGCATCGCGGACTACGCCCGGGAGGGCCTGGCGAAGCTCGGCGTGCCGCCCGGCAGCGGCACGGGGCACGGCATCCCCGACCTGCGGGACCTGCCCGCCCCGATCCGCACCGTGGTGGAGAGCGCCTACGGGCACGGCATCGCCGACATCTACCTCTTCGCGGCCCCGATAGCCCTGGTCTCCCTTTTCCTGGTCCTGCTCATCAAGGAGGTGCCGCTGCGCACCAGGTCGGCGCTGGAGGAGGGCCCGGACAGCACGGCACCGGCACCCGCCGACGCCCCCGGCGCCGACGACACGGCGGCCACCTCCGCACCCCGCTGATCGCGCCCGCCACCACCGTCCCCGGTACGTCCCCCCTCCTCCCCCCGTCGTCCGCGCCGCGGCGGCAGGGGGAGGATGGGGGACGTACGCGTTCACCGGCCGGTACGGCGGCAGCACGCCCAGGGTGCTGCGCCCGCCGACGGCGGATGCGGGGGGCGGAACGGGACGCCTGCACCCCCAGGCGTCGCCCCGGCGCCCGGACCCGAGCGGCACGCAGCGGAGCGTGGGAGGAAGAAGAGCTGATGGCAGGCGTACGTGCGGACATCCGCGACCGGGACGGCCGGGCCCTGAGGCATGCGGTGCTGACCGTGACCGACGCGGCGGGAGCACAGGTCGTGCGGGCCACGGCGGACGGTGACGGTGCCGTACGGACGGCGGAGCAGCTGCCGGAAGGCTCGTACACGGTGACCGCCGCCGCCGTCGGCTACGCACCCGTCGCCGTCACCGCACGGGTGACCGGGGCGGGACGCGCCGACCTGGGGACCCTGGAACTCGGCCCGCAGGAGGGAGCCCGGCTGCCCGAACCCGGTGTGTGGACCATCGACCCGGCACACTCCCGCGTGGCGGCGACGGCGCAGCACCTGGGGATCTCCAGCGTCCACGGCTGGTTCACCGAGTTCGGCGGGCGCATCGACGTGGCCGAGGACCCCGAGCGGTCCTCCGTGGAGGCGACGATCAGGGCGGACAGCATCGACACCGGCAACGCCATGCGCGACCGGCACATCCGCTCCGCGGACTTCCTCAACGTCACGGAGCACCCGGAGATCACCTACCGCGCCGACCGCGTCTCGGCCGCGGGCGGCGAGAGATGGACCGTACACGGCGAGCTGGCCATGCACGGACTCGTGCGCGGCGTCGATCTGGACCTGACCTGCCTGGGCAGCGGCCCGGACGCGGACGGCGCCACGCGGGCGGTCTTCCGCGCCACGACCGAACTCCGGCGCCACGACTTCGCGATGAACTACAACCAGGTCGTGGCGGCGGGCATCGCCGCCATCGGCACCACGCTCAAGGTCGAGCTCGACATCCAGGCGGTCCGGGGCACGGCCCTGCCCGGCACGCCGCAGGACTGAGGCACCGGCGGTCCGCTCCCGGCCCCGGCCGGAGGGAAACGCGTTGCGCTCCCCGGCCGGACGGCATAGCAAGAGGGCATGCTGCGCGGAGAGAGGAGCGGGCTGCGCGCCCGCCTCGACGAGGACGTGCCGATCCTCCACGAAGAGCTGCACGACGACGTCCCGGAGCAAAGGACGAGGCCGTCCTCGGCATGCACACCGGGGACCGCCCGCCCGGGCACTCCTCGCCGTGATCCGTCCGGTACTGCCCGGCGTCAGCCGCGCGGGTACGTCTGGTCGTCCAGAACCTCGAGGTTGAGGAACCTCGGTTCGCCCGTGCACAACTCCCGCATGCGGGCGGCGAGGTCCTGCGTCTCCGGCAGGTCGTTGTTCTTCATCGCGGCCTCGTAGGAGGGGAACTCCACGATGTCCACGTAGTGCTCGGTCCGTTCCCGGTCGTGCGTGTGGAACTCGTGCGTCAGGGTCCGCTTGCCCTCGGTGGCTCGCAGGAACTCGTCGTACAGCAGCTCCATCTCGGCGGGACGCTTGGTGTCGTACTCGATGACCTGGATGAACGTCATCGTCATCAGCCTTTCGCGTTCGTCGCCACGACCCCCCTCCCCTCCATGATGCGCCCGCACGACGGGCCCGGCACGACGGACGAGCCCGCCGTGCCGGACCCGTGCGGCACGTCCCGCGGCAGAGCGCCTCGGCCTACCAGCCGAGGTAGACCGACTTGGACCAGGTGAAGAACTCCACGGCGCTCGCTCCCTGTTCGCGGAAGGTGTTGCTCGACGAGTCGCCGACGCCGCCGAACGGCACGTTGAGGTCGAGACCCGTGGTCGGGCGGTTGACCTTGACGACGCCGGCGCGGACCCGCCCGGCGAAGGCCATGGCGGCCGACAGGTCCCGGGTGCAGACGGCGGCCGCCAGGCCGTAGCGGGAGTCCTCGACGACCTCGATCGCCTCGTCGAGGTCGTCGGCCCGGAGCACGCAGACGACCGGCCCGAAGATCTCGTCGCGGGCGGCGGAGGACTCCGGCCCGAGGCCGGTGAGCACCACCGGCGCCAGCATCAGTCCCTCCGGCGCCTCGCCGCCGGTCGCGAACGCGGCCCCGTCGCGACGCGCCTGCTCCAGGGCGTCGAGGATGCCCGACAGCTGGGCCCGGTCGGCCACCGGCCCCATCACCGTGCCCTCGGCGAGACCGTCGGCGGGTACGTAGCGCTTGGCCTCCTCGACCAGCGCGGACACGAACGCGTCGTACACCCCGGGGGTGCACACCACGCGGGAGGAGGCGGTGCACGCCTGCCCGGTGAGCCCGAAACCGCCCGCCGCGGCGATCCGCGCGGCGGCCCCGACGTCCGCGTCGTCCAGGACGACCAGCGCGTTCTTGCCGCCCATCTCGACCTGCACCCGGCCGCGCCGGGCGTGCATCTGCTGCTCGATCCGCGTCCCGACCGCCGTCGAGCCGGTGAAGGAGACCCCGGCGACCCGGGGGTCGGCGACCAGTGCCGCCCCGGCCGTCCCGCCGCGGCCGTGCACCACGTTCAGCACGCCCGGAGGCAGGCCCGCCTCGGTGAGCGCCGCGGCCAGGTGGTGCGCCGACACCGGGGTGAGTTCGGCGGGCTTGAGCACCACCGCGTTGCCGCTCACCAGAGCGGGTGCCGCCTTCCAGGCCGGAATGGCGATCGGGAAGTTCCACGGCGTGATCAGGCCGACCACGCCGAGGGGTTCGCGCCGGGTGTGGACCAGGGTGTCCGGCTGGCCGCTCGGCAGGCAGTCGCCGTTGGAACTCCAGCCCTGCGCACCGAAGAAGCGGAGCACGTCGACGGCCCGCTGCACCTCGCCCTTCGCTTCGGCGAGCGTCTTCCCCTCCTCCCGGACCAGGTCACGGGCGACGCCGTCGAGCCGCGAGCGGAGGATCTCCGCCGCGTTCGTGAGGACGGCTCCCCGCGCCGGCGCCGGACGGGCCGCCCAGGCCGGCTGGGCGGCGGCCGCCGCGTCGACGGCGGCCGTGACCTCCTGCGCCCCGGAGGAGGGGAGGAGTGCGACGAGGTCGGAGGGGTCCGCCGGGTTGCGCCGCTCGATGTCGTCGGCGCCCTGGTGGTGGCCGTCGATGAGGTTGCGGATCCGGTAGGTGTTCACGGGTGGTCTCCTTCGGTGGGGCCTCGGTGACGGTTCGGGACGGAGGCCGGCGGTTCGGCGCTCCGCCCCCGGGTGATCGGGGCGGCAGTCAGAGGCTGCGGACCAGGCCGCCGTCGCACCGCAGCGCAGCCCCGGTGACGTACGAGGCGGGCGCGCCGCAGAGGAAGGCGGCCGCGGCGGCGAACTCCTGCGGTGTGCCGTACCGTCCGGCGGGAATCGCGGCCTGCGACGCGGCGGCGACCTCGTCGGCGGGCCGGCCCTCGCGCTCGGCGCGAGCGGCATCGAGTCGCGCCACCCGGTCCGTGGCGATCCGGCCGGGCAGCAGCATGTTGACGGTGACGCCGTCCCGCGCGACCTCCGCGGCGAGCGTCTTGAGGTAGCCGGCCAGTGCGGCGCGTCCCATGTTCGACAGCACCAGACCGGGAATCGGTTCGACGACGCCGCTGGAGCCGAGCGCGAGCACCCGCCCCCACCCGCGTTCCCGCATCGCGGGCAGCACCGAGGCCACCAGGCGCTGCTGGGCCAGCACGAGCGCGTCGAACGCCTGCGCAAGTCCGGTGGGCGAGGCCGCCTCCGCCGTTCCGGTCGGCGGTCCCGGCCCGTTCAGCACCAACACGTCGGGTGGGCCGAAGGCCTCGCGTGCGGCCTCGGCCAGACGCGCGGGTCCGTCCGGTGCGGTGAGGTCGGCCCGTACGCCGACGGCACGCGGCAGGGTCGCGGCGATCCCGGCCGCACGGTCCCCGCGCCGTCCGCAGACCACGACGGCCGCACCCTCGGCGGCGAGCGCTTCGGCGACGGCGCGTCCCAGACCGCCGGTGGAGGCGGCCACGAGCGCCACGCGGTCCCGGAGTCCCAGATCCATCAGTCCGCTCCTTCCGCACCGGCCACCGGCACGGCCGCCAGATGCCGTGCCAGCTGGGGTACCAGGGCGACGGGGAGCGGCTGCGCAGGCGGCCGGACCGCGGCGTCGGGGAAGAGGCCCCGCTGCCGTACGGCCTCCTTCCGCAGCGCGAGTCCGATCCCGGCCTGCGCCTCGAAGTTCACCAGCGGCAGGTAGGGCAGGTACGCCTCCCGAGCAGCCGCGTAGCCGGAGCGCTCCCATGCCTCCACACAGGCCACCAGGCCCTCCGGACACGAGAAGCCGGTCATGGCGCCTGCCGAGCCCGCCGCGAGTTCGTCGAGCAGCCCCAGCCCACCGAGACCGCCGAACACCGGCACGTCCACCTCCGCCGTCAGTGCGGCCACGGCGGCCGGGGTGGGCGGATTCTCCGCCTTCACCGCCGCCACCGACGGGGTGGCCCGTACGACGCGCACCAGGTCGGCGGCGGTGATGCGGACCCCGGACGCGACCGGGTAGTCCTGCAGGACCAGCGGCAGGCCCGTCGCGTCGTGGACGTCCCGCAGATGCTGCGCGACAGTGCCGGGGCGGGGCGAGTTGACCTGCACCATGACGCCCGCGATCCGGTCGGGGCCGACCGCCTCCCGCAGGAGGTCCGTCTCCTCCAGGAGTGGCGCCGTGGCGAGCGAGGTGGCTCCCACCACGATCGGCAGGTCCACGGTGCCGGCGACCACGTCCAGTACGGTGCGGCGCTCGCGGTGCGAGAGCCGTGCCGCTTCGCCGAAGACGCCGAGCACGGTCAGCCCGCGCACCCCGATCCGCGCGTAGTGCTGCACGAGTCGGGCCAGGCCGGTGCGGTCCACGTCGCGGGAGGGGCCGTGGAACGGAGTCGCCACCACGCCCCACACGCCGCGGTCGAGCGGCCGGACGGTGGGAACCGTCATGCGGACCTCCGCTTCCCCGTGCCGCCGCGGCGGCTCACCGGCCGGTCCACCGCGGTGCCCGCTTCTCCTGGAAGGCCCGGACTCCCTCGGCGGCGTCCTCGCTGTCCAGCGCGGCCATCAGAGCGGGCGTGCGCAGGGCGTGCGCGTCCTGCGGCGACAACCGGGCGCCGCGCTGCACCATCTGCTTGACGGCCCGCAGGGAGGTGGGGGCGCAGGCCAGCACGTCGCCGACCCACCGGTCGACCGCGGCGTCCAGTTCCTCCCTCGGCACGACCTCGTTGACCAGGCCCATCGCCCGCATCTCCGCGGCGGGCACTTTCCGGCCGGTGAGCAGCATCCCCATCGCGGCGGTGTGCGGGACGCGCCGGACCAGCTGGAACACGCCGCCGTCGAGCGGGATGCGGCCGACGCGGGGTTCGGTGAGCCCGAACCGCGCGTGCTCGGCGGCCACCACGATGTCGCAGCCCAGCACCATCTCCATGCCGCCACCCAGGGCATACCCGTTGACGCGGGCGATGACGGGCACGTCGAGGCTGGTCCGCAGCGCGAGTCCGCCGAAGCCGTTGGGATCGAGGTCGGCCCAGTACTCGAGCCCGGTGCGTTCGACGGCCTCGGCGGACATGTCCGCGCCGACGCAGAACGACCGGTCGCCGCCGCCGGTGACGACCACGACGCGGACCTCCGGGTCGGCCTCGATCTCGTCCCAGATCTCGCCGAGCCGCGCGGCGCTCTTCGCGTCCACCGCGTTGAGCACCGCGGGACGGTCGATGGTGACGCGGGCGACGTGCCCGTCCCTGCGGTAGTCGACGGTGCCGACAGAGCTCTCCGCGCTCACCTCAACACCCCCTTCTCGCGCAGCAGGGCGATCTGCTGCTGGTCGTAGCCGAGTTCGGTGAGGACCTCGTCGCCGTGCTCGCCGAGCCGCGGCGGTACGCGCCGCACCTGCCCGGGAGCCCCGGAGAGGTGGAGGGGTGTGTTGAGGGCGCGGATCCGCCCGGCCACCGGATGGTCCATCTCGACGATCATGTCGTTGACGGCAGTCTGCTCGTCCTCCAGCGCCTGCTCCAGGCTGCGCACGGGCGCGCAGAGGATGTCCTGCTCCTCCAGCCGCTTGAGCCAGTACGCGGTGGAGTTCACCGCGAGACGCTCGGCGAGGATGTGCTGGATCTCGGGACGATGTGCGAACTGCCCCCGGAGGTCGGCAAGTTCCGGACGCTGCGAGAGGTCCTCGTCGAGTTCGAGGGCGATGCTCAGGTGGTGCAGGGGGTCCCGGGTGAAGCCGCCCACCAGGCAGACGGCGCCGTCGGTGGTGGGGAACACCCCGGTCAGCGGCATCGCGGCCCAGTTGATCTCGAAGCCCCGGTTGAGCTGCTGGCAGGCCTCCTGCATCTGCATGTGGAGCATCGAGTCGTACATCGACACCTCGACCTTCTGGCCCTCACCGGTGCGTTCCCGGTGCAGCAGCGCCAGCAGGATGCCCTGCAACAGGTGCATGCCGGTGGTGTAGTCGCAGAGCGTCGTCGGGTACAGCGTGAAGGGATCGTCCTCGGCGGTCCGGCGGTGCATCACGCCGCTGTAGGACTGGGCGACGGCGTCCTGCCCGCCCTTGTGCCGGTAGGGCCCCTCGGTGCCGAATCCGGTTCCGGAGGCCCAGATCAGCCGTGGGTTGACGGCTCGGAGGTCGTCGTAGCCGAAGCCCATGCGTTCCATCACGCCGGCCCGGAAGTTGCTGACCACCACGTCGGCGGTGCGCGCCAGTTCGCGGACGGCGCCGCGCCCCTCCTCGGTGCGGGTGTCCAGCGCGACACTGCGCTTGTTGCGGTTGATGGCCAGGAAGATGGGGTTGTCGAGTCCGGCGTCGTCGGGGATGGAGGTCCGGGAGATGTCTCCGGTGCCGGGACGTTCGACCTTCACGACGTCGGCGCCGTGGTCGCCGAGGAGCTGGGTGCACGAAGGCCCCATGAACACCTGGGTGAAGTCGAGCACCCTGATGCCGTCGAGCGGCTGGGAGTCGGGAGAACCGGTCATGCGGACAGCTCCTTCGGGGCGTCGACGGTGGCGTTCGGAGCGGGCACGTCGCCGGGGTCGGCGCCCTGGTCCCGCATCCGCTGCTGGACGACCGCGGGGTCGACCTCCCGCACGGTCACGCCCCGGTCCGCGGCGGTCGCCGCCGCGATGCCCGCCGCCTGGCCCATGGCCATGCACGGCGGTATCTCGCGGGAGATGCGCTGCGCCTCGGGGGTGGCCGAGTAGTGCCTGCCGGCGACCAGCAGCTGGTCCACCCCGCGCGGCAGCAGGGCGCGGTAGGGGGTGTAGTAGTCGCGGCCGCGTGCGACGCTGTCGGGGAAGTGGCGCCGGGAGGTGACGTCCTCCTTGGTAACGACGTACTCGCCGTCCAGCAGGCGGGTCTGACGGACACCCATCTGCTCGGCCACGTCGAGCAGGTAGGCGTTCTCGAATCCGGGGAGGTCCTGCCGGATGTGGTCGAGGACGGATCCGATCCTGGAGCGAGCCTCGAACTCGGCCTCGGTGAGCGATTCCGGGTCGGTGCCGTCGAAGCCCGTCATGTGCGGGCAGTTGCACCACACCACTCCGGGGATCGGGGTCTTCAGCCACCACAGCTCCCAGGCACCGCCGAGCAGTCGCTTGATCTTGCGGTTGATGGCACGGGCGGCGCGGGGATCGGCCTGCTCGAACCGCTCGGCGGCCGCGGTGTCGACGCCTCCGAGGCGGAAGACCAGCGTGACGAGGTACTTGTCCTTGATGTGGGCGGCGCCCGACCGGGAGGCCACGTCGATGTCGCCGGTGGTGTCCACGACGACGTCGCCCATGACGGCCTGCGGACCGGACTTGGTCTCGCACACCACGCCCTTGATCGCGCCGTCCTGCACGATCGGGCGGGAGAACCAGCTGTGGAGCCGCAGGTCGACGCCGTTCTCGCGCACCAGGTCGTTGGAGACGCGCTTCCAGCCGTCGGGGTCGAAGGCGACGGAGTAGCAGATGGGCTTCGGGTTGGTGTGGGAGTGGAAGTCGAAGGCGCCCCACCGGCTCCACTTGTGCCACATCTCGGGTGCCGAGTAGCGCTCCGCTGCGGGCGGGTACACGGCCAGGCCCAGCTTGCCCATGCGTTCCACGTACTCGTCGACGATGCCGGACACGGTGATCTCGTCGCCGTTGACCATGTCGTCGAGGACGAGAACCATGCCACCGGAGGCGAGGCCCCCGAGTGCCGAATAGCGTTCCAGCAGGGTGACCCGGGCGCCGCTGCGTGCCGCGGAGACCGCCGCGCTGACCCCTGCGGGGCCACCGCCGACCACGACCACGTCGGACCTGCGGACGACGGGTGCCTCGACGGCGTCGAGAGCGATCGTCTGGATGGAGGACACGGGGTCTCCTTTCAGTTCCCGACGCGGACACAGCCGCGGCGGAAGGCGAGTACGTAGAGCAGGACGCTGGTCAGCCCGAGCACAGCCACGTAGGCGGGGAAGGCCCAGACGGCGTCGGCCTCCTGGAGCCAGAGCAGGACGTAGGGCGCGGTGCCGCCGAAGCCGGCGACGCCCACGGCGTAGCCGAGGCCGACGCCGGTCACGCGGCAGGTCATCGGCATGAGCGTCGCGGAGACGGTGTTGTAGAGGCCCATGTTGAAGGCCAGCAGGGGTGCGCCGATCAGCATCACTGCGGCGAAGGTAGTGATGCCGGACCCCTGGTAGGCGAGGACCAGGAAGACCATCGGCACCACGGCGAGGCGGGAGAACACGAAGGTGCGGGAGATCCGGTTGCGGTCGGCGATGCGGCCGACCACGGGGTACAGGACACCGACGACCAGGCCGGCCAGGGTGGAGACCGCGAAGACATGCGTGGGGTTCTCGCCGTAGGCGGAGCGCGCCAGGCTGGGCAGTCCGACGGCCCAGGTGTAGTTGAGCGCCTGGGCTCCGGCGACGACGAACACGATGGTGAGCAGGGGGAAGCGGTGGCGCAGGACTCCCCGCCACACGTCCTGGATGCTGGGCTGCGGCGCCGGAGGGGCGGTCACGGAGGCGTTCCCGGGCGCGGTGACGGTGCTCCCCTTGGAGGAGAAACGATTCTCCTCCTGGTTGAGCGTCTCGGGCAGGGAGCGGCGCAGCCAGAGGAAGAACAGTCCCACCACGACGCCGATGACGAACGGGATCCGCCAGCCCCAGGCGGCCATGGCCTCGGCGCCGACAGCGGCACTGGTCAGGAAGCAGACCAGGGAGGCGCCGATGATGCCGGCCTGGACGTACACGCTGACGATGCCGCCGAACCGTGCGGTCTGGCCTTCGGGGGCCATCTCCACGATGTACGCCGAGTTGAGGGGGGCTTCGATGCCGGTCGACAGGCCCTGGAGGATGCGGCAGAGCAGCAGGACGGCTCCGGCCCAGATACCGAGGGAGGCGTGCGTGGGAAGGACCGCGATCACCGCGGTGCTGAAGACCATGGTGCCGACGGAGAGCAGCATCACGAGGCGTCGGCCGATCCGGTCGGCGAGCGTGCCGAACACGACGGCGCCGAGCGGCCGGGCCGCGAACCCGACGGCGAAGACGGCGAGTGCGGACATCGTGTCGGCGACCGCGTCGCCCGAGGGGAAGAACTGGGGGCCGATGTAGGCCGCGAGCAGGCCGTAGACCATCCAGTCGTACCACTCGACGGCGTTGCCGCCGCCGAGTGCGACCAGGGCGCGGCGCCGGGAGATGCGTGGTTCGTCGCTGGTTTCTCTTTCGATGACTGATGCCATGCGGGGCACCTCGCAAGGGGAAGGCACGGTTTTCGGCCGTGCTGGGTCTGCACACCGACCTGCGGGCCGGTGCGCCGGAGAGGGGACGGGAGTGCGGGCCGGGAGGCTGTCGGCGCCTACCAGCTGGGCGGCGTGATCACCCAGACCGAGACGGAGGGCTGATCGCCGGGGTTGGCGTACCAGTGGGGTGTGCTGCTGGGGTAGGTGATGGAGTCACCGGCCTCCAGGCGGTGCCGGACGCCGTCCAGATAGACGTCCTTCACGCCGGAGAGGACGAGGCCGAACTCCTCGCCGTTGTGCCGGAAAGGGGTGTCGCTGGTGTCGTGGCCCGGCTGGGTCTCCACCCAGAGGACCTCCAGCGCCCCGGTGACGGTCGGGGTGAGCAGTTCGTAGCGGGCGTCCTGCGGCCCCTGGACGCCGTGGAAGTCCAGGTTGCGCCGCTCGGAGCGGCGCACCACCGGGCTGATCTGCTCGCTGAGGTGGAACAGCCGGCCCACAGGGATGTCGAGTCCGTGGGCGAGTTGCACCAGCGTGGCGAAGGACGGGTTGCCCTTGCCGCGTTCCACCTGGCTGATGAGCCCTGTGCTCACACCCGAGGTCCGGCTCAGGTCGTCGAGCGTCAGCCCGGACTGCTTGCGCAGCGCCCGGATCTGGACCCCGACCGTCGCGACGAGGGCGTCCACGTCGGGACCGCCGTTCGGCGCTGTGGAGCTGATGGTGCTCACCGACTGTCACCCGCTTCCGGATGGAGACCTTCCCCGACCGGACGAGCAACCGGGGCTGTTGTCGCCATAGTGAAGACTTTCATTCTGTCGAAAACAAGCCCTACCGCACGGTAACCAAAAATCCACCTCTCGGGAGGCGCGCCCCCAGCGGCGGCCGGGCCCGCCACCGCGACATGCCGGAGGCCCCGGCCGCTCTGCGTGGCAGAGCGGCCGGGGCCTCCGGCGGTAGCTTCCGGTCCGGTCAGCTCCGGCGGCCCCTTCCGGGGCGCCAGACGACCAGCGCACTCGACTGGTGCATGTCGCTGTAGGGGACGAGATCGCGGCGGTACGAGGCGTGCACCTGCTGCTCGCGCTGACGCATCGCCACCGCCGCGCCCTCGACGGCCTGCTGGAGCTCGGCCACGCGCGACTGCAGCGCGGTGACCTGGTTCTCCAGCTCGATGATCCGCTTGATCCCGGCCAGGTTGATGCCTTCGTCCTGGCTCAGCTGCTGCACCTGGCGGAGGAGTTCGATGTCCCGGGCCGAGTAGCGCCGCCCGCGACCGGCGGTCCGGTCGGGAGAGACCAGCCCGAGACGGTCGTACTGCCGCAGGGTCTGCGGGTGCAGCCCCGACAACTGGGCGGCGACCGAGATGACGTACACGGGGGAGTCGTCCGTCAGCTCGTACGGCTGGCGGCCCCCGAAACGCCGGCTGTCGCGGTCTCGGCCGGGCATTTCAGTCTCCCTTCGCTGCCTTGAACAGCGCTGCCCTGGGGTCCTCGTCCGCGGTCGCGTCCCGGAAGGACTCCAGGATGTCCCGCGCCTTCTCGTCGAGCTCCCGCGGCACCGAAATCTCCACGGTGACCAGCAGGTCGCCGCGGGTGCCGTCCTTGCGGGTGGTGCCCTTGCCCCGGGCCCGCATCGTCCGTCCGCTCGGCGTGCCCGGCGGCAGTTTCAGGGTGACCGGGGGCCCACCGAGGGTCGGCACCTTGATCTCCCCGCCGAGCGCGGCCTCCGTGAAGGTGACCGGCACGGTGACCGTCAGGTTGTCGCCGCGGCGCCCGAACACGGGATGCTTGTCGACGTGCACCACCACGTACAGGTCGCCGTGGGGACCGCCCCGCTCGCCGGGAGCGCCCTTGCCGCGCAGCCGGATGCGCTGCCCGTCGGTGACACCGGCCGGGATGCGGACCTGCATGGTGCGCGAGGACGTGGCCCGTCCACTGCCCTTGCAGGTGTCGCACGGGTCCTGCGCGATGAGGCCCCGCCCCTTGCAGTCGACGCAGGGGTCGGTGAGCGAGAATCCGCCCCCGCCGCCCCGGCTGACCTGGCCGGTGCCCACGCAGGTGGGGCACACCTGCGGGGAGCCGTGCTTGTCGCCGGTGCCCGAACAGGCCTTGCAGGCCGCCGAGGAAGACATCCGCAGCGGCACCGTCGCGCCGTCGACGGCCTCGGTGAAGCTGAGCGTCACCTCGGACTCGACGTCCTGCCCCCGGCGCGGCTGGGTGCGCGTACCGGCACCGCCGCCCCGGTTGAACAGACCGCCGAAGACGTCGCCCAGGCCACCGCCGAACCCGCCGGGCCCGCCGGCGCCGGCCGGCCCGCCCTGCGTGCCACCGAAGAGGTCGCCGAGGTCGAAGTTGAACGAACCGCCGCCCGCTCCCGGACCGGGGCGGAATCCGCCGCCGTTCCCGAAGAGGGCACGCGCCTCGTCGTACTCCTTGCGCCGCTTGGCGTCACCCAGGACGTCGTAGGCCTCCGAGGCGTCCTTGAACCGCTCCTCCGCGGCGGCGTCACCCCGGTTGGCGTCCGGGTGGTTCTCCCGGGCGAGCTTCCGGTACGCCTTCTTGATCTCGGCCTCGGTGGCGTCCTTCGGGACGCCGAGGACCTTGTAGTAGTCCTTCTCGATGAAGTCCTTGGTACTCATCCCCGACGTCCCTCCTCTCCTGCGTTCCCGTACTGCGCGTCAGCCCTCGTCGGGACCACCGCTGTCCTCGCCGTCCGCGGACCCGTCGTCCTCGGAACCCTGGGCGCCGGGCTGCGGTTCGGCGACACCCACCCGCGCGGGGCGGATGGTGCGTTCGCCGATGCGATACCCCGGCTGAAGGATCTGCACGCACGTCGTCTCGGTCACCTCGGGCGAGTACGAGTGCATGAGCGCCTCGTGCACCGTCGGGTCGAACGGCTCGCCCTCCTTGCCGAACTGCATCAGGCCCATCTTGGCCGCGACCATCTCCAGCGATTCGGCGACCGACTTGAAGCCGCCCACCAGTTCGCCATGGTCCCGTGCACGCCCGATGTCGTCCAGCACCGGGAGCAGTTCCGTCAGGAGGTTCGCGACGGCGACCTCCTTGACGGAGACGCGGTCCCGCTCGACCCGGCGGCGGTAGTTCTGGAACTCCGCCTGGAGCCGCTGCAGGTCCTGCGTGCGCTCGTTCAGCGCGGTACGGGTCTGGTCGAGGTGCGCCGTGAGCGCGGCGGCCTCTGCGGACTGGCCGTCCTGGACGTCCCCGCCCGGGACCGCGGGACCCGCCTCCTCCTCGGCGGCGGGTCCCGCGGCCGCGGCTGCCGCCGCGTCGTCGGACTGCGCGTCCAGTGCGGCGTCGGTGGGGACGTCGGGCTCCTGCGGGAAGCCCGGGGTCTCCTCCGTCACGCGGCACCACCCTTCGGCTTGTCGTCGTCCACGATCTCGGCATCGACGACGTCGTCGTCGCCGTCGGCCTTCGCCTCACCGGCACCGGCGCCGGCCTGGGCACCGTCCTCGCCGGCGGCCTGCGCGTCGGCGTACAGCGCCTGGCCCAGCTTCTGGCTGGTGGCCGCGACCTTCTCGGAGGCCTCGCGGATGGCGGCGGTGTCCTCGCCCTTCAGCTTCTCCTGCAGGTCGGCGAGGGACTCCTCGACCTCGGTCTTGACGTCGCCCGGGACCTTCTCCTCGTTGTCCTTGAGGAACTTCTCGGTCGTGTAGACGAGCTGCTCGGCCTGGTTGCGGGTCTCCGCGGCCTCGCGGCGCTTGGCGTCCTCGTCGGCGTACTGCTCGGCATCGCGCATCATGCGCTCGATGTCGTCCTTGGGGAGCGCGGAACCGCCGGTGACGGTCATCTTCTGCTCCTTGCCGGTGCCGAGGTCCTTCGCCGCGACGTGCATGATGCCGTTCGCGTCGATGTCGAAGGTGACCTCGATCTGCGGCACACCGCGCGGCGCCGGCGGCAGGCCGGTCAGCTCGAACATGCCGAGCTTCTTGTTGTACGCCGCGATCTCCCGCTCGCCCTGGTAGACCTGGATCTGCACGGACGGCTGGTTGTCCTCGGCCGTCGTGAAGATCTCCGAGCGCTTGGTCGGAATGGTCGTGTTGCGCTCGATCAGCTTGGTCATGATGCCGCCCTTGGTCTCGATGCCGAGGGACAGCGGGGTGACGTCCAGCAGCAGGACGTCCTTGACCTCGCCCTTGAGCACACCGGCCTGCAGGCTGGCGCCGATGGCGACGACCTCGTCCGGGTTGACGCCCTTGTTGGCGTCCTTGCCGCCGGTGAGGTCCTTGACCAGGCCGGCGACGGCCGGCATACGGGTCGAACCACCGACGAGAACCACGTGGTCGATCTCGGACAGCTGGATGCCGGCGTCCTTGATGACGTTGTTGAACGGCGTCTTGCAGCGCTCCAGGAGGTCCTCGGTGAGCTGCTGGAACTGCGAGCGGGTGAGCTTCTCGTCCAGGTGCAGCGGGCCCTCGGAGGAGGCCGTGATGTAGGGCAGGTTGATCGTCGTCTCCGTGGAGGAGGACAGCTCGATCTTCGCCTTCTCCGCGGCCTCGCGCAGCCGCTGCAGCGCCATCTTGTCCTTGGACAGGTCGACGCCGTGCCCGGACTGGAACTGCTTGACCAGGTGGTCGACGATGCGCTGGTCCCAGTCGTCGCCGCCGAGGTGGTTGTCACCGTTGGTCGCCTTCACCTCGACCACGCCGTCGCCGATCTCCAGCAGCGAGACGTCGAAGGTACCGCCACCGAGGTCGAAGACCAGGATGGTCTGGTCCTCCTTCTCGAGGCCGTAGGCGAGCGCGGCCGCAGTGGGCTCGTTGACGATGCGCAGGACGTTCATGCCGGCGATCTCGCCGGCCTCCTTGGTGGCCTGCCGCTCGTGGTCGTTGAAGTAGGCGGGAACGGTGATGACCGTGTCGGTCACCTTCTCGCCCAGGTAGGCCTCCGCGTCCCGCTTCAGCTTCTGCAGCACGAAGGCGCTCATCTGCTGCGGGTTGAAGTCCTTGCCGTCCAGGTCGATCTTCCAGTCGGTGCCCATGTGGCGCTTGACCGACCGGACCGTCCGGTCCACGTTGGTGACGGCCTGCCGCTTGGCGACCTCGCCGACGAGCACTTCACCGTTCTTGGCGAAGGCGACGACGGACGGCGTGGTCCTGGCGCCCTCGGCATTGGTGATGACGGTGGGCTCACCGCCCTCGAGAACACTGACGACGGAGTTCGTCGTACCCAGGTCGATGCCGACCGCACGTGCCATTTCGGTTTCCTCCAGCTGATGCCTTGAGTGAATCTCACTCAAGCGTGCACGACGGCTCGACATCTGTCAAAGGACATGAGCACACCAGACTCAACTCTTATGCGGCAGCTCTCGGCACAATAACTGTATCCGCAGGTCAAGCCATGTACGGCACATGGAGACGGCGTCGGGCGGTCGCCACTCAGCGCGGCGCGGGAGTCGACCGCGCAGGCTCCGACGCGCGATCGAAAGCCTCGCACCACTCGACGACGACCACTGCGGCGTCGTCGCGCAGATCACGGCCGGTGTGCTGGTCCACGGCCGCCAGCAGCCGGTCCGGGAGGGTCTCGACGGACGCACCCCGCAGCGTCTGCGCGACCTCCGGCAGCGGGAAGAACTCCCCGTCCGGACTCCGGGCCTCGTCGATGCCGTCGGTGTAGAGCAGCAGTCGTTCCCCGAGTTCCCAGTCGCAGGCGAGCACCGGCGGCTCGGGAGTGACGACGTGCGCGAGCCCGAGCGGCGGAACGGTGTCCTCGATCCCGAGGAACCGGACCCCGGCGGAATTCAGCAGCAACGGCGGAGGATGCCCCAGATTGACCAGCCGCAGCCGCGCACCACGGATCTCCACCAGCACGGCGGTGACGAACAACTCGTCCCCCTCCAACTGGCCCGCGTAGGCATCCCCGGTCTCACCCTCCAGACGCCCGACGGCCTCGGAGCAGCGGAGCGCCACCCCGGGCAGGCTCGGCTCGTAGTGCGAGGCCTCCCGGAAAGCACCGAGCACGGCGGACGCCGTACGGATGGCGGGCAGGCCCTTCCCCCGCACATCGCCGATGATGACCCGGACGAAGTCCTTCTCGACCACCGCCTCGTAGAGGTCGCCGCCGATCCGCGCCTCGGACTCGGCGGCGACGTAACGGGCCTCGAAGCGGAGCCCCTTGGCCTGCGCGGGCATCGGCGGGAGCAGAGCCAGCTGGGCCGCCTCGGCGATCCGCTGCACCTGGCTGAGCTGCTTCTCGCGGCGCACCCGGGAGGAACTGGCCGCCAGGCTGGCCAGGCTGACGACGACGACCGCGCCGACGATCGTCACGTGGTAGGAGATCGCCTTCTCGGGGCCGATGAGCCAGGTCATGATCGCCAGAGAAAGGGCCGCCACCGACACCGCCAGGACGCGGACGGGCGAGCCTCTGATAGCCGCCAGGGCCGGAACCGGAGAGAGGAGGGAGCCGGCGCGCAGATTGGGGGCGTGCCCGATGTCGTCGCCGAACTCCATCAACGCGACCAGCACCACCAGGAGCCAGGGGAGGACGAGCCACAGCAGGTCGCGCCCTGCCGACTCGGCGTCGGCCCGGCCGCTCCCCTTGTCCGCCATGAGGGTGCCCCCTGGGTCTGAATTTCCGACTGATGGCACTTTTTCTGCAGAAACCGTATACCAGGCAACAGCGCGATGCAGATCACCGGGCTCACCGGGTGCAGCGTTCCTGCGATAGTGGGTAGTCTCGTACGAACCACATAAGTTACTGCTTAGTAAACGAGCTTTCGCCTCCGCGGGCGGCGGCTCGTCCCGCAGGTCCGAGGAGCCGTCATGCAACTCGCCGCGATCGTCGTCTCGCTGGTGCTGGCCGTGGTGGGCACCGCGTTGTTCGCGCGCGCCATCGCCGAGATCTTCCGCCACGTCCGGCTGGGGCAGGCCGTGCCCGAGGGCAGCCGCACCGACGCACCGGGGCAGCGCACCATGACCCTGGCCCGCGAATTCCTGGGCCACACCCGGATGAACACCTGGGGCGTCGTCGGCTTCGCGCACTGGTTCGTCGCCATCGGCTTCTACACCCTGCTGCTCACCCTCGTGAACGCCTTCGGGCAGCTCTTCGCGGCCGAGTGGACGCTGCCGCTCATCGGCACCTGGCTGCCCTACGAACTGTTCATCGAGTTCATCGGCCTGATGACCACCCTGGGCATCGTCACCCTCATCGTCATCCGCCAGCTGAACCGCCCCACGGACCCGGCACGCAAATCCCGCTTCAGCGGCTCCAAGACCGGCCAGGCCTACTTCGTCGAAGCCGTCATCCTGATCATCGGCGTCGCCATCCTCACCCTGCGCGGCCTGGAGGGTGCCCTCCACGACGTCGACGGCTACACCGCCGGATACTTCGCCTCCTACCCCCTGGTGACCGCCTTCGACGGCCTGGACGTGCCCACTCTGCAGAACCTGGTCTACCTCACCGCCATGGTGAAGATCGGCACCTCGTTCGTGTGGATGATCGTGGTCAGCCTCAACACCAACATGGGCGTGGCGTGGCACCGCTTCCTCGGCTTCCCCAACATCTGGTTCAAGCGCAACGCCGACGGCGCCACCGCCCTCGGCGAGCTGAAGCCCATGACCTCCGGCGGCAAGGAGATCGACTTCGAGACCGCCCTCGACGACGACAACGAGGAAGAGGTCCGCTTCGGCGTCTCCCAGGTCGAGGACTACTCCTGGAAGGGCCTGCTCGACTTCTCCACCTGCACCGAGTGCGGCCGCTGCCAGTCCCAGTGCCCCGCCTGGAACACCGGGAAGCCGCTCTCCCCCAAGCTCATGATCATGTCGCTGCGCGACCACGCGCACGCCAAGGCCCCCTACCTGCTGGCCGGCGGCGGCAAGACCATGGAGGGCGAGGAAAAGGCCACCGAGGCCCAGCTCGCGAACGTGCCCGCGGACGCGCTCGCGGAGGCCGAACGGCCACTGGTCGGCGACGCCGCAGCGAACGGCGTCATCGACCCGGATGTGCTGTGGTCCTGCACCACCTGCGGCGCCTGCGTCGAGCAGTGCCCCGTCGACATCGAGCACGTCGACCACATCGTCGACATGCGGCGCTACCAGGTCATGATCGAGAGCGCCTTCCCGAGCGAGGCCGGGACGATGCTCAAGAACCTGGAGAAGAAGGGCAACCCCTGGGGCCTGGCGAAGAAGCAGCGCCTGGAGTGGACCAAGGAGGTCGACTTCGAGGTGCCCGTCGTCGGCAAGACCGTCGAGGACCTCACCGGAGTCGAGTACCTGTACTGGGTCGGCTGCGCCGGCGCCCTGGAGGACCGCGCGAAGAAGACCACCAAGGCCTTCGCGGAACTGCTGCACATCGCCGGCGTCGACTTCGCGATCATGGGCGGCGACGAGAAGTGCACCGGCGACTCCGCCCGGCGCCTGGGCAACGAGTTCCTCTTCCAGCAGCTCGGCGAGGAGAACGTCGCCAACCTCAACGCCGCCTTCGGCGAGGACGAGGACGAGGGCGTGACCGTCCCGCAGGCGAAGAAGAAGATCGTCGCCACCTGCCCGCACTGCTTCAACACCCTCGCCAACGAGTACCCGCAGCTGGGCGGCCACTACGAGGTCATTCACCACACCCAGCTGCTGCAGCACCTCGTCGACGAGGGCCGGCTCACCCCCGTCACCCCCGTCGAGGGCCTGATCACCTACCACGACCCCTGCTACCTGGGGCGTCACAACAAGGTCTACACGCCGCCCCGCGAGATCATCGGCAAGGTCCCGGGCCTGCGCAACGAGGAGATGCACCGCCACAAGGAACGCGGCTTCTGCTGCGGCGCCGGCGGCGCCCGCATGTGGATGGAGGAGCGGATCGGCAAGCGCATCAACAACGAGCGCGTGGACGAGGCCCTGTCGCTCAACCCCGACATCGTCTCCACCGCCTGCCCGTTCTGCCTGGTGATGCTCACCGACTCCGTCAACGGCAAGAAGAACGACGGCGCGGCACAGGAGAACCTCCAGGTCGTCGACGTGGCCCAGCTGCTGCTCGACTCGGTGCGGACGCCCACCGACCCGCCGCCCGCGGAGGGCGAGACGGACACCGACGAGCCCGACCCGGAGCCGAAGCCGGATCCCGACCCCGCACCCGCGACCTGACCCCTCGCCGCAGTCCGCACACGGCCGGTCCCGCAGCCGCGGGGCCGGCCGCCGCCGTTGCGGAACCGCACGCGCCCGCCTCACCCGACCGGCCGATGTCACAGGTCAGCGGCGATGTCGGGAGACTTGCCCGGCGGGCGGGCCTCCGCTGCGCGAACACGGTACGTTCGAGGGCGTGGCTGGATTCAGAATGGGACGCGGCCGGGATCCCCGGGACGCGCAGCATCAGGGGCAGTACCCCCCGCACGCCGCACCGCAGAGCAGGGGGCAGCAGGGCTACGGCGGCCAGACGTGGCAGACGCCGACGAACAGCGGGGGCTACGGGGAACCGGAGTACTTCGGCGAGCCGCAGGGCGTCGGGCAGCCGCACCCCGGCCACACGTACGGCCCCGCCGGTGCCGGCGGAAGCCCGCAGGCCGACAACCCCGGGCACACCCGGGCCTTCAGCATCCACGACCAGGCACCGTACGGCCCGGGCGACGGAGCCGAAGCACCGTCCGGACCTCCCTCGGGTCCGCGGCTGCACGGCACCGAACTGATCAAGGGCATCGTGCTCCGCCCCAACGCCACCTTCTGGCAGATGCGCGACCACCCCGTCTGGGGCCCGGCGCTGGGCGTGACCTTCGTCTACGGCCTGCTCGCCGTCTTCGGCCTGGACGAGACGCGGGAGAACGTCCTCGACGCCACCCTGCCCACGGCCCTCCAGTACGTGGCCATCACCGGTGTCGCCGTCGTCCTCATGGGCCTGGTGCTGGGCGCGGTCACACACACCCTCGCCCGGCAGTTCGGCGGCACCGGCCTCTGGGCACCCACCATCGGCCTGTCGATGCTCATCATGTCGCTCAGCGACCTGCCGCGCCTGCTACTGGCGATGTTCATGGGCGCCTCCGCGACACCCGTCCAGGTCGTCGGCTGGGCGACCTGGGTCGCCGCAGCGGCCCTGTTCACCTCGATGGTCGGCCGGTCCCACGACCTGCCCTGGACGAAGGCCCTGGGCGCCTCGGCCATCCAACTCCTGTCGCTGCTCATGCTGATGAAGCTCGGCACACTCTGAAACACCCGTCCGGGACGCTCAGGCGTCCCGCGTCTGCTCCGGGCGCCGCACCACGGGCGGCTCCACCGACCACGGGAACTCGATCCACGACTCGGTGCGCTTCCAGACGTACTCGCACTTCACCACGGACTGCGACTTCTCGTAGATCACCGCACTGCGCACGTCGGCCACGTGCTCCGCGCAGAAGTCGTGCACCAGCTTCAGCGTCCGGCCGGTGTCGGCGACGTCGTCCGCCACCAGGACCTTCTTCTCGCTCAGGTCCACCACGTTCGGCACCGGCGGCAGCATGACCGGCATCGGGAGCGTCTCCCCCACTCCGGTGTAGAACTCCACGCTCGCCAGATGGACGTTCTTCACGTCCAGCGCGTAGCCGAGCCCGCCGGCCACGAACAGGCCGCCCCGCGCGATGGACAGAATGATGTCCGGCTCGAACCCGTCGTCGGCAACGGTCTGCGCCAACTCGCGCACCGCCTCGCCGAATCGCTCGTACGTCAGATGCTCACGTGCCACGCTCATGCCCACGGGGTCCTCTCGGTCGGACGCGGTCAGATCTGCGTGCGGTGGAAGTTCTGGTACGAACGGGAAGGCGTCGGCCCCCGCTGGCCCTGGTACCGCGAGCCGGAGCGCTGCGTGCCGTAGGGGTGCTCGGCGGGGGAGGACAGCCGGAACATGCACAGCTGCCCGATCTTCATGCCGGGCCACAGCTTCATCGGCAGCGTCGCCACGTTCGACAGCTCCAGCGTCACGTGACCGGAGAAGCCCGGGTCGATGAAGCCGGCCGTGGAGTGCGTGAGCAGCCCGAGGCGGCCCAGGCTCGACTTCCCCTCCAGCCGGGAGGCGATGTCGTCGGGGAGCGAGATCACCTCGTGCGTGGAGGCGAGCACGAACTCTCCCGGATGCAGGATGAACGGCTCGTCGCCCACGGACTCGATCAGCCGCGTCAGGTCGGGCTGTTCCTCGGAGGGGTCGATGTGGGGGTAACGGTGGTTCTCGAACACCCGGAAGTAGCGGTCCAGTCGTACGTCGATACTGGACGGCTGCACCATCGCCGGATCGTACGGATCGATCCGCACCCGGTCTGCGTCGATCTCCGCCCGGATGTCCTTGTCTGAGAGAAGCACGGGCCGAGCCTACGCGTACCGGGTCCACTCGCACGACGGGGCCCGGTCCGAAGAGGAACGGACCGGGCCCTGGATGCTTCGTGCGCCGGACGTATCAGCCGCGGCGTACGCCGCCGGTCCCCGACGAGTCACCCACCGGCACCGCCTGACGCAACCGCGCGCAACGCGGGCAACGCAGCAGTCTTCCGGGTCCGATCCGGTCCGGACCGAGATTCTGCATCGGGAACGTCGAGGTGCTGAACTCGTGCCCTTCGGCACACCGAACGACGGTGGATTCCATCGCTTCCCTCTCCCCGGGTACGTGGTGGACAAATGCCACATTAGGGGATGGTGCGGCGCGTGCGCCGCACGGCACTCCGCCTCCCACCGTACGCGTCAACTCCCCAGCTCCGTGGCGGGGATCCGGGTGGCGCCGACCAGCCCGAACAGCAGAAAGGACCCCGTGGCGTTGTGCGCCTGGAGTCCTGGATGAGGTACAGTGATCCGCGACGGGACGACTCATGAGTCGATCTTCGCGGGCGTAGTTTAATGGTAGAACATGAGCTTCCCAAGCTTATAGCGCGGGTTCGATTCCCGTCGCCCGCTCCAGCAGAAACCCCCAGGTCACAGGCCCGGGGGTTCTTTGTTGTCTAGACCGATTCACGTGTTGCGTGCCCGATGAGCCCTCGTGCCCGTCCTCACGCTCGGCGGCAGCGGCGTCTCGGTCGGCCTGGACCCGGGCGTCGATGCCGACGGCGACCTGGCGCTGACGCTCGAGCGTCGAGTGTTGGCAGACGAGCGCCGCCTTCTACGCTGGTCGCGCGGCTGGAGCGATCATCTTTGGAGGGTGCCGGCGGGGCCGGTCGCGGCGTCCCCGTCCGCCTGTTGGGCTGTGCCGAAATGCGGGCTAGGAGGTCCGATGAGGGACGTGTTCGTGGCAGCGTTCATGGTGGCCGCTCTGGCCTTGGGCGCGTGTGGCATAGCAGGAATCACCGCCGGCTGGATCATGCCTTGGGCACGAGGAAGAGTCCTTCGTCCCATGCCTTACGGATTCAGTCAGCTCTTCACTGCTGGCGGTGCCATCTGCTGTCTGTCGACCTACTTCACCTTGACCCCGGAGCTCTTCGTCGTAGGTGACGGGATGTCGACGATCCTCCATTTGCCACTGCGCATCCTGACGGCATCCCCAGCGGACGCCGCGGTAAACAGCGGTATGTCGCGAGGTGTCAACGTTGGTCGTGGCTGGGAGCGAAGGACGCCGGGGCCGCACGATCAACTCGCCTGAAAAGCGGAAGGTCACTGGTTCGACCCCGGCCCCAGCCACGGCCCGTGCTACCCGAGGCACCGCGGCTCGTGGCAGGATCCCGGACATGAGCGACAGAGCCGAACTGACATTCGTGCCACCAAAGGGCAGGCAGTGGGTCGTCTCCCTCATCGGGGCCGCGGCACTCGCAGCGACCGCCGTTCAGTGGTACACGGTGGGGTCACTGACGGACGAGTGGATAATCTTCACGCTTTGCTTCGGCATCCCCGCCAGCATCCTGCCGCCCTACATGGCCCATGTTCAGCTGCACGTCGACGCAAACGGCCTGCGCATCCGAACGCCACTGAAGAGAAGCTACATTCCCTGGCACGACGTCACGGAAGTCCAAGTCACCGTGGAGACGGCCTGGGGCTTCGAAATCCGCCGCGTCACACTGCTGCTGCATGGTGGGCGGACACGGAAGCTGCCGGTGCCGTACGACAGGTCCCCCCGATCATTGGACCCACACTTTGACCTCAAAGTGGCGCAGCTCCGCGCGCTCCACCGGGCCACCGCTCGGCCATAGCGCGGCGGTGCACCAGATGCGCACCAGGAGGAGCGGTAAACGGCGGTCAAGGCGGGTCACGTGGGTACGGGCAGTAGCAGTGGCATCGCGGCGTCTCGCAGCTCAGCTACCCAACGAGCCCGGTCTGCACGGTGATTCCCAAGCTTCCGTACGGGTCCTCATGGTTGAACCGTCCTGCAAGGACTGAGGTTTCCTCAGCGAAATGATCTTCGCGAAGTGGTGGGTTGATCTTCCCGGGTGTGGCGTGATCGGACACCGAGTCACCCTGCCGCAGGCAGACGTGAAGCCCCTGGTAGGACCGTTCTCACCACAAGATCGTCCGACAACACCAGAGGCTTCACATTGGTCACCTGTGTTGCCATGCTCGACGTCCCCCGCCACGTGCTGGAGTACCTCTCGCGCCTGCTGGCAGGGCAGCGGCGCATCATCGGCACCCCGAAGGGTTCGCGCGCGGTGGGCACCTTTCGTCAGGCGGTCCTGGTGCTGCGCTGGTTCCGTGAGCGGGCCTGTGTGCACTGCCTGGCCCGGGACGCGGGCATCTCGCAGGCCACCGCCTACCGCTACCTGCACGAAGGCATCGACGTCCCGCTCGGTTCAGCGATCGGGACGTTCCGGGCCAGGCCCAACGGCAGGTAGGAGACGGTTGAACTCGACCGGCCGCCCGTCCAGCGGGTAGCGGCGCCGGCGGGCGAGGGCCCGGCTTCGACCGAATCCTGCAGCGAGGCGCATCGACCAGCGCCCATGGGCGACCAGAAGGCCGGATCATCACTTCGCCCCGGGTTATGGCAGAGGTACCATAACCATATGCCTTTGAAGAAGACGACCGTCATGGTCGACGAGCAGGATCTCGCACTGATCAAGGAGGCAGCCGCACGAGAGGGACGATCGGAGTCGGAGTACTTCCGGGAGGCGTTCCATCTCGCGGCCCTTCGCACCCGTCGGTGGGACGAGGACTGGGACATCCCGAGCCTGGACTTCGGCGGCCCGGTCACCGCCGACGAGATCGACCGCGCGGTCTCGGACGGAGTGGCGGATTCCGAGTGATCGTCGTCGGCGATACCTCCGGGCTGGTGGCCGCCCTCAACACCTCGGATCCTGAGCACGAAGCCGCTCGGGCCGCCATGCGGCGGGCAGCACTCACCGTCGTCTCACCGCTGGTGATCCTGGAGATCGAACACATCACCACCCGGAACGTCGGCCGAAAGGCCGCCTACCGGGTGAACGACTGGCTGCTGGGCCAGGAACGAACCGGACGCTTGGCCGTCCCCGAGGCGTCCGCCGACACGCTGCGCAAGGCTCGCCTGGTTCAGAACCGCTATGCGGCCCTACGGCTGGACCTGACCGACGCGGTGAATGTGGTCCTCGCCGAGGCCTACGACACCGACATCATCCTGACCCTCGACCGCAGGGATTTCAGAGCCATCACCCCACTCACCGGAACCCACGCCTTCCGACTTCTCCCCGACGATCTGTAGTTCTCCCGGCCCTGTGTGCCGGATCCGTGCCGGACGGGACGGTCGGTCGCGGTCGACGAAAGAAACACGGAGATGGGCGGCCCGGCTGCAAGGGTTGTTGCTGCAGCTCCGCGAGCATCCCGCCCCATCAGCCACCCGTGCTTCCCACGCTTAGTACTCCTCACAGAATGAACGTTCGGGTCACGTCAGGTATCGATCTCCCAGTGCAGGGCGCCCATCTGCGCGGGTGCTTCGAGCACCTCCACGAGGTCTGTGGGATCGGTGCCGGGTGGCAGGTCCACTGAGAGGTATGTGCCCTGCAGCCACTCATGCGGCAGATCGGCTTCGACGACCCTGTCGTGCAGGAGTTCGTGCAGCTGGTCGCGGTCCGGATGGTCCACCACGAGCGCGACGCGCAGGATCCGGTGGCCGGACTTCTGCACCACCGAGGCGACCACTTGGTTGCTGTCGACGGTCACCACATCGAGGTAGCAGAGTCCGTAGGCGAAAAAGGGCAAACAGGCCACCTCGAACCTGTCCCCGGGAAGCTGGCAGGTCCACAACTGCTCGCGCCAGCCATCCTGCCGGCCCGATAGATCCGCATGGACCATGTAGTTGGTGGGGCCGCGGCCGATGGGGTTCTTGTGCGTGATGATGGCGATGGGGGCCTCCTCGAGCCGGTCTCGACGTCACGATCTTGCAGCAGCACCTGCTACTGGAACGCGGCGGGCTTTGGTGAGCCGTCTCCAGCAGATGAGCGCGCAGGTGAGGAAGGCTTCGTGGATGTCGTCTCGGATCTCCCAGCGGATCCGTAGGCAGCGGAACCAATGAAGGTGGCCAATGCGCGCTCCACGATCCAGCGTTGTGTGCCCAGTCCGGAGCCGTGCTCGGAGCCGCGGCGGGCGATCACCGGCTTCACGCCGAGGTCCCAGACCAGGCGGCGGTACTTGTCGTGGTCGTAGCCGCGGTCACCCAATACCACGTCCGGTCGGCGCCGAGGCCGAGTTCCTGCGGCAGATGTTCCCAGGCCATCCCGGTGTGGAGCACGAACAAGATGCCCTGGAACACCAGCCGATCCGGATGCCGCTTGCGCCCTGGGTACCGGGTCCGCCGCTCGACCTTGGGCAACAGCGGCTCGATCACCGCCCACAACTCATCGTCGACCTCCCACGGCTTCGGCCGCGCCACTCCGCACCCCCAGATCACTCGTCCCAGAGTGATCCATCACCTCGAAGATCATTTCGTTAGGAGTTCTTATGGTGGGGTCGATTCCCGTCGCCCGCTCCACCGGCGAAGGCCCGGGTGAGCGACCTGGGCCTTCATGTGTCCGAACCCCTCCGTAGAGCTCGGAGCTACGGGGTGGGGATCATCTCCATGGCCACGCCGGGTAGTTCGTCGAAACTCGCCCTGGCGTCGGTGGTCACCACAGTCCGGTTCGTTGCGACTGCGGTCGCCGCGATGATCAGATCGTGCGCACCACGCGGCTTGCCCAATCTGCGGGTGCACGCCAGCAACCGGGCATGCACACGTGCCACGTCCAGCGTGTAGTCGTCCACCGGGACTACGGCCAACACCGCGTCGACAAATCCCTGACGACGGCGCGTGGCCGACTCGTCCGCCGCGAGTTCCACGCCCTGCAGCAGTTCAGCCGCCGTGACGGCGGCGATGGTGATGTCGTCATCGCGAGCGCGCAACAGCTTGGCCAGCTCGAAGCCGCCGCGATCGACCGCGACAAGGGCACCGGTATCGAGGATCACCCTTCCCACGGGTCCTCCAGAGTCAGCAGCTCACGCGTCTCCAGCACGTCGGACGCGAAGTCTTCGTCGAGAGTCGCAGCGTGCGCTTCCAGCACATCGGCGAGCGCAGCACCATTCCCGCTGGGCGCGGGGCCGAGGATCGCCAATCGTCTGCCGTTGCGAGTGATCACGATGGTTTCCCCGTGCTCCGCCTGGTCCAGCACTGAGGCGAAGCTCCGGGATGCCTCGCTTGCACTCATCGTCCTCATGAATTCAGAATATCAGAAACTCGGTGGTAGGTGAGGGTCAGATGCCATGGCCACCCCTGGTGACCGACATCATCCTGACCCTCGACCGCCGGAGCTTCGGAGTCATCACCCCGCTCCTCACCGGCAACCACGCCTCCCGGTCGGGCCGAGAGCGGCAGGTCACCGTTTCGACCGCAGCCCCCGGCCACGGCCGTGCTCTCCGGGAACCATGACCGGTGGCAGAGTCCATGACATGGGTGACAGTCCGGTGCTGACATTCGTGCCGCCGGAGTCCCGGTGGTGGATCGCCGTCGTCATCGGGGCGGCGACACTCGCGGCGACCGCCGTACAGTGGCACGTGGGGGAATCACTGGCCGACGAGTGGCTCCTCGTCGCGGTCTGTTTCGGCATCCCTGCCACGATTCTGCCGCCCTACTGGTCCCGCGTTGAGGTGCGGGCCGACGCACACGGCGTGCGCAGCCGAACGCCGCATTCCCTGGCACGACGTGGTCGACGTCCGCGTCACCGTGGAGACCGCCCACGGCTACGACATCCGCCGCGTCGCACTCCTGCTGCATGGTGGGGGTACCAGCAAGCTGCCGGTACCGCACGACCGGTCTCCTCGAAGCTACGACCCGCACTTCGACCTCAAAGTGGCCCAGCTCCGCGCGCTCCACCGGGACGCCGCTCGGTCAGAGCCCGACAGCGCACCGGACGGGACCGAGGGGTGAGCCGCCGCCGGGCGCTGCATGCGGTTCCCGCCACAGCGTCGCCCGGCCGGTGGCCCGGGTGCCGATCGGAGCGGTCTGTGGACAGAATGGCGGCATGACCGCACCACCGCCCGCGCGTCCCGCCCCTCACGGCTCGGTGCTGTCCCTGTGGTCGAAGGACTCGGTGCTGTCCATCGGCTCGGTGGGGTCGGTCCTGTCGATCGGATCCGTCGGCTCCGCCCTCTCCGTCGGCTCGGTCGGGAGCACCCTGTCGGCCGGCTCGATCGGTTCCGCCCTGTCGCTGATCTCGGCCGGATCATGGCTGAGCACGGGATCCCTGCTGTCCGCCCAGTCGCAGTGGTCGGTGCTGTCCTGGCGATCCTCGCGCGGCTTCCTGTCCGCCGGAGCCGTGGGGGCACTGGCCGGAGCCGGCTTGCTCCTGGCCCGGACAGCCCACGGACCAGGTGCGACCGGCCGGCTCGCGTCCCTCAGCGGCGTGTGCGGGCTGTTTCGAACAGCGGCAGCGGCGTCACGTCGCCGCGGGCGACGCCGGCGGTGACGTCCTGGGTCGGGAAGTGCGCCCGGTCGAAGACTTCGTGCAGGCTCGACGTGCACTGGGGCGGCACGGCGACCTGGAAGCCGAGCTCCTCCGGGGTCGACTTCGCCGCGATGAACCGGTAGCTCTCGCCGGCCTGCAGCCTGATCGCCGACCACTGCCGTCCGACCGCGGGGTCGCCGTAGCGCCGTTGGTAGAGGGTGGTGGCCGCGTCGGAGCCGTTGGACACCTGGACGTGCGAGGCCTGCACATCGCCGTGCCAGTCGAAGTTCGCGACGTCGAAGGTCGTGTCCGACGGAAGGTCGGGAACCTGCTCCCGGTGGCCCGTCTGCGCCAGGCGCTTGATGTTGGCGTCCGCTCCGCAGCCGACGCAGGCGCCGCTGTCGGTCAGTCCGATCATGTCGCCGTTCATGCCGTACCGGGTGACCTGGAGGACGCCGCAGTGCCGGCACCAGGTGCTGGTCGAGTCCGTGTCGTAGACGTTGCCCACGTAGACGTGGTGCAGCCCGGTGTCGAGCGCGACCCGTCTGGCTCTCTCCAGGCGCTCCACCGGCGTGCGCGTGGTGGCGGTCATCTTGTAGTCGGGGTGGAAGCGTTCGAAGTGCGTCGGGACCTCGGGGCCGAGCCGTTCGCCGACGAAGTCGGCCAGGGCGCGGGCCGTCGTCTCGTTGTCGCTCACGTCGGTGACCATCAGTGTGGACACCTCGAGGTGCTTGCCGGCCCGGTATATCTGCTCGACGCCCTCCAGCACCGGCTCGAGCCATCCCTTGGTGAGCCTGCGGTAGTAGGCGGGGTCCATCGACTTCAGCGAGATCGCGAAGTAGTCGACGACCGGCAGCAGTTGCTCGATGGCCTCGCCGGTCATGAAGAGGGCCGACTTGAAGACGCTGACGATGCCCTTCTGCTTGGCCAGTTTCGCCGTCTCGATGACGAACTCGTGCCACACCGCAGGGTCGTTGTACGTCCAGGAGAGCACGCGGATGCCGTGGCGGACCGCGATGTCCACCAGTTCTTGCGGCGTGTAGTGGTGCACGTCCTTGTCGTCGGCGTGCCTGGCCTGCGACGTCTTCCAGTTGTGGCAGTAGTCGCAGTTCAGCATGCAGCCGATGGGCCCCATGGACAGGATGCGGGCGCCGGGTTCGACGTGGAAGATGCCCTCGGTCTCGATCGTCTCCTCGGTGGCGTGCACCGAGCGGCCGAAGTTCAGGCTCACGAGCCTGCCGTCACGGTTCGCGCGGACCATGCAGAAACCGTGCTGGCCGGGTCGTATCCGGCAGTTCCGCGGACTCAGGTGACAACGGACGACGCCGTCGTCGAGACGTTCCTCGAGGTGCGCCGGGTAGGGCTGGTCCTGCCACCGCTTCGTCATCCCAGTACTCCGATCGGCTGGTCGATGATGATGCGAAGGCGTCGGGACCGGCCGCATGCACGAGCGGAATGTCGGACCATCATCAACATCGTGTGAGGTATTGGCCGAAGATCTTCCCGGATCCTAAGCAGAGGAATACCGTGCTGACCATCGTCCGGACGGACTCGGCTTCCGTCGCTCTCCGACGGACGGCGCCGGGGCGACCCCGCACGGCCGGAGCGGCCGGTCACCGGCACTCGATGACGGACGCCGCACGCTGTCGCGTCGGCCGAGGGGGAAGAGGGTGACGCGTGTGACGACTCCGGACGCGGAGTCGCGGGCCGGGCGGAACGCGGAGGCCACGGAGGCGCCCGCGGAGTCCGCGCCGGGCAGCGGTGACACCCCAGGCACCTCCGTCCTCGCGCTCGTCGCGGGTGTGGCGACAGTGGTCATGTGGGCCTCCGCGTTCATCGGCATCCGTGTCGCCGTCGACGACCTGACCCCCGGCGCCCTCGCTCTGGCCCGCCTGCTGATCGGCAGCATCGGACTCGGAACCGTGGTGGCGTTCCGCCGCAGCCGGCTGCCGCGGCGCGCGGACATGCCGCGGCTGCTGGTGTGCGGCGTGCTGCTGTTCGGGGTCTACAACGTCGCGCTGAACAGCGCAGAGCAGCGGATCGACGCGGGCACGGCCTCCATGGTGATCGCGCTCGGCCCGGTGATCCTCGCGGTGCTGGCCGGGTTCCTGCTCAAGGAGGGCTTCCCGCGGCCCCTCCTCATCGGCGGCGCCCTCGCCTTCTCCGGCGTGCTCCTCATCGGTCTCGCGACCTCCCAGGAAGGCCTCCGCGCCAGTCTGGGCACGCTGCTGGCACTGGCGGCTGCCGCCGCCTACGCGGGCGGCGTCATCGCCCAGAAGCCCCTGCTCCGCGACAACTCCGCGCTCGTCATCACCTGGCTGGCGTGCCTGATCGGCTCGGTGCTGTGCCTGCCGTTCCTGCCTCAGCTCCTGGACGGCCTGGCCGCGGCCGACACCACGACCATCGGCTGGACGCTGTACCTGGGCATCTTCCCGACAGCCGTGGCCTTCACCACCTGGGGATACGCCCTGGCCCGGTCGACGGCCGGACGCACGGGCGCCCTGGTCTACCTGTCCCCACCGATCGCGGTGTGCCTCGCGTGGCTGGTCCTCGACGAGGTCCCGCCGTGGCTGGCCGTCGTCGGCGGCGTCCTCGCCCTCGCCGGAGTGAGCTTCAGCCGCCGCTCGGCCTAGCGCCGAACGGCGCAGACGCACCCTCGGGTACGGCACCGGCGGTGCACCGGATCGGTCAGAACGCCACTGCCGACCTCTCCCCACGGCGAGCCGGGCAAGGTGCTCCCGGGGCCGAGCACAGAGCACGGCATCGGCGACGTCGCCCGGACACCCTTCGCAGAGCGACCGGACCCGGGCACGGCGCGCACTCCGCCGTTCCGGCCGGCCGACCCGGGCGGTTCGTCCGGCCCGTCCTCACCCCGTCGGCCGTCGGCGGGACGTGTGGCACCGGTGGGCCGATCGGCTGGAGGTGCCGCCCGGCGCGGGAGTCCCGCCCGCGCAGCGGTCATCTCTCCGCCTGACATCGGACGGACAGCCCGAACGGGAGTGTGAGCAGGATGCCGGGTGACAGAGGGCCTCGCGGAGCGGACCGGCGGTTGGGCAGGGCCGCGCGGCGTACGGCGACAGCGGTGCTGGCATGTCTGGCCGTGGTCGCACTGCCCGCCGCGGGCGGCCACGCGGCGGGCGCGGACACCGGGAAGGCACGCACCTGCTTCGGACGGACCGCGACCGTCAGCGGCCTGCAGGGGACGCCGGGCGACGACGTCATCATCGGCACCCCCGGTGACGACACCATCCACGGCCGTGGCGGCGACGATCTGATCTGCGGCCTCGGCGGCGTGGACACGCTCGCCGGTGGCCCCGGGAGGGACGCGCTGCACGGCGGTGCCGGACCGGACATCCTGGTGGGGGACGTGCTGCGGCTCTACAAGGACGTCCACGGCGGCGAGGCGGACCGCCTCTACGGCGGCCGGGGTCCGGACGAGCTCATCGGCGACAGCTACTCGGTGCACCGCAACGCCTCCGGCGGCGGACGCGACCGGCTCTACGGCGGAGCCGCGTACGACGTGCTGATCGGCGACAGCAAGGGGCAGAACGCGTCCGGCGGCGGCCCCGACCGGTTGGCGGGTGCGGGCGGGGACGACCTGCTCGTCGGTGACTCCGTCGCGGAGGACGGCAACGCGCGCGGCGCCGGCAACGACGTGCTGCGGGAGGGCCGCGGCGTGGGCGGGGCGGCCTTCGGCGACAGCGTCGCCTTCCTGGGGAACGTGTTCGGCAGGGGCGGACACGACATCGTCGATCTCGGCGCGGACGGCGGCACCTTCGGCATCGGCGACCACCTCGCGCCCGACGGCACGGCGACGGGAGCCGGGCACGACCGGGTGCTGGGCGGCAGCGCCGACGAGATGCTCCTGGTCGGTGACAGCTCGGGCGTCGGACGAACCGGCACGGCGGCCGGCAACGACCTCGTGCGCGGCCGCGCCGGGGACGACGTCCTGTTCGGCGACAACCTCGACAACGACGCCGTCCGCACCATCGGCACCGCCGGCGGGCGCGACCGCCTCTTCGGCGGCGCCGGCCGCGACACCGTCGACCCGGGGCCGGGACGTGACCTGCTGAACGGCGGTGCGGACACCGACGACTGCCGGGCCGCGTCGCCGAGGGACGTCACCCTGTTCTGCGAGTCCGAGCTGCGTCCCCTGAACCGGCCCGGCCTCCTGCGCCGCGACACGGCGGTCGCGGAAGCCCGGGCGCACGTGCGCGAAGCCCTCACCGGCGGCGTCACGCGGCGCTGACCCGCGCAGCCGCCGCGGCAGCCGGACCCGACGCGTCGGGTCCGGCTGCCGGACGCTCGGTTCCCGGACGTTCCCATTTCGCGTAGCTTGCCGAGGATGAACGCCACCGGGACGACGATCGATCTCAACGCCGATCTCGGCGAAGGCTTCGGCCGCTGGCAACTCACCGATGACGACGCACTGCTGGACACCGTGACCAGCGCCAACGTCGCCTGCGGATTCCACGCGGGCGACCCGCCGACGATGCGCCGGGTGTGCGAGCAGGCCGCCGCCCGCGGCGTGGTGGTGGGAGCGCAGGTGTCCTACCGCGACCTGGCGGGTTTCGGGCGCCGCGCCATGGATGTCCCCCGCGCCGAACTCACCGCCGAGATCGCCTACCAGCTCGGTGCACTGGACCTGTTCGCCCGTGCCGCGGGCACCCGCCTCGGCTACGTCAAACCGCACGGCGCCCTCTACCACCGCTGCGTACGCGACGAGGAGCAGGCCGCCGCCGTGGTGGCCGCGATCCTGCTCGGCGGCACCCGGCTTCCGGTGCTCGGCCTGCCCGGCTCCGCACTGCACGCTGCCGCCGAGGACGCCGGACTGCCCGCGGTGACGGAGGCGTTCGCCGACCGCGGCTACCGGTCCGACGGCACGCTGGTGCCGCGCGGCGAGCCGGGAGCTGTGCTCGACGACCCGGACCGCGTCGTCAAACGCGCCGTGGGACTCGCCCGGGACGGGACCGTCGACACCGCGGACGGCCGCACCGTGCGCATCCGCGCGCAGTCGCTGTGCGTGCACGGCGACACCCCGGGCGCCGCCGGTCTCGCCCGCCGCGTGCGGGACGAGTTGACCGCCGCCGGAGTCACCCTGCGGGCCTTCGCATGAGCCGTGCGGAACCCGGCCCGACCGCGGCGCCCGTCGTGCTGCCCGTGGGGGACGACGGACTGCTCGTCGAACTCCCCGCCCCCGACGACGCCCGGGCGTTCCACGCCGAACTGCTGCGCCGCCGCGCGCGCGGCGCGCTGCCACCGGTGCGCGAGATCGTTCCCGGCGCCCGCACCGTGCTGCTGGAGGGCCTGGCGGAACCCGGGCGGCTGGCGGCCGAACTGCCCCGCTGGGAGGTGCCGCCGGCGGGCAGCGCCACCGGGGCGCTGGTGCGCGTCCCCGTCCGCTACGACGGGCCCGACCTGCCGGACGTCGCGGCCGCGTGGGGAGTGAGCCGCCGGGAGGTGGTGCGGGTGCACGCGGAGACCGAGTTCCGCGTCGCGTTCTGCGGATTCGCGCCCGGGTTCGGCTACCTGGCGGGTCTCGACGAGAAGTACGAGGTGCCGCGCCGCGCCCGCCCGAGGACCCGTGTCCCCGCCAACGCGGTCGGCCTGGCCGGCCCCTACACCGGGATCTACCCGCGTGCCTCGCCCGGCGGTTGGCAGCTCGTCGGCACCGCTCTCGACGTGGTGCTGTGGGATCCCGACCGCAGCCCGGCCGCGCTGCTCGCGCCCGGCACCCGCGTGCGGTTCGAGCCCGTGGCGGGCGCGTCGTGACCGCGAGCGGGACGCCCGCGGCGATCGAGGTGGTGCGGGCCGGTGCGCTCACCACCGTCCAGGACCTGGGCCGCGCCGGGAACGCGCATCTCGGCGTGCCGCGTTCGGGCGCACTGGACGAACCGGCGCACCGGCTCGCGAACCGGCTGCTGCGCCAGTCGGAGCGCGCCGCGACCCTGGAGACGACCCTCACCGGCTGCACTGTGCGGGCGCTCGTTCCGACAACCGCGGTGGTCACGGGCGCCCCCGGTCCCGTGACGGTCGACGGCCGGCCCGCACCGTGGGGCGCGCCGGTCCGGCTGGCCGCGGGCGCGGTGCTCGACGTGGGCGCGGCGACGCACGGCCTGCGCGCGTACGTCGGCCTGCGGGGCGGTGTGGACGCCGAGCCGGTTCTCGGGTCCCGGTCCACCGACCTGCTGTCCGGCCTCGGGCCCGCGCGAGCGGCCGACGGGGACCGGCTGCGTCTGGGGCGTCCGCCCTCTGCGGCCGGGGGAGCCGCCGGGGGAGCTCTCGGCTGCGGGGTCGTCGGCGGGGTGCACCGGGGGCGGTTCCTGCGGGAGTTGCTGCTGCCGGTGGTGCGCGGGCCCCGCCATGCCTGGTTCACGGCCCGGGCGCTGCGCACGCTGACCTCGGCGGTCTACCGGGTGTCGTCCGACAGCAACCGCATCGGGCTGCGGTTGGACGGCCCTGCGCTGGAGCGGGCGCGGGAGGGGGAACTTCCCAGCGAGGGCATGCCGCTGGGGGCCGTGCAGGTTCCGCCGGAGGGACGCCCCGTCGTCTTCCTGGCCGACCATCCGGTGACGGGCGGCTACCCGGTGGTCGGCGTCGTTCCCGGCAGGGCGCTGTGGGCCGCGGCGCAGGCCGTGCCGGGCACGCCGGTGCGCTTCGTTCCCGCCGCGTGAAGCGCCGCGTCGGGCGCGTGCGTGGTGCCGGGAAAGAGGGCCCCCGCATGGGGCGTTCAGCCGCCGCGCGGGGCGTACATGATCAGGGCGACTCCCAGCAGGCAGACCAGTGCGCCGAGGACGTCGTACCGGTCGGGGCGGAAGCCGTCCACGAACATGCCCCAGGCCAGCGAGCCGGCGACGAACACGCCGCCGTAGGCGGCCAGGACCCGGCCGAAGTGCGCGTCCGGCTGGAGCGTGGCGACGAAGCCGTACGCGCCCAGCGCCAGGACGCCCGCACCGGCCCAGGCCAACCCCCTGTTCTCGCGCACTCCCTGCCACACCAACCAGGCCCCGCCGATCTCGAGCAGCGCGGCGAGTGCGAACAGGGCGACGGAGCGGAGAGCGGTCATGGGTCCATGGTGGCGCATCCGGCACGACCCACGGTGGTGACGGTCCGTCACACCGGCGCAGAGCGCAAAGGCGGACGGGGCACGCAGAAGTGGACATTTTGTGAACTTTCGCCTCCCGCTCACGTTTCGCGGCTGCGGGGACGGTTGACCGACGCCGCAGGGGGAATGACCCCCGTTGCATGCGACAGGCCGACCGCCGGCGACCGCACCGGCCGAACACCGTCCGTGACCGCCCCGAGGAGGACTGACGAATGCACGCGAGCAAGCGCCCCGCATGGCGCACTGCACGCGTCGAGTACACGCTTCCGCGCGCGGACGCCTCCGCGCGCTGGGCCCGGCGCCTCACCGCGGGCTTCCTCAACGGCTCCCGCACCCCGCCGGAGGCGGCGCTGCACATGGACGAAGCGACCCTGGTCGTCTCCGAACTGGTCACCAACGCGACCCGCCACGGCGACAGTCGCTGCCGGCTGCGGCTGAGCACGGCGCCCCGCTCGCTCACCATCGAGGTGCACGACGACAGTTCGGGACGGCCCGTGCTCCGCACCGCGACCACGGACGGCGAGAGCGGACGCGGCATCGCCCTGGTCAGCTGTCTGGCCCGGCATCTCGACGTGACCGACCACCCCACCGGCGGCAAGACCGTGCGCGCGGTGCTCGACGCCCCCCTGGGCTGAGCCGACGGCCCGGCGTCCGGGGCGTACGGCACCTGCCGCACGCCCGTGGCGGCGGGCGGGATCTACTCGTCGTCCTCCTCCATCAGGCGGTCCACGCACACCGCGACCGCGATGAGCACCACCGGGTCCGCGTCCTCCTGCTCGACCTGCACGGCGTAGGTGTCGCGCACCCGGAACCACTTGCGGGAGACCCGGGCGAGCCGCCGGCCCTCGTACTCGATGTCGTACTCCTTGCCGAGCAGATCACCGCGAATCTCCAGCTCCTCGCCGTTCGCCAGTTCGGCGCGGTAGACGCTGCGCATCGGCGTGAGCAGCTTCTCCCGCACCGTGGCGATCACCTCGCCGTCCCGCTCCACACGCATGGTGTCGCGGAGACTCACGGCCTTCTTCCGGATGACGGCGAGGACGCCGCCCTCGCGGTCCTTCAGTTCGAAGGTCTCCCGCAACCGCAGGGCCTTCCCGTCGACGAGGAAGACACGCTCGCCGTGTTCGTCCTCGACCCAGAAGTCCTCACCGATCCCGAACACGCGTTCCCTGACCAGGTATCTCATGCTCCGCCCGTACCCCGTCGACGGGCTGCTCACCGTCCTCCGCCCGAGAATGGCACCCTTGGAGCCATGAACGACGACCCACCCGCACCCGCACCCCGTCGCGCCCGCGTACGCGCCCCCGAGCTGGCCGGACGCGGCGGCTGGCTGAACACCGGCGGCGAGCAGCTGACCCTCGCCGACCTGCGGGGACGCGTAGTGGTGCTCGACTTCTGGACGTTCTGCTGCGTGAACTGCCTGCACGTCCTGGACGAGCTGCGGGAACTGGAGCGCAAGCACGCGGACACGCTGGTGGTCGTGGGGGTGCACTCGCCGAAGTTCGTCCACGAGGCGGAGCATCGGGCCGTGGTCGACGCGGTCGAGCGGTACGGGGTCCACCACCCGGTGCTGGACGACCCGGAGCTGACCACCTGGAAGCAGTACGCCGTCCGGGCCTGGCCCACGCTCGTGGTGATCGACCCCGAGGGCTACGTCGTGGCGCAGCACGCGGGCGAGGGGCACGCGCACGCGCTGGAGACGCTGGTGAGCGACCTGGAGGCGGAGCACGCCGCCAAGGGCACACTGCGGCGGGGCGAGGGGCCGTACGTGCCGCCGGAGCCGGAACCGACCGCCCTGCGGTTCCCGGGGAAGGTGGTGCGGCTGCCGGGCAGCGGCCACCTGCTCGCCTCGGACACCACCCGGCACCAGCTGGTGGAACTGGCGGCGGACGGGGAGACCGTGCTGCGCCGCATCGGCACCGGTGAGCGGGGATTCGCCGACGGAGCGGCCGACGAGGCGTGCTTCAGCGAGCCGCAGGGGCTGTTGGTCGTGTCGGAGGGGGAGGGCGTCCTCGTCGCGGACACCGTCAACCATGCGCTGCGCTCGTGGGATCCGGCGACGGGCCGGGTGACGACGGTGGCCGGGACGGGCCGTCAGTGGTGGCAGGGCTCGGCGACCTCGGGTCCGGCGCGGGAGGTGGCGCTCTCCTCGCCCTGGGACCTGGCCCGTTTCGAGGACCGGGTGTGGATCGCCATGGCCGGGGTGCACCAGCTGTGGACGTACGACCCGGCCCGCGGCACGGTCGCGGCCGCGGCCGGTACGACGAACGAGGGCCTGGTGGACGGCCCGGTGGCGCAGGCGTGGTTCGCGCAGCCCTCGGGGCTCTCGGCGGACGACGACCGGCTGTGGGTCGCCGACTCCGAGACCTCCGCGCTGCGGTGGGTCGCGCGGGAGGACGGCGCACTCGTGGTGCGGACCGCCGTGGGCACCGGTCTCTTCGACTTCGGTCACCGGGACGGCGCCGCAGAGCAGGCGCTGCTCCAGCACCCGTTGGGTGTCACCGCCCTCGGCGACGGTTCGGTGGCGGTCGCGGACACCTACAACCATGCGCTGCGCCGGTTCGACCCGGCGACGGGCGAGGTGACGACGGTGGCGACGGATCTGCGGGAGCCGTCCGGTGCTGTGGTGGTGGACGAGGACATCGTGGTGGTGGAGTCCGCGCGGCACCGGCTGACGCGACTGCGGCTGCCGGAGGAGGCGGTCCGCGTCGCCGCGGTGGCGCACCGCACGCAGCGGGCGGCGACGGAAGTGGCGCCGGGCACGCTGCTGCTGGACGTGGTGTTCCGGGCGCCGGCGGGGCAGAAGCTCGACGAACGCTACGGACCGTCCACGCGACTGGTGGTCGGCGCCACGCCGCCGGAACTGCTGTCCTCGGGCGAGGGCACGGACACGGCGCTGTCCCGCGAGCTGTCCCTGGCCGAGGGCGTGACGGAGGGCGTGCTGCACGTGTCGGCGATGGCGGCGTCCTGCGACGACGACCCGGACAACCCCTACCCCGCCTGCCACATGCACCAGCAGGACTGGGGAGTTCCGGTGCGCGTCACCGAGCAGGGCGCGGACCGGCTCCCGCTGGTGCTGGCCGGCATGGACGACGCGGGCGCGTAGCGGGGGCGACGGGCTCACCGGGGTCGACCGGGGCGCTCGACAGGCGTGCGCCACCGGCGCGTTGCACGCCGCGGTGTGCAACGCGCCGGTGCGGTCGGGCCTATGCGGTGAGGAAGGCGCCGAGTGCCCCGGCGAGGAGGTGCGGGTCGTCCGAGCCGCAGAGTTCGCGCGCGGAGTGCATGGAGAGGATCGCGACGCCGATGTCCACGGTGGAGATGCCGTGCCGGGCGGCGGTGATGGGGCCGATGGTGGTGCCGCAGGGCATCGCGTTGTTCGACACGAAGGTCTGCCAGGGCACGCCGGCCCGTTCGCAGGCGGCCGCGAACACCGCGCGGCCGGTGCCGTCCGTGGCGTAGCGCTGGTTGACGTTGACCTTGAGGATCGGCCCGCCGTTGGGCATCGGGTGGTGGCCGGGCTCGTGGCGTTCCGCGTAGTTGGGGTGCACGGCGTGGCCGGTGTCGGAGGAGAGGCACACCGTTCCGGCGTAGGCGCGGGCGCGGTCCTCGTAGCTGCCGCCGCGGGCGTGGACGGAGCGTTCCAGCACGCTGCCGAGCAGCGGGCCGTCGGCGCCGGTGTCGGACTGGCTGCCGTTCTCCTCGTGGTCGAAGGCCGCCAGCACGGGGATGTGGTGCAGGTCGCCGCGCTCGGCCGCGGCGGCGAGGGCGGCGGCGCCGGCGTGGACGGAGAGCAGGTTGTCCATCCGCGGCCCGGCGAGGAGTTCGCGGTCGCGTCCGAGGTAGGCGGGCGGTTCGACGCTGTGGACCATGAGGTCCCAGCCGGTGACGTCCGCCGCCGCCAGGCCGGCCTCCTCGGCCATGAACGCCACGAGTTCGCCGTCGGTCGGTGTGCCCAGGCCCCAGACGGGCGTCATGTGGCGCTGCTTGTCGAGCTTGAGGCCTTCGTTGACCTGACGGTCGAGGTGGATGGCGAGCTGCGGTACGCGCAGCAGCGGCCGGTCGGCGTTCACCAGCCGGGTCGTGCCGTCCCGCAGGGTGAGGCGGCCGGCGAGGCCGAGGTCGCGGTCGAGCCAGGTGTTGAGCAGGGTGCCGCCGTAGATCTCCACGGCGATCTGCCGCCAGCCGTTCGCGCCGGTGTCCGGGAGGGGCTTGACGCGCAGGTTGGGGGAGTCGGTGTGGGCTCCGACGATGCGGTACGGGGTGGCTGCGGCGGCGCCTTCCGGGACGTACCAGGCGATGATCGCGCCGCCGCGCAGCACGTACTTTCCGCCGGGTGCGGCGTCCCAGATGTCGGATTCGGCGAGCTGCCGGAAGCCGGCCTTCTCCAGCATCCGCGCCGCGGAGGCGACGGCGTGGTAGGGGGTCGGCGACTCCGCGAGGAACGTCATCAGGTCGTCGGTGTGACCGCGGTCGAAGCGGGGCGCGTCGTGACTGGCATTGCTCATGGTGCTCAGCATACGAACGCCGCGGCGGCCCGCTCCCCCCGACCGGGAGCGGGCCGCCGCGGTGTCCGGACGGCCCGGAGGCCGTGGCGGGACGGTCGAGCCCTCAGAACGCGGCCTCGTCCAGCTCCATGACCGAGAGGTCGACGGACTCGGCGAGCGAGCGCTGCACGGCCAGGCCGGGCAGAACGTTCGCCGCGAAGAACTTCGCCGCGGCGATCTTGCCCTCGTAGAACGCCTTGTCCTTTCCGGAGGCGGTGGCGAGCCTGTCCTGGGCGACGGCCGCGCCGCGCAGCAGCAGGTAGCCGATGACCACGTCGCCGGACGCCATGAGGAACCGGGTGGTGTTGAGGCCGACCTTGTAGATCTCCTTGACGTCCTTCTCGGTGGCGGCGAGGTCGGTCAGCATGGTGCCGACGATGGCCTCCAGGTCGGCGGCGGCCTTGCCGAGCAGGTCGCGGGACTCCGCGAGTTCCTCGCCGCCGTCGGCCTCCGCGAGGAACTTCTTGATCTCCTCGGAGAGGGAGGTCAGGGCCTGACCCTGGTCGCGGACGACCTTCCGGAAGAAGAAGTCCTGGCCCTGGATCGCGGTGGTGCCCTCGTAGAGGGTGTCGATCTTGGCGTCGCGGATGTACTGCTCGATCGGGTACTCCTGGAGGTACCCGGAGCCGCCGAGCGTCTGGAGCGACTGCGCGAGCTGCTCGTAGGACTTCTCGGAGCCGTAGCCCTTGACGATGGGCAGCAGCAGGTCGTTGAGCCGGTGGGCGGCGCTCGCGTCCTCGCCGGCGCTCTCCTTGACCATGATCTCGTCCTGCACCGAGGCGGTGTAGAGGACGAGGGCGCGCATGCCCTCGGCGTACGCCTTCTGCGTCATCAGGGAGCGGCGCACGTCCGGGTGGCGGGTGATGCTGACGCGGGGGGCGGTCTTGTCGGTGAACTGCGACAGGTCGGCGCCCTGCACGCGCTCCTTGGCGTACTCGAGGGCGTTGAGGTAGCCGGTGGAGAGGGTGGCGATGGCCTTGGTGCCGACCATCATCCGTGCGAACTCGATGATCTTGAACATCTGGCGGATGCCGTCGTGCTTCTCGCCCAGCAGCCAGCCCTTGGCGGGCTGGTTGGCGCCGAAGGTCAGCTCGCAGGTGTTGGAGACGCGCAGGCCCATCTTGTGCTCGACGTTGGTGGCGTAGACGCCGTTGCGCTCGCCGAGTTCGCCGGTGTTCCAGTCGAAGTCGTACTTCGGTACGACGAAGAGGCTCAGGCCCTTGGTGCCCGGGCCGTGGCCCTCCGGGCGGGCGAGCACGAAGTGCACGATGTTCTCGGACATGTCGTGCTCACCGGAGGTGATGAAGCGCTTCACGCCCTCGATGTGCCAGCTGCCGTCGTCCTGCTGGACGGCCTTCGTGCGGCCGGCGCCGACGTCGGAGCCGGCGTCCGGCTCGGTCAGCACCATGGTGGAGCCCCACTGCTTGTCGGCCATGAGCCGGGCGATTTTGAGCTGTTCCTCGGTGCCCTCCTCGCAGAGCACCCCGGCGAACGCGGGCCCGGAGGCGTACATCCAGATGGCGGGGTTCGAGCCGAGGATGGCCTCGGCGAAGCCCCAGAGCAGGCTGCGCGGCGCGGTGGTGCCGCCAATCTCCTCCGGGATGCCCAGGCGCCACCACTCGGCGTCCATGTAGGCCTGGTAGCTCTTCTTGAAGGACTCGGGGACGGGTGCCGTGTTGGTCTCCGGGTCGAACACCGGCGGGTTGCGGTCGGCGTCCTCGTAGGAGGCGGCCAGCTCGCCCTCGGCCAGGCGCGCGATCTCGGAGAGCACGCTCTTCGCGGTGTCGACGTCCATCTCGGCGAACGGACCGGTGCCGTACACCGAGTCGCGGCCGAGGACCTCGAAGAGGTTGAACTCGATGTCGCGGAGATTCGACTTGTAGTGCCCCATGGCGACGGCTCCGTAGCAGTCTCGTTCGTACCGATCAGTAGTCCCGATGATGCTACCCACCGGTAATTTATGGCAACCCCGCACCGCCGACTGTGACTCGTTACTCTTTGCGGCATGTACGGCTACGACCAGAGCGCGTCCGCGGGCCAGGGCCATCCGCACGGTGGGCAGCAGTACGGGTACCAGCACGGGCACCAGCAGACCTATCAGGCACACCAGACCCACCAGGCGCACCAGCCGTACGGTGAACCGGAACCCCCGCCGCCCTACGGCCAGCAGCCGCTGTACCCCGAGCCGTCCACCATCTCGCTCGCCGAGGCGGTGCGCGGGTTCACCACCGGCTCGATGGGCCCCGAGGACTTCCACGCCACCTTCTCCGCCTCCAAGGTCTACTGCCCCCGCGGCGACTCCCCGGGTTTCCTGGCCCTGCACAACACCCAGGAACCGGTCATCCCGATGTTCACCACCCTGAAGGAGCTGCGCCGCTACGCGGGCAAGGAGTCGAAGTACTTCGTGATCACCGGGGCCGAGGTGCTGGACCTGCTGCCCTCCGGATACGGCTTCGTCCTCGACATGGAGGGCGAGCACCGGGTGGTCTTCGACGCGAAGTCCGTGGAGGAGATGGTCGACTACGCCATGCGGCACCTCTACGGCTGACCCCCGCACGGCACCTCCCGGGGAGCGGCTCCGCCGGCCGGGAGGGCTGCGGAGGCTGCGGGAATACGGTTCTCCACCCTGGCGTTTGAAGCTTCAACTACGATGTGCACGACTCAGGAGGAGGTCCGCCATGCCTGCGATCACCGTCGAGAACCCGCTCGCGCTGCCCCGAGTGGCCGCGCCGGGCGCCGACACCGCCGTCCGGCGGCCCGTGCTGGGCGTGAGCACGGCGCCCTCCGGCTTCGAGGGCGAGGGCTTCCCCGTCCGGAGGGCCTTCGCGGGCATCGACTACCGGCACCTCGACCCGTTCATCATGATGGATCAGATGGGCGAGGTGGACTACGCGCCCGGCGAGCCCAAGGGCACCCCCTGGCATCCGCACCGCGGCTTCGAGACGGTCACCTACCTGATCGACGGCACGTTCGTGCACCAGGACTCCGAGGGCGGCGGCGGCGTCATCAAGGACGGCGACACCCAGTGGATGACCGCGGGCAGCGGCCTGCTCCACATCGAGGCGCCGCCGGAGGAACTGGTCACGAGCGGCGGCCTCTTCCACGGCCTCCAGCTGTGGGTGAACCTGCCGGCACGGCAGAAGATGACCGACCCCCGCTACCAGGACATCGCGGGCGGCGAGGTCAAGCTGCTGGCCAGCCCGGACGGCGGCGCGCTGCTGCGGCTGATCGCCGGTGACCTCGACGGCCACGCGGGACCGGGCATCACGCACACCCCGATCACCATGATCCACGCCACCGTGTCGCCGGGGGCCGAGGTCACGCTGCCGTGGCGGTCGGACTTCAATGCGCTGGCCTACGTCCTGGCCGGCCGGGGCTCCGTCGGCACCGACCGGCACCCGGTGCACGTAGGGCAGACGGCGGTCTTCGGCGACGGCGACGCGCTGACCGTGCGCGCCGACACCTCCCAGGATTCGCACACCCCCTCCCTCGACGTGGTGCTGCTCGGCGGCAGCCCGCTGCGGGAGCCGATGGCCCACTACGGACCGTTCGTCATGAACAGCCACGCGGAACTGGCGCAGGCCTTCGACGACTTCCAGTCGGGCCGCCTCGGCCGCATACCGGCCACGCGGACCTGAGCGACCCGGCCCGTTCCTCCCGGAGCAGGCCGCTCAGGGCAGGCCGCCGACCAGGGGGAGGCCGCCGGTGAACCCCAGCGACGTGCCGGACTCGCGCAGTTGGAACCACGTGCACTTGCCGTCGCCGCGCGGCTCGACGCCCCAGGCGTCGGCCAGGGTGTCGAGCAGCAGCAGGCCGCGCCCGGAGGAAGCCATCTCCCCCGGGCTCCTCCGGTGCGGCAACTCGTCGCTGCCGTCGGTGATCTCCACCTGGAGCAGCCGCGACCCGCGCTCGCCGCTGATCTCCGCCATCATCATGGCGTCGCCGTCGGTGTGGAGCAGGACGTTGGTGAGCATCTCCGAGAGCATCAGCACGGCCCCGTCGGCCTGCGCCGGGTCCTTCCAGTCGTGGAGCAGACCGCCCAGCTGGTGACGGGCGTCCGCGATGCGGTCGGGCTCGGCCTGCGCGACGGTCAGGACCGTGCGGCGCACGGGCGGGGCGACGGAGGCGTCGGGCCCCAGCGGGTCGCCCTCGCGGGCGAGCATCACCAGGGCGATGTCGTCGTCCCGCCGGTCGGCGAGCGGACCGACGGTGTGGTGCGAGCGCGGTCCGTGGACCGACTGCAGCACGGAATCCGCGAGCCCCTCCAGCCCTCCGTCCGGCTCCGGATGCTCCGCGACCACGCGGGCCAGCCGCTCCCAGCCGGACCGGAGGTCGTGCCCGCCCGTCTCGATCAGGCCGTCCGTGCACAGCAGCAGCGTCTCCCCGGGCTGCAGGACGAGCCGGGTGATCGGATAGTCCGTGTCCGGGGCGACGCCGAGCGGCAGACCGCCGGCGGTGTGCCGGGCCAGCAGGGTGGCATCGGGCAGCCGGACGGCGGGGTTGGGATGCCCGGCCCGCGCGACGTCCAGCGTGCCGGTGGCAGCGTCGACCTCGGCGTAGAGGCAGGTGGCGAATCGTTCCTCCTCGCCCCCTGGCTCCCCGGAGCCGGCACGGTTCAGGCCGTCGAGGAATCGGGAAGCACGGGAGAGCACACCGTCGGGATGATGCCCCTCCGCCGCGTACGCGCGCAGCGCGATCCGCAGCTGCGCCATGATCCCCGCGGACCGCACGTCGTGGCCCTGCACGTCCCCGATGACGACGGCCGTCCTGCCGGAGGGCAGTGTGATCACGTCGTACCAGTCGCCCCCGACCTGGAGCCCGCCGCCGGTCGGCACGTAGCGCGCCGCCACCTGCAGTCCCTCGATCGCCGGGCGGTCGGCGGGCCGCATGATCCGCTGGAGATCGTCCGCCAGCTTCTGCTCCGTCTCCCGCAGACTGGCACGGGAGAGCGCCTGGCCCAGCATCCGCGCCACGGTGCTGAGCACCGACCGCTCGTCCGGGGTGAACCGCACCGGATAGGCGAACGAGGCCATCCAGGCACCGATCGTCCGGCCGCCGGCGACCAGCGGCAGGAACGCCCACGACTTCCGGCCGAACCGCGCCGCGAGCGGCCAGGTGGCGGGGAACCGGCTGCGGTAGGCGTCCGGGTCGGGAAGGTAGATGGCCCGGCCCGTGCGGACCGCCTCGGCGGCCGGGTACGCGGTGTCGAGCGGCATGTCGAGGAAGCTCTTCTCCGACCCGGGCGCGTGCCCGTGCTGGCCGACGATCGAGAGCCGGTCGTTCTCCACCCCGAAGACCGCGAGGCCCGCGGGAGTGAAGCCGGGCATCGACAGCGCCGCGGTGACACGCAGCACCTCCGCCGTCGTGCGGGCCTCCGCCAGGGCGCGCCCCGCGTCCAGCAGGAACGCCTCGCGGGCACGGCGCCGGTCCAGGCTGCCGACGGCCTCCGCGGTGTCGCCCACGTCCTGCTGCGCGGACTGCGGCACCCGCCCGCCGCCGGACTCCGCCCGGCCGTCGGACTCCCCGCACGCTTCGGGCACCTCGCTGATCGTGCCGACGGCGTGCAGGGCCCCCGAGGGCAGCGCTTCCGCCGCGTCCGTCGTCCCGGGCCGCCCCGGTGCCGGCAGCACCGGATCCGCGGCGAGCGAGCGCAGCCGCATCCGCACCGTGCGCTCCGGCGTCCCGTCGGAGGCCATCACCCGTACCACGGCCTCGGTGGCCGTGCCCTCGGTGAGGGCGAGCGTCGCCATGCCCTTGATCTGCACGAAGTCGACGGGATGGACCCGCCCGCGCACCGCCGAGGCGTGGACGGCGACGGTCCCGGCACCGTCGGTGCCGGCGTCGATGCCGAGCAGTTCCGCGGCCCGCGCGTCCATGGTCACCGTCTGGGACGCCCCGTCCCACTGCCAGACCCCGGTACCCACGGCGCCGAGGACGTTATCCGTGCGCATTGCCCTACTTTATGCAGATCGGGGAAATGAGTGCGAGTGAGGACGAGCCGGGACGGTACCCTGAGAGGCGTTCTCCCGCCCCTGTACCACGGTGGGATCCCTGCGAGCGTGCGACCGGACGCGCGCCGTCACGCCCCGACGACTTGGATGAATGATGCATCGGTACCGTTCCCACACCTGCGGTGAGCTCCGTGCCTCGGACGTCGGCTCCGACGTCCGCCTGAGCGGCTGGCTGCACAATCGGCGGAACCTGGGCGGCATCCTCTTCATCGATCTGCGCGACCACTACGGCATCGTGCAGCTCGTCGTGCGCCCCGAGCAGACCGAGGTCGCCGAGCGGCTCGGCTCGCTCTCCAAGGAGAGCGTGGTCCGGGTGGACGGCCGGGTCACCGCCCGCGGCGAGGAGAACGTCAACCCCGAGCTGACGACCGGCGAGATCGAGGTCGAGGTCTCCTCGGTGGAGACCCTCGGCGCGGCGGACCAGATCCCCTTCACCATCAACGCCGACGACGGCGTCAACGAGGAGCGGCGGCTCGAGTACCGCTTCCTCGACCTGCGACGCGAGCGCATGCACCGCAACATCATGCTGCGCTCCGCCGTGATCTCCTCCATCCGCCGCAGGATGACCGAGCTCGGCTTCAACGAGATGGCGACGCCGATCCTCTCCGCCACCTCCCCCGAGGGCGCCCGCGACTTCCTGGTGCCCTCTCGCCTCCACCCGGGCAGGTTCTACGCCCTCCCGCAGGCGCCGCAGCAGTTCAAGCAGCTGCTGATGATGGCGGGCTTCGACCGCTACTTCCAGATCGCCCCCTGCTTCCGCGACGAGGACGCCCGCGCGGACCGGTCGCCCGGCGAGTTCTACCAGCTCGACGTCGAGATGTCCTTCGTGGAGCAGGAGGACGTCTTCGAGGCCGTCGAGCAGATGATGACGGGCGTCTTCGAGGAGTTCGGGAACGGCCGGCACGTCACCTCGCCGTTCCCCCGCATCCCCTACCGCGAGGCGATGCTCAAGTACGGCTCGGACAAGCCGGACCTCAGGGCCTCGCTGGAACTGGTCGACGTCAGCCACCTCTTCGCCGGCAGCGGCTTCAAGGCCTTCGCGGACAAGCACGTCCGCGCGCTGGCGGTGCCCGACACCGCGGACCAGCCGCGGAAGTTCTTCGACCAGATGGGCGAGTTCGCGCAGGAGCAGGGTGCCAAGGGCCTGGCCTGGGTGCGGGTCGGCGACGACTCCGCGCTCACCGGGCCCATCGCCAAGTTCCTCACCGAGGAGGACACGGCGGCCCTGCTGTCCGCGCTCGACGCCAAGCCGGGCACGGCGATCTTCTTCGGCGCCGGCGAGTTCGACGAGGTCTCCCGGATCATGGGCGCGGTACGCGTCGAGGTCGCGCGCCGCACCGGCCACTTCACCGAGGGTGTCTTCCGGTTCTGCTGGATCGTGGACTTCCCGATGTTCGAGCGGGACGAGGACACCGGGAAGATCGAGTTCTCCCACAACCCGTTCTCGATGCCGCAGGGCGGCCTGGAGGCGCTGCGCACCCAGGACCCGCTCGACATCCTCGCCTGGCAGTACGACATCGTCTGCAACGGCGTGGAGCTGTCCTCCGGCGCCATCCGGAACCACGAACCGGACGTCATGTACGAAGCGTTCGGCATCGCCGGGTACTCGCGGGACGACGTCGAGCGGGAGTTCGGCGGCATGCTGCGGGCATTCCGCTTCGGCGCCCCGCCGCACGGCGGCATCGCCCCCGGCATCGACCGCATCGTGATGCTCCTGGCCGACGAGCCGAACATCCGCGAGACGATCGCCTTCCCGCTCAACGGCAACGCCCTGGACCTCCTCATGGGCGCCCCCAGCGAGGTCGACGAGTCCCGGCTGAAGGAGCTCCACCTCTCGGTGCGAAAGCCGCCGCAGGTCAAGCCCGCCCCGGAGAAGCCGGCGGAGTAACCGCCGTCACGACCGCACGGCGCACCCGGACCGGCCGTCCGGGTGCGCCGCTCCCCGCGGCAGCGCGAGGAGCGGAGCGAGCCCGCCGAGGAGGACCGTGCCCGAGCACGACAGCCGTGTCCCGTTCGGCAGCACCGCCACGGCCGTCGGCGCCGTCGTCCTCGACCGGGCGACGGGCGCCGTCACCGAGCGGGTCGCGGCGGACCTGCCGTTCCGCTCCGCCTCCGTGGTGAAGATCCTCCTCGCCCTGGACCACCTGTGGGAGCGCGGCCCGCTCGACGAACTGCCCGCTGCGGAGCACTCCCGCCTGACGGACATGCTGCGGCGCAGCCACGACGGTGCGGCGAGCCACTACTGGGCGCGCAACGGCGGCAGCGCGATCGTCGCGCGCATGGCGGCCCGGCTCGGACTGACCGGCACCGCCCCGCCACCCGCCTCCCATCCGGGTTTCTGGGGGTACACGGCGCTGACTGCGGCGGACACCGTGCGCCTCTACCGTCACCTGCTGGAGGACACGCCCGCACCGGTCCGCGACCTCGTCATGGGCGCGCTGCGCACTGCCCCCCGGACCGCGGCGGACGGCTACGACCAGTACTTCGGCATCCCGTCCGCCTTCGCGCGGCCGTGGTCGCTCAAACAGGGCTGGTCCGGCTTCGACGCGCCCTGCGGCCCGGCGGACCGCGAAGCGTCCGGAGCCTGCGGCATCGACCTGGTCGGCGGGGTGCTGCACTCCACCGGCACCGTCGGCGCGGACGACCGGGCCGTCGTCGCGCTGCTCACCCTGCATCCGGAAGGCACCCCGTACCCGGACGCGTGCGCCGAGGTGGACCGGCTGGCAGCGGGGCTGAGAGTGCCCGGCGCGGTGCACGCCGGGCCCTGAGTACCGGCACGGGCCCCTTCCGACGCCGCCGGGAGAGAACCCGCCGGCGTCGGGCGGAGGGCATTGGCTCCGGACGGGCCGGGTGGCCGCCCGAGGGGGGCGGTCAGTCCTCCAGTCGGGGGAAGAGCACCGCACCCTTGGTGACCGTGGAGCCGGCCGGGAGCAGGCCCCAGCGGCCGGCGTCCTGCATGCGCTGGTCGTCGAGCGCACCGAGCGACTCCTCGGCGCCGAGGGAGTCCCACAGCTTCTGCGAGGTCGCGGGCATCACCGGGTTCAGCAGCACCGCACAGGCCCGCAGCGACTCGGCCGCCGTGTTGAGGATGGTCGCGAGCCGGGCCTGGGCCTGGGCGGAGGGGTCCTTGGCGACCTTCCAGGGCGCCTGCTCGGTGAGGTAGCCGTTGACCTGCTTGATGAAGTCGAAGACGGCCGCGATGCCGCCCGCGAAGTCGAGCTCGTCGCCGATGCGGCGGTCCGCCTCCGCGGCCGCCCGCTCCAGCCCCGCCACGATCTCCTGCTCGGCCTGGCCCGCCGAGGTCGCCTCGGGCAGGGAACCACCGAAGTACTTGCCCACCATCGCGGCGACGCGGGAGGCGAGGTTGCCGAAGTCGTTGGCCAGTTCGCTGGTGTAGCGGGCGGAGAAGTCCTCCCACGAGAACGAGCCGTCGTGGCCGAAGGCGATCGCCCGGAGGAAGTACCAGCGGTAGGCGTCGACGCCGAAGTGCTCGGTGAGCTGCTGCGGGGAGATGCCGGTCAGGTTGGACTTCGACATCTTCTCGCCGCCGACCATCAGCCAGCCGTTGGCGGCGATCCGGTGCGGCAGCGGCAGCCCGTTCGCCATGAGCATCGCCGGCCAGATCACCGCGTGGAAGCGGAGGATGTCCTTGCCGACCAGGTGCACGTCCGCGGGGAAGGTGCCCTCGAACTTCTCCTGGTCGGAGCCGTAGCCCACGGCCGTCGCGTAGTTGAGCAGCGCGTCGATCCACACGTAGATGACGTGCTTGTCGTCCCAGGGCACCTTGACGCCCCAGTCGAAGGTCGACCGGGAGATCGACAGGTCCTCCAGCCCCTGCCGCACGAAGTTCACCACCTCGTTGCGGGCCGACTCGGGCTGGATGAAGCCCGGGTTCTGCTCGTAGTGCTCCAGCAGCTTCGGGCCGTACTCGGAGAGCTTGAAGAAGTAGTTCTCCTCCTTGAGCATCTCCACCGGCTTCTTGTGGACGGGGCAGAGCTGCTGCCCTTCGAACTCGCCCTCGCCGTCCAGCAGCTCGCCGTAGCTCTTGTACTCCTCGCAGCCGACGCAGTACGGGCCCTCGTAGCCGCCCTGGTAGATCTCGCCGCGGTCGTAGAGGTCCTGCACGAACTCCCGCACGCGGTCGGTGTGCCGCTTCTCGGTGGTGCGGATGAAGTCGTCGTGGGCGATCTCCAGGTGCTCCCAGAGGGGCTTCCAGGACTCCTCGACGAGCTTGTCGCACCACTCCTGGGGACTGACCCCGTTCGCCTCCGCGGTGCGCATGATCTTCTGGCCGTGCTCGTCCGTGCCGGTGAGGTACCACACCTTCTCGCCGCGCTGGCGGTGCCAGCGCGTGAGCACGTCGCCCGCGACGGTCGTGTAGGCGTGGCCCAGGTGCGGAGCGTCGTTCACGTAGTAGATGGGAGTGGAGACGTAGTACGCCTTCCCCGCTTGCTCAGTTCCAGTGGCCGCCATGCCCGAAATCCTATCGGCCCCGGCGGCCTTTCCTCGCCCCAGCACGCGGCCCGAGCACGCGCTGCCGCTCCGAGCGCCCGGCCCGCCCGCAGGGGGCCGGGCGGGGGACGGGTGTCTGTAGGCTGAGCGCGACAGCGACTCACATCGGGGAGTGCCCACATGGCCGACGCGGCGGAAGTACGCAAGGCGTTCGACAAGTTCGACTCGGACGGCGACGGGTTCATCACGGCGAAGGAGTTCCACCGGGCGATGGCCGACCTGGGGGACATCCACTACACCGAGTCCATGGCGCAGGCCGTCATCAACGCCAAGGACAGCAACGCCGACGGGAAGCTCTCCTTCGAGGAGTTCCTGGACATCCACACCGGGGCCCGTTGAGCGACGCGCACCCGGCCCGGCGGGCCGGTTCCGGCGGCAGCAGCCGTCCCGGAGCCGGCCCGCTGCCGTGGGTGGGCGTCCGCTCCGGGCCGAGCGGCGTCAGAGCACCCGGTCCTTGAGGGCGGGGAAGGTCTCGCGCACCCTCTCGACGAGGGTCGTGTCGATCCGGGCCGTCACCACCTGCTCCTCGGCGTCGGCGGCTTCCGCGACGACCTCTCCCCAGGGGTCGACGACGAGGCTGCGTCCGGCCTGGGGCACGCCGGCGTGCGTGCCGGCGGTGCCGCAGGCGAGTACGTAGGCCTGGTTCTCCACCGCGCGGGCGCGGGCGAACAGGGTCCAGTGCTCGGCGCGGGCCTCCGGCCAGCCGGCGGGGACGACGAACGCGCGGGCCCCGGCGTCGGTCAGGCGGCGGAAGAGTTCGGGGAAGCGCAGGTCGTAGCAGGTGGCGAGGCCCAGCGTGGCCGCCGGATGCTCGACGGTGACCGGCTCGGTGCCCGCGGACATCAAGGTGGCTTCACCGCGGTCGAAGCCGAAGCGGTGGATCTTCCGGTAGGTCGCCGCGAGCGCGCCGTCGGGGGAGAAGACCAGCGAGGTGTTGAACAACTCCCCGCCGGGCGCGCGTTCCACGACGGAGCCGGCGTGCAGCCAGACCCCTGCGTCCCGCGCCGCCGCGCCCATCGCACGCGCGGTGGGGCCGTCGGCCGCGGACTCCTCCTCGGCCCCGAAGCGCTCGTAGTCGAAGGCACCGACCGGCCAGAGCTCCGGCAGAACCACCAGATCGGCGTCCGCCTGCTCGCGGACGCGCGCCGCGGCCCGTTCGCGGCGGGCGGCGGGCGGTTCGTCGGAGTCGACGCGGAGTTGGACCAGTGCGGTGCGCAGCGATGAGTCGTGCACGGTACCACCGTCTCTTCCCGAGGCGCTGAAAGGCATAGCATCGTCATCCAAAAGCACTGCCGGGGTGCCCGAGCGAGCGTAGCTTGGGAGCACCCGTACCGCGAACGCATCCGTACCGCCCGAGAGGCCTCGTGACCGACCACCCAAGCCTGCAGCCCTACGTTGACGCCTGGACCCAGTCCATCGAAGCGCTGTCCGAGCTGGTGCAGCCGCTTGCCGAGGGGCAGTGGAACCGCCGGACCGACTGCCCCGGGTGGTCGGTCCGAGACGTCGTGTCCCACATCATCGGCATCGAGTGCGAGTTGCTCGGCGATCCGCGCCCCATACACACCCTGCCCCGCGACCTGTACCACGTCACCGACGACACCAGCCGGTACATGGAGGTGCAGGTCGACGTCCGGCGCCACCACACCGCGCCGGAGATGACGAGCGAACTGGAGTACACCCTCCTCCGCCGTGCCCGGCAGCTGCGCAACGAGAAGCGCGAGCCGGACGCCGAGGTCCGCCACGTGCTTCCCGGGAAGGACCCGATCACCCTCGAACGTCTCCTGCAGATCCGGGCCTTCGACGTGTGGGTGCACGAGCAGGACGTGCGCCGCGCGCTCGGCTCGCCCGGCAATCTGGACTCCCCGGGGGCGTTCGTCGCGCGGGACGTACTGACGGCGGGACTGCCGTCGGTCGCCGGGCGGGCCGGCGTTCCGCCCCGCACCGCGGTGGTCCTCGACGTCTCCGGGCCGGTCGAGTTCCTGCGCACGGTCCGGACGGACGACCAGGGACACGCCACTGTGGACGGCAGTGTCTCGCTGGGACCGTCGGTCACGCTGACGCTGGACTGGGAGACGTACGTGCGCCTGGCGTGCGGGCGGACCCGACCGGAGAAGGTCGAGGATCAGGTCAAGGTCGAGGGCGACGGGAAACTGGCCGCGTCGATCCTGCGGAACTTCTCCGTCACCCCCTGAGCCGGGATCGGGCGCCTCCGGGTCAGGCCGGCACGTGCACGGTCTCGACCCGGCTGGCGACCACGCGTTCGCGCTCCCTGCGGTGGGCGCGGCCCCGCAGGCGCAGGATCTGGCAGACACCGAACGCCTGCAGCACGAACACCACCGACAGCGCGGACGGGAAGTCGTCGCCGGTCAGGTCGAGCAGCACCCCGACGGCGAGCAGCGTGGTCATGGAGGCGGTGAAGCCGCCGATGTTCACGATGCCGGAGGCGGTGCCCTGGCGTTCCGGCGGGTTGGCGGGCCGCGCGAAGTCGAAGCCGATCATGGAGGCCGGGCCGCAGGCCCCGAGCACCACGCAGAGGGCGATCAGCACCGGAGCGGGCGTTGCCCCCGGCCAGTGGAGGGCCGCGGCCCACAGGACGGTGGTGGCGGCCACGGTGCCGAGCGCGAGCGGCATGCGGGCGGCGTGGTGGCGGGCGAGGAGCTGGCCGTAGCCGAGGCCGATGCCCAGGTTGCTGGCGACGACCAGGGTGAGCAGGCCGCCTGCCTCCGTCCGGTCCAGGCCCTGGTCCTGGACGAGGAACGGCATGCCCCACAGCAGCAGGAAGACCATCGCGGGGAACTGCGTGGTGAAGTGCACCCACATGCCGAGCCGGGTGCCGGGTTCGCGCCACGCGGCGGCGGTCTGGCGGCGGACGGAGGCGGCGCCGGCGTGCCGGACGGTCGCGGGCGCGAAGCCTTCCGGGTGGTCCCGCAGGAACAGCACGACGAGCAGCAGGACGAGCGCGCCGGCGGCGGCGCTGCCCGCGAAGGTCGCCGTCCAGCCGAAGGCGCTGAGGACGCGGGCGAGCACGAGAGTGGTGACGAGGCTGCCGGACATCCCGACGAGTCCGGCGAGCTGCGCCACGAGCGGGCTCCGTCGGGCGGGGAACCAGCGGTTGCCCAGCCGCAGCACGCTGATGAAGGTGAGCGCGTCGCCGCAGCCGAGGAGGGCACGGCAGGCCAGGGCGACCGGGTAGCTCCCCGCCAGTGCGAAGCCGAGCTGTCCGGTGGTGAACAGCAGCGCACCGGCGATGAGCACGCGGCGGGTGCCCCAGCGGTCGACGAGGAGGCCGACGGGGATCTGCATGCCGGCGTAGACCAGCAGTTGCAGCAGGGAGAACGTCGAGAGTGCGGAGGCGGTGACCTCGAAGCGTTCCGCGGCGTCCAGTCCGGCCACGCCCAGACTGGTGCGGAAGGTGACGGCGACGAAGTAGACCGCGACGCCGACCATCCACATCGCCACGGCCCGCCGGCCACCGGGGGGTTCGGGAGCGGGAGCGGACTCCGGCTCCGGCGCGGGTGAGTGCGTCACCGGACATCACCGTGCACCAGGGTGCGGACGCGGCCGACGTGGCGGTGCACCGCGGCTGCCGCCGCCTCCGCGTCGCCGGAGCGCAGCGCGGCGAGGATCTCGCCGTGTTCGGTGATGTTCTTGGCGATGCGGTCGGGGTGGGCGTGCATGACGGCGACGCCCATCCGCAGTTGGCGGTCGCGGAGCTGGTCGTAGAGGCGGACCAGGATGGCGTTGCCGGTGGCACGGACGATCTCGGCGTGGAAGCAGCGGTCGCTCACGGCGGCGTCGGCGAGCCGACTCGCGTCGGCCTCCTCCTGCTGCCGGGACAGCAGCGCCTCCAGGCCCTCGATCAGGCCCGCCGGCGTCGCCCCGGCCGCCCGGCGCACGGCGTGCTCCTCGACCAGCAGCCGGGTTTCGACGACGTCGGCGATCTCCTGCGCGGAGACCGGCAGGACCAGCGCACCCTTCTTGGGGTAGAGCTTCAGCAGGCCCTCGACCTCGAGGCGCAGCAGCGCTTCTCGGACGGGAGTGCGGGAGACCCCGACCGCGTCGGCCAGTTCTCCCTCGGTCAGGAGCATGCCGCCTTCGTAACGGCGCTCCAGGACTGCCTGTTTGACGTGCGTGTACACCCGCTCGGCGGCGGGTGGCTGCGGAGTCGGGGAGGCGGCGCCGGTGCGGACGGAGGAGGGCATGCACACATCTTAGATACAACAGGGATGCGTGGGTGTCCCCGGTCCGCATGGCGGACGGCGGTCCTCCACGCACCGCCTGCCGCTCCCGGGGAGGCCGGAGACCGGCGCCGGTCGCCCTCCGGGACTCAGGCCCGCAGACCCTGCACCGGGGTGTGCGTCCGGGACTCGATGTCCCGGGCCGCCGTGTTGAGCAACTGGTGGGAGAGGTCCGACAAGGCGCGGGCGGCAGCGAGTTCGTCGCCGATCGCCGCGACGTTCTCGTCGGCCGGATTGGCCCGGGCGACCCCTTCACCGATCATGGCCGTTCCCTCACGGCCGCTGAGCCGCGCCCGGCAGCGCGTCTCCCGGCCGTCCTCGGTGACGGCGACGTCCACGTTCCAGTGAGTATCCGACATGGCGCACCTCCTCATGAACGCGTCGCGTTCCCTTCCATCGTCGCGCGGCGGAGCAGCGGCTGCATCCGGGCACGGAACGGGCGGCCGACGGCCCGTGGAACGGCGCCGCCCGCGCCGGACTCCGTGCGGGACGGAGGCCGGCGCGGGCGGGAGAGGCCGCTGAACGAGGCGGTCAGGCCCAGGTGATGAGCCTCTTGGGACGTTCCAGGACCGCCGCGATGTCGGCAAGCACCTTGGACCCCAGCTCGCCGTCCACCAGACGGTGGTCGAAGGAGAGCGCCAGGGTGGTCACCTTGCGCGGCTTGACCTTGCCCTTGTGCACCCACGGCATGTCGCGGACCGCACCGAACGCGAGAATCGCGGACTCGCCCGGGTTGAGAATGGGCGTGCCCGTGTCGACGCCGAAGACGCCGACGTTGGTGATGGTCACCGTGCCGCCCTGCATGTCGGCCGGGGCGGTCCTGCCCTCGCGGGCGGTGCCCACCAGGTCGGAGAGCGAGGTGGCCAGCTCCGGGAGGGTCTTGGCGTGCGCGTCCTTGATGTTCGGCACGATCAGCCCCCGCGGGGTGGCCGCGGCGATGCCCAGGTTCACGTAGTGCTTCCGGACGATCTCCTGGTTCGCCTCGTCCCAGGAGGCGTTGACCTCCGGGTTGCGGCGGATGGCCAGCAGGAACGCCCGCGCGACCATGAGCATCGGGTTGACCCGCAGGCCGGCCATGTCCGGGTCCTGCTTGAGCTCCTGCACGAGCTTCATGGTGCGGGTGACGTCGACCTGCACGAACTCGGTGACGTGCGGGGCGGTGAACGCGCTGCCCACCATCGCGGCCGCGGTGGCCTTCCGCACGCCCTTGACCGGGATGCGGGTCTCCCGGGCGCCGGGTTCCACGGCCGGCGCGGCGGCAGCCGGGGCCTCGGCGGCCTGCGGGGCCGGGGACCCGGCGGTGGCGGAGGCCGCCGCGTGCACGTCGTCGCGGGTGATGATGCCGTCGCGACCGGTCGGAACCACGGTGGCCAGGTCGATGCCCAGGTCCTTGGCCAGCTTGCGGACCGGAGGCTTCGCCAGCGGCCTGTCCTGGGCGGGGGCCGCCGCGCCGTTCCGGACGACCGGGCCGCCGCTCGCCGCGGCGGGCTCGGCGGGCTCGGCGGGGGGCGGAGCCGCCCCGTTCATCTCGGCCTGCAGGGCCTGCTGTGCGGCGGTTCCGCCGTTCTGCTGCTTCCGGGGGCGGCGCTTGGTCGAGGAGGTGGACACGCCGTAGCCGACCAGCACGGCCTGCCGCTTCTCCCCCTCGCCGCCTTCCTGACCGCCGCTGCTCTCCGGAGCCGGTTCGGCGGCGGGGGCGGCCCCGCCCTCGGCCGGTCCGGCCGACGGGTCGGTGTCGACGGTGATGATCACCGTGCCGACGTCGACCGTCGTGCCCTCGTCGAAGCGCAGGTCGGCCACCGCGCCGTCGAAGGGGATCGGCAGCTCGACGGCGGCCTTCGCGGTCTCCACCTCGCAGACGACCTGGCCGTCGGCGACGTTGTCGCCGGGCTGGACGTACCACTTGAGGATCTCGGCCTCGGTGAGCCCTTCGCCCACGTCGGGCATCTTGAACTCACGGAACCTGGACTGCGTACTCGTCATCGTCACGACTCTCCTCGGTCCCTCAGTACGCCAGTGCGCGGTCGACGGCGTCGAGCACCCGGTCCAGCCCCGGCAGGTACTCCTCTTCCAGCCGGGCGGGCGGGTACGGCGCGTGGAAGCCGCCGACGCGCAGCACCGGCGCCTCCAAGTGGTAGAAGCAGCGCTCGGTGATCCGTGCGGCCACCTCGGACCCGGTGCCGAGGAAGACCGGTGCCTCGTGCACCACGACCAGGCGGCGGGTCCGCTCCACGGACTGCTGCAGGGTGTCGAAGTCGATCGGGGACATCGAACGCATGTCGACGACCTCGAGGGACTTGCCCTCCTCCTCGGCGGCCGAGGCGGCCTCCAGGCAGGTCTTCACCATCGGCCCGTAGGCGGCGAGGGTGAGGTCGGTGCCCTGCCGCGCGACGCGCGCGGAGTGCAGCGGATCCGGGATGGCCTCGGTGTCGACCTCGCCCTTCTCCCAGTAGCGCCGCTTGGGCTCGAAGAAGATCACCGGGTCGTCGGACTCGATGGCCTGCTGCATCATCCAGTAGGCGTCCGAGGCGTTCGACGGGGAGACGCACTTGAGGCCGGCGACGTGCGCGAACAGCGCCTCCGGCGACTCGCTGTGGTGCTCGACCGCGCCGATGCCGCCGGCGTAGGGGATGCGGATGACGACCGGAAGCCGGACCTTGCCCAGGGCGCGGGCGTGCATCTTCGCGAGCTGAGTGACGATCTGGTCGTACGCGGGGAAGACGAAGCCGTCGAACTGGATCTCCGCGACCGGACGGTAGCCGCGCAGCGCGAGACCGATGGCGGTGCCGATGATCCCGGACTCGGCGAGCGGGGTGTCGATGACCCGCTCCTCGCCGAAGTCCTTCTGGAGCCCGTCGGTGATGCGGAAGACGCCGCCGAGCTTGCCGACGTCCTCGCCCATGACGAGGACCTTGGAATTGTCCTCCATCGACCTGCGCAGGGACTCGTTGAGCGCCTTGGCGATGGGCATCTTGGTGGTGGCCATGTCTCAGTCGCCCTTCCCGGCCGCAGCGGTGTCGGTCTCGTCGGCGAAGGACGCCAGGTACTGCGCGAACTGCTCGCGCTCCTCGTCCACCAACGCGTGGCCGTCGGCGTAGGTGTGCTCGAACATCGCCATCGGATCCGGATCCGGCATGGCCCGCACGTCCTCGCGGAGCTGCTTGGCGAGACGGTCGGCCTCCTCGTCGACCGCGGCGAGGAAGTCCGCGTCGACGATCTTCTCGTTCTCCAGGTACGTGCGCAGCCGGAGGATCGGGTCCTTGGCCTCCCAGGCCGCCAGCTCGTCGTCCTGCCGGTAGCGGGTGGGGTCGTCGGAGGTGGTGTGCGCACCCATGCGGTAGGTGAACGCCTCGACCAGCATCGGACCGTCACCGGTGCGGACCTTCTCCAGCGCGGCCCGCGTGACCGCCAGGCAGGCGAGGACGTCGTTGCCGTCCACGCGGACGCCCGGGAAGCCGAAGCCCTGGGCACGCTGGTAGATCGGGACGCGGGACTGCCGCTCGGTGGGCTCCGAGATCGCCCACTGGTTGTTCTGGCAGAAGAACACCACCGGGGCGTTGTAGACCGCCGAGAAGGTGAAGGCCTCCGCCACGTCGCCCTGGCTGGACGCGCCGTCGCCGAAGTAGGCGATCACCGCCGAGTCCGCGCCGTCCTTGGCGACACCCATCGCGTAGCCCGTGGCGTGCAGCGCCTGCGAGCCGATCACGATGGTGTAGAGGTGGAAGTTGTTGCTGTTCGGGTCCCAGCCGCCGTTGTTCACGCCGCGGAACATGCCGAGCAGCTTCGAGGGTTCGACACCCCGGCACCAGGCGACGCCGTGCTCGCGGTAGGTGGGGAAGACGTAGTCGTCCCCGCGCAGGGCGCGGCCGGATCCGATCTGCGCGGCTTCCTGGCCGAGCAGCGAGGGCCACAGGCCGAGCTCGCCCTGGCGCTGCAGGGCGGTGGCCTCGCCGTCGAATCTCCGGGTCAGCACCATGTCGCGGTACAGCCCGCGCAGCTCCTCGGATGTCAGGTCGATGGCGTAGTCCGGGTGCTCCACCCGCTCGCCCTCGGGGGTCAGCAGCTGTACGAGCTGCGGCTCGGTCTTCGCGGCGGCGGCCGTCTTCTTCCTGGCCGCGCTCGCGCGCTTACCGGTGCCGCCGCTGCGGCGCGTCGTCTTCGAGCGCGCGGCAGTGCCTTCCACGGTCACGTGTGCTCCTCCGTCTGTCCGGCCCCCGGGGTCCGCCGGGCAGCCAGTGCGGCTCGCCCGATACCGATGCGGCGCACGGGGTTGGGTGCGGCGCGGACGGAACCGAGCGGTGACGTCTGTCCCGTCCGACAGCCCGCTGAAGACAAGTTACCCAGCACCTCCAGCGTGAGCGAAGGCCCCTGACCTGCGATTTTCCTTGGATTTCCAAGTAAAATCACCTGGCGTCGGGGCAGCGCTGGTCACAGCTTCGCAAGCTCACGGGACAAACGCACGTTAACCCGCACCCCCGGTGGACGGGAAGGGTCGGCAGAGCACAAGGCCGTATCGGTGTGTGAGACTGACTGCGTGCACGAAAAAGGAAAAATCACCGTATTCCTGCTCGACGACCACGAGGTCGTCCGGCGCGGCGTGCACGACATGCTCGCGGTCGAGGACGACATCGAGGTGATCGGCGAGGCCGGTACGGCCGCCGAGGCGCTGATCCGGCTGCCCGCCGTCCGGCCCGACGTGGCGGTCCTCGACGTCCGGCTCCCCGACGGCGACGGCGTCGAGGTGTGCCGCGAGATCCGGTCCCGCGACGCGCACGTGCGGTGCCTGATGCTCACCTCCTACTCCGACGAGGAGGCACACTTCAACGCGATCCTGGCCGGAGCCTCGGGCTACGTGCTGAAGGGCATCCGCGGCTCGGAGCTGATCACCGCGGTGCGGGACGTGGCCGCGGGCCGCTCGCTGCTGGACCCGACCGCCACCCAGCGGGTCCTCGACCGGTTGCGCAACGGCTCGGAGCCGGGCCGGACCAGCGGCGACGCACTCCTGTCACGGCTCTCCGACCAGGAACGGCGCATCCTGGACCTCATCGGCGAGGGCATGACCAACCGGGCCATCGGGGAGCAGCTCCACCTCGCGGAGAAGACCATCAAGAACTACGTGTCCGGCCTGCTGGCGAAGCTGGGCATGGAACGGCGCTCGCAGGCCGCCGCCTACGTCGCCCGGCTGCGCGCCCGCAGCGAGCAGCACTGACGGACCGGCGGGAGCCGGAGCGGGCGGGGCAGCCGCGGAGGCGGCGGTCAGGCGGTGTCCCCGCCGTCGGTGCCTCCGGAGCCGGTGCCCGTCGACGCCCCCGAGGCGGCCTCGCCGCTGCCCTCGGTGGCGCCGCCCGTGGGGGTGCTGCTGGTGTCGCCGGTCTCGCCGCCCGTACTCGTCCCGCCGTCCGTGGGGTCGCCGCCCCCGCCGCCGACGGTGCCGTCCGTCGGGGTGGGGGAGGGTGCTTCGGTGGTCGGCTCGGTGGTGTCGCTCGGCGACGGCGACGGCGACTCCTCGGTGGGCGAGGGCTCCTCGCTGGGCGTGAAGGTGTCGCCGCCGGTCGAACCCTGACCCCCGGTCCCGCTGTCCTCGCCCGTGGGCTCGCGGGAGGTGCTGTCGGAAGAGGTGGAGGAGGAGGGCACGGGGCCGGGAGTGCCGTCGCCCTCGTCGCCCGCCCGGAGCGCGAAGAAGACGCCCGCGGCGATCGCGAGCACCGCGAGGAAGGCGACGAGCGCGTACTTCGCACCGTTGCCACCGCCGCCACCGTTCCGCGGGCCGCCCTCGAAACCGCCGTCGTCGCGGTCCGGGGGCCCCATGAGCAGCGGCGGTCCCATGCGTGTCGGGGTGTCGCCGCCGCCGGCCGCTCCGGGGGCACCGGCCGCCGGGGTGGCCCCCATGGCGGCCGCGCCCACCGCGCCGGTGTTCCACAGGCCTCCGGTGTGGCCGCCCTGCTCCTGGAGCATCCGCAGGCCGTACTGCACCAGCCCGCGCATCTCCTCCGCGGTCTGGAAGCGGTCGTCCGGCTCCTTGGCCAGGGAGCGCATGACCAGTCCGTCGAGCTCCGGCGGCACCCCGTCGAAGGCGCGGGACGGTAGCACCGGGTCGTCCTGCACGTGCTGGTACACCACGGACAGCGGCGTCTCCCCGGTGAACGGGGGCCGCAGTGTCAGCAGCTCGTACAGCAGGCAGCCGGTGGCGTACAGATCGGACCGGGTGTCGACGGTCTTGCCGAGCGCCTGCTCCGGGGAGAGGTACTGCGGCGTGCCCATCACCATGCCGGTCTGCGTCATCGTGTTGGACGCGCCGTGCAGGGCGCGCGCGATGCCGAAGTCCATCACCTTCACGGCGCCCTCGTGGGTGATGATGACGTTGGCCGGCTTGATGTCGCGGTGCACGATGCCGTGCTGGTGGCTGTAGGCGAGGGCCTCCAGCACGCCGGAGACGATGATCAGCGCCTGGTCGGGCGGGGGAGCCGTCTCGCCCATGAGCAGCTCGCGGATGGTGCGGCCCTCGACCAGCTCCATCACGATGTACGGCACGACGTTGCCGCCGACGGTCTCCTCTCCGGAGTCGTAGACGGCGACCACCGCGTGGTGGTTGAGTCCCGCGACCGACTGCGCCTCGCGCGTGAAGCGCGCCTTGGACACCGGATCCTCGGCGAGGTCGGAGCGCAGCAGCTTCACCGCGACGGTGCGCCCCAGGCGTACGTCCTCCGCGGCGTACACCTCCGCCATGCCGCCGCGTCCGAGGCGGCGGGTGAGGCGGTAGCGGCCGTCGCCGACCAGTCCGTTGTTGCCCCAGGACTCCGGCGAGTCGGGCCCGGAGCCGCCCGTCGCACGGGGCTCCGGGGAGCCGCCAGCGGCTTGCGAATCTGCCATGTGTCCTCGCCGTCGATCGGTCCGCGGGTGACGCGGTCGTACTGCCCATCCCCCGGGGTGGAGGCTACAACCTCCGGCCCGGGGCCATGACAGAGCGGAATGGCCATACAAGCGGCTGCGGCGGCGGGCTGGCAAGTCCGTCCGGGGACATCCGGCGGGGAATGCCGCACCCCGGGGCGGAGCAGGGTCCGGCGGGGTGGGATGCTTGACACGGCCATGTCCCGGCATGGTGCCGACCGGATGCGCATCGGGTCACGGAACGGGCAACACCCTTGACGTGAAGGGGCCCTTGGGCAGACTGACCCGGGAGCAGGTCACGGCACGGCGGAGGTCCGCGGGGCATCCGGTCGCAGGGACGTCCACACGGCGCAGCGCCGCCAAGGGGGAGCAGGCAGATGAGCGACGACGGCGCGCAGTCGGCCCAGTACGTCGGCCGAGCGGTCGGCAACGGACGGTTCCAGCTGCAGAGCCTGCTCGGCGAGGGCGGCATGGCCTCCGTCTACCTCGCCTACGACTCGGTGCTGGACCGGCAGGTCGCGGTCAAGACCCTCCACACCGATCTGGGGCGGGAGCAGTCCTTCCGCGAGCGGTTCCGCCGCGAGGCGCAGTCCGTCGCCAAGCTGACGCACACCAACATCGTCTCGGTCTTCGACTCCGGTGAGGACGAGATCGACGGGGCGCCCGTTCCGTACATCGTCATGGAGTACGTCGAGGGCAAGCCGCTGCGCACGGTCCTGGACGAGGACATCGCACAGTTCGGGGCGATGCCCGCCGACAAGGCCCTGAAGATCACCGGTGACGTGCTGGCGGCCCTGGAGGTCAGCCACGAACTGGGCCTGGTGCACCGCGACATCAAGCCCGGAAACGTGATGGTCACCAAACGCGGTGTGGTCAAGGTCATGGACTTCGGCATCGCGCGGGCCATGCAGTCCGGTGTGACGTCGATGACGCAGACCGGCATGGTCGTCGGTACTCCGCAGTACCTCTCCCCGGAGCAGGCGCTGGGACGCGGCGTGGACGCCCGCTCGGACCTGTACTCGGTGGGCATCCTGCTCTTCGAACTGCTCACCGGCCGGCTGCCGTTCGACGCGGACTCGCCGCTGGCGATCGCGTACGCGCACGTGCAGGAGGAGGCGGTGGCACCGTCCACCGTCAACCGTGCGGTGTCCCCGGCCGTGGACGCGCTGGTGGCCCGGACGCTCAGGAAGAACCCCGACGACCGGTTCCCGAGCGCCGAGGCGATGCACGAGGAGTGCGACCGGCTCCGCAACTCCGGCACCTCCGGTGGTGCCGCACCCGTCATCGTGGGCAACGGGCCCGCCCCGAGTGGAGCGGGGGTCGGACAGGCCGTCTTCCCGCCGGTCGGGGACGGCAGCACCCCGCCGCCGCCCCCGGGCTCGGCGCAGCCGCCCTTCGCCGGCCAGTACGCGGCCGGTTACGGCCCCTCCACCCCGCCGCCCACCGGCCCCATGGGGCAGCCCGGCTTCAGCACCCCGGCACCGGCGCCGTACGCGCAGCAGGGCGCGAACACTCCCCCGCCGTACGGGATGGGCCGCCCCGGCGGGCCGCCGGTGCAGAGCCGGGGCGGCAAGAGCAGCAACGGGGTCGTCATCGGTTCGACGATCGCCGCGGTGGTCGTGGTCGTCGTGATCGTCATCGCGGTGAGCCTGATCAACGGCGGCAGCAAGAGCGATCCGGAGGCCCGGGGGACCACGTCGGCTCCCTCTCCCGTCCAGTCACGGGAATCCGGCACCGGCGGCGGAGGCGGCGAGCCCACGCAGGACGGCTCGGACGTCGACGGTTTCAAGCCGGAGGACACTTCGCGGACCGTCGAGGCCACGGAGTGCACGGAAGCACGGGACAGCTATACCGACGAGGACAAGCTGAACATGCCGGGCCTCACGTTCAACACCTTCGACTCCGTCAAGGAGTGCCTCGACAAGGCGGGCTGGGAGCTCGGCAAGGTGACGTACGAGGACGAGAACGTCTGGGGGAAGAACATGGTCCTGGACCAGAGCCCCAACGAGTACGACGCGTTCGACCCGGACAGCGACGACATCGACCTCACCGTCTCGACGGGCATGCCGAAGGACTGACGCACCACACGCGGGGCCGGGCACGCGTGTGGTGCCCGGCCCCGCGTGTGGTCGGGTACGTCAGAGGTACGGGCCGCCGGAGCGGCCGGCTCCCGGGTCGGCGAGGTCCTCCTCCGGCATCGCGCCGGGCGGCAGTGCACGGCGCATCTGCTCCAACTGCGACCGCGCCGCCATCTGCTGGGCGAACAGTGCCGTCTGGATGCCGTGGAAGAGGCCCTCCAGCCAGCCGACGAGCTGGGCCTGCGCGATGCGCAACTCGGCCTCGCTGGGGACGGCGTCCTCGGTGAAGGGCAGCGAGAGCCGCTCCAGTTCCTCGATCAGTTCGGGGGCGAGGCCGTCCTCGAGCTCCTTCACCGATCCGGCGTGGATCTCCCGGAGCCTCACCCGGCTCGCCTCGTCGAGCGGGGCGGCCTTCACCTCCTCCAGCAGCTGCTTGATCATGCTGCCGATCCGCATGACCTTCGCGGGCTGCTCGACCATCTCCGTGACCGGGACCTCAGCCTGCTCGTCGGACTCCCCGTCGCCTCCCTTGGGAGAGGCACTGCCGAGAGCCATGCCGTCCGGGCCGACCACCAGGACGTGCGGGCTCTCCTGCGACCGTTCATTGCTCGGCTGTGTCATATCCCCATTCTGCACGCCGGCCGTCGGTCGCCGCGGCGGGATCAGCCCCGACGCATGCGGAGCGCCAGGAACGCCAGCCCGAGCCCCAACGAGGCGAATCCGGCACCCAGCGACAGCACGGGCACGACGGGCCCGGCCGAGGCCCGTGCACCGGCCGGTGCGGCCCCTTCGTCGTGGAGCGCGGCCCGTCCTCCGCCCTCCGCCGGCTCGCTCGGTTCCGTGCCGGTCCGCTCCGTGCCGGTCCGCTCCGTGCCGTCGCGGGTGGCGTCCCGCGGCGCGACGGGCGCGGGACTCCAGGGCTGCACCGCGCCGGCCGGCTCGGCCACACCCGCCTCCGGGACGGCTTCCGCGTCCGGTTCCCGTGCCGGGCCCCGATCCGGCTGCGGGGCGGGCGTACGACGGGCCTCCCACCCGTCGTCGTCACCCTCCGCGCCAGGGAAGGAACCGGCGGTGCTCCCGGGGTGCGGCACCCCGGTGCACGGAACGGGCGCGGGCACCGCGCGCGGGCCTGGTGCGGCCGCCGCGACGTCCGCACCCGGGAGCAGCACGAGGAGCGCACAGCCGAGCAGCGGGACCCCCGCCAGGCCGAGAGACGTGTGGCCGGACCGCATGCTGCCTCCCTCACACCCGTCTGACTTCCCCGAGTGACCAGCGTCACACGGACAACCGGGGTCGGCATCTCGGTGACTGCCCGTCAGACCGCCGGAGCCCCGGCGGGCCCGCGCCCCGGAGCCCCGGCCCGGCTCACACGGTGAGGACGACCTTGCCGACGTGGCTGCTCTCCTCCAGCACCCGGTGGGCGCGCGCGGCCTCGGCCATCGGCACCGTACGGTCCAGCACGGGACGCACCCGGCCGTCGTCGAGCAGCGGCCACACGTGCTCGCGGACGGCGGCGACGATCGCCGCCTTCTCGGACGCGGGACGGCCGCGCAGCGAGGTCGCCGTGACGGCACCGCGCTTCGCGAGCAGTGCCGCGAGGTTCAGCTCGCCCTTCACCCCGCCCTGCAGGCCGATGATCGCCAGGCGGCCGTTGGGCGCGAGCACCCGGACGTTGGAGCCCAGGTACTTCGCTCCGACGATGTCGAGGACGACGTCGGCCCCGTGGCCGTCCGTCGCGTTCCGCAGCTCCTCGACGAAATCCTGCTCGCGGTAGTTCACCAGGATGTCCGCGCCCAGCTCCGCGCAGCGCTCGAGTTTGGCGCGGCTCCCGGCGGTGACCGCGACGCGCGCCCCCACCGCCTTCGCCAGCTGGACGGCCATGGTGCCGATACCGCTGGCACCCCCGTGCACGAGCAGGGTCTCGCCCGGGCGCAGGTGCGCCACCATGAAGACGTTCGACCAGACGGTGCAGGTCACCTCGGGCAGCGCCGCGGCACTCACCGCGTCGAGTCCCCGCGGCACCGGAAGGAGTTGGCCGGAGGGCACCACGACCTTCTCGGCGTATCCGCCGCCCGCCAGCAGGGCGCACACGGCGTCGCCCACCGCCCAGCCCGATACGCCGGGCCCCACGGCGGCGATCCGCCCGGAGCACTCCAGGCCCGGGTAGGGCGACTCCCCGGCCGGCGGATCGTAGAGCCCCTGACGCTGCAGCAGGTCGGCCCGGTTGACGCCGGCCGCCGCCACCTCGACCAGGACCTCGCCCTCGCCCGGCTCGGGGTCGGGTACCTCGCTCCACACCAGCGCCTCGGGGCCGCCCGGTTCGGGAATCGTGATCGCATGCATGGCCCCGACGCTACAGCCGTCGCCGGGCCCGGCCGGGGCGAGGCGTTCCGGCCGGGCCGGTCGTGGACGGCAGCGGGCCGCTACTCGTGGTTCTGCTGTGCGGCGAGCGAGCGGTGGATGACGACCACCCGGTCCGTCAGCTGGAGGCTGGCGGCCTCCGGATCGTCGTAGCCGAGCAGCCGGTGCCCGCGCACGACGCTGACGACGAGGTCCTCGCACTCGCGCGGCGAGCGGCCCGCCTCCTTCTTGGTGACGGGACGCTCGTTGAGGCTGAGCCCGCTGCCCTGCTGGATGAGGTCCTCCATCACCGAGCTGGCGTTGGGGCTGAGCATGGACAGCCCCAGCAGGCGCCCCGCGGCACTCGCGCTGGTGATCACCGCGTCGGCTCCGGACTGCCGCAGCAGCGGTGCGTTCTCCTCCTCCCGCACCGCGGCCACGATCCGCAACCGCCGGTTCAGCTGGCGGGCCGTCAGGGTCACCAGGACGGCGGTGTCGTCGCGCTGCGGGGCCACCACGATCTGCTTGGCCCGGCGCACTTCCGCGCGGGCGAGCACGTCGCTGCGGGTGGCGTCGCCGACCACGCCCGCGAACCCCTCCTCGGTGGCGATCTTGATGATGTGGTGCGCCGAGTCGATGAGCACGATGCGTTCGCGGCCCATCCCGGTGGACAGCAGGGTCTCGACGGCCGACCGGCCCTTGGTGCCGAAGCCGACGACGACGGTGTGGTCGCGCAAGTGGGTCCTCCAGCGCTTCTGGCGCCACTGTTCGCGGGTGCGCTCGGTGAGCACCTCCAATGTGGTGCCCACGAGGATGATGAGGAAGGTGATGCGGAGGGGCGTGATGATCAGGACGTTGACGATGCGGGCGCCGTCGCTGACCGGCGCGATGTCGCCGTATCCGGTCGTGGAGAGCGTGACCGTCGTGTAGTAGACGGCGTCGAGGAAGGTGACCGTGCCGTCCGCGGCGTCGGAGTAGCCGTCCCGGTCCAGGTAGACGATGAGCACGGTGGCCCACAGCACCGCGAGCGCCGCGAGCAGGCGGCGGCCCACCTGCCGCAGCGGGCCTATGGTCGAGCGCGGCAGCAGCACCGGCCGTTCCGCGGGATCCCGCGGGGCCTTCGCGAGGGTGACGGCCTTCACCAGGGCAACTCCAGCAGACGTACGGACGTGCCCGCGGCGGCGCCACCGGGCGGAACGGCAGCGAGCGCGCAGGCCGCCGCCACGCCCCGCAGCATGGCAGGTCCCCGCCAACGCAGCGGCGTCGCCCCCGCCCCGTCGGCACTGCGCACGACGGGCACCAGGCGGGTGTCACGAGGGTGGCCCGCGACCGCCGCGGTCAGCGTGGCCCGTACCGGTTCCGGCTCGGGCAGCCCGGCACGGGTCCGCAACAGGGGTTCGGCCAGCGTGAGGAGACCGGAGACCGCGGCCAGCGGGTTGCCGGGCAGCCCGACGACGTGCCGGCCCGTCTGCCCGCCGGAGAGTGCGGCCAGCAGCATCGGGTGCCCGGGCCGCACCTCCACCCCGTCGACGAGCAGCTCGGCGTCGAGGCGCCGCAGCGTCGGCCTGAGGTGGTCCACCGGGCCGTGGGCGGTGCCGCCGGTCGTGACGACCAGGTCGGCGGTCGAGGTGGTGAGCGCCTCGTGCAGCGCCTCCGCGTCGTCCCCGATCCGCCGGGTCGCGAGCACCTCGGCGCCGAGCGCGGCCAACCAGGGGCCGACCATCGGTCCCAGCGCGTCCCGGATACGGCCCTCGGACGGCAGGCCCGCGGGCAGCAGTTCGTCGCCGAGGACCAGCACCTCGGCGCGCGGCCGCGGCGTGACGGTCAGCCGGTCGTACCCGGCCGCGGCCGCCAGGCCGAGCACGGGCGGGGTGACCGGCGTGCCGGCCGGCAGCAGGCGGTCCCCGGCCTGGCACTCCTGACCGCGCGGGCGGACATCGGTGCCGCCTTCCGTTCCGGGGGCCTCCGAGGCCCGGCGCAGCCTCCCGCCGTGCGGCACGGCGTACTCGCTGCGGAGGACCGCGGTCGCCCCCACCGGCATCCGGGCGCCGGTGGCGATGCGCACGGCACAACCGTCGGGAAGGGGCGCCGGGTCCGCGGCCCCGGCGAGCACCCCCGGGTCGTGCGGCGGACCGACCGTCTCCCACGGGCCGGGACCGGCGACGGCCCAGCCGTCCATGGCGGCCGTGTCGAAGGACGGCAGGTCTGCGAGCGCCTCGACCGGAGCGGCGAGCACCCCGCCCGCCGCCCGGTCCAGCGGCACGGAGACGGCCGGTGCGGCACCGGCCGCCCGGGCGGCGGCGCGGCGCGCGCCGTCCCAGGTCGCGTGGCCGGGCGGCGGCGCGGCCGGCCGCTGCGCGCCGGGCGCCTGCCGCTCCGCCGGGGGCGCGGGTGCCGGCGCAGCGCGCGTGCGGTCCTGCCCGGGCACGACGGCGGGCGACGCGTCCTGCGGGGCAGCCCTCCCGCCGGAACCGGGAGGGTGCTCCTCCTCGGCGGTCCGGGAGGCCGCGGGGGTGCGGTGCCGCTCGGGCGGCACCCAGGGCGCGGCGAGGTCGTCGAGCGGGTCCGCACCGCCGTTCTGCTCCCGGCGCGTGTCGAGCGGCCCGGCGCCGTCCTGTTCCGGTGCCCGGGGAGGCGGTGGCTCGCCGTCCGGCCCGTCCGGGTGTGCCCGACCGGTCAGCCACCCGGGGAGCAGGCCGTCGTCCGCGGCCTCCCCGTCCGGTACGGCGGCAGTCCCCCCGTCCGCCTCCTCGTCCGCCTCCTCGTCCGCGGGCGAGGTCGGCGAGGTCGGCGAGGGCGGCACGGCGGGCGCGGCCCCGTCGCGCGCAGGGCAGTGGGCGCAGGCGCCGGCCCGCGGGCTGCCGTCCCGTTCCCCGTTGGCGAGGTGGAGCGCGGCGTCGAGTTCGTCCGGCGGGCCGTTCCGGCCGCTCATTCGGTGTCCGTTCCCTGCTCCGCTTCCCACCGCCGGGCCAGCTCCACCGCCTTGCGTGCGGCCTCCGACACCGCCTCCGGCGAGGCGTCGCCGCGGGCCGCGGCCGCGTAGCCGACCAGGAACGTGGTCAGCGGGGCGGCCGGGCGCGCCACCTGGTGGGCGGCGTCCCGCGCGAGATCGAGCAGGGCGACCGTGTCGACGTCGAGTTCGATACCGAGTTCCGCCTTGAGCGCGGCGGTCCATTCGTCCAGCACGGTGCCATGGTCCCTGATCCGGGACCGTGCACCGGCCAGGTCGTCCCAGGTGTCGCAGTCCAGCGCGTCGGCGGAGGTCACGCGGCGCAGCCGCAGTCCGGGCAGCAGCAGTCGCACCGGCAGGTGGGCCAGCGTGCCGTGCTCGGCGTACAGCAGTGCCAGTTCGCGGCGCAGCGGCTCGGCGGCGTAGACCGCCAGCAGCGGCTGGTCGCGGCCGTCGTGGACCACGGCTCCGTCGCAGTCCTCCGCCTCGGCCGCTGCCGACAGCGCCCGGACGGTCGCCCGCCGCACGAAGGGCAGGTCGGCGGAGGCGACCAGCACCCGGCCCCGCCCGACCTGCTCCAGCCCCGCGGCGAGCGCCGCGAGCGGCCCGCCTCCGCGCGGCGACTCCAGCGCCCACGACACCGGCCGGTACGTGGGCCGCCGCGGCCCGACCACGACGGTCCGCCCCGCCTCCCCGCAGGCGGACAGCACCCGGTCCAGGAGCGTGCGCGCACCGACCGTGAGCCCCGGCTTGTCGGCACCTCCCAGGCGCCGTGCGCGGCCCCCGGCGAGGACGAGCGCGTCGAAACGGCCGTCGCCCGCCCCGGAACGCTGCGGGGCGGGCGACGGCGGAGGCGGTTGAGGCACGGTCAGAGCGTACGCAGCAGCACCGCCGGCTGCTCCACGCAGTCCGCGACGTACCGGAGGAATCCGCCGGCCGTCCCGCCGTCGCACACCCGGTGGTCGAAGGTGAAGGACAGCTGGACCACCTTGCGCACGGCCAGTTCGCCGTCGACCGCCCACGGCTTGTCGACGATGCGGCCGACGCCGAGCATCGCCGCTTCCGGGTGGTTGATGATCGGCGTGGACCCGTCGACGCCGAACACGCCGTAGTTGTTGAGGGTGAACGTGCCGCCCGTCAGCTCGGCCGGGGCGAGGGTCCCGGCCCGTGCCGATTCCGTGAGGCGGGACATCTCGCGGGACAGCCCCTCGGCGCCGAGGGTGTGGGCGTCCCGCACCACGGGCACGACCAGGCCGCGGTCGGTCTGCGCGGCGAACCCGAGGTGCACGGCCGGCAGGTGCACGACCTCGCGTGCCTCCAGGTCGACCGTGGAGTTCAGCTCCGGGTACCGGGCGAGGGCCGCCGTCGTGATGCGGCCCAGGAGCGCCAGCAGGGAGATCTTCGGCGCCCCTGCGGCGTTCATGGCGCGCCGCGCGGCGAGCAGCTCCGTCGCGTCGGCGTCCACCCACGCCGTGGCCTCGGGGATCTCCCGGCGGCTGCGGGACATCTTCTCGGCGACGGCGCCGCGCAGGCCCCGCAGCGGCACGCGTGACGCGGCGGGTGCCGCCGGGACGGGGGCCGCAGGGCCTCCCTCCCAGGTCTCCTCGCCGACGGCGCCCGGTTCGCGCTCGGGCATGCGGCCGACGACGCGCTCGACGTCACCGCGCAGGATGAGGCCGTCCGGACCGGATCCGGTGACATCCCGCAGGTCGATGCCGTTCTCGCGTGCCAGGCGGCGGACGAGCGGCGAGATGACGGCCACTGTGGCGCGCGGGCGCGGCGGGCCGTCCGTGCCGGCGGCGGGACGGTCCGCACGGTCGTGACGGGGCCCCGCGGCGACACCGCGTTCGTGACCGCGCACCGCCGCCCCGGCACCGCTCTCGCCCTGCGGTCCCACACCCTGCGGGCGGGAGCCGCCGGTGGCCTCGCCGCCGACGCCCCGGAGACCGTTGCCCGCGGTGGGGGCGGGCGCCGCGGGCGCGCCCACGCCGCCCCGCAGCCGACGGCGGCGACGCGCCGTCGGCGCCTGCGTGCCGTAGCCGACGAGCACGTTCCCGGAGCCCTCGTCCTCGGCGCCGCCCTCGGCCTGTTCGGCCGCGGCGCCTCCCGCCGGTGCGGCCGTGGCCTCCTGTGCGGAGGTGGCGCCGACGGCGACGGTGACGAGCGGGGCGCCGACGGGCACCTCGTCGCCCTCGGCCCCGAAGCGGGCGGTGACGACACCGCCATAGGGGCAGGGGACCTCGACCATGGCCTTGGCCGTCTCCACCTCGACCACGGGCTGATCGACGGCGACGACCTCGCCGACGCCGACCATCCACGCGGTGATGGTCGCCTCGGTGAGCCCCTCACCGAGGTCGGGCAGTGCGAACTCGCGGACTTCCGCCATCACCGACCGCCTTCCACCCAGTCGCTCTCCCACTGCAGCCGGGCGACGGCGTCCAGGACGCGGTCCACCCCCGGCAGGTGGTGCTTCTCCAGCATGGGCGGCGGGTAGGGGATGTCGAATCCCGCGACCCGCAGCACCGGTGCCTCAAGGTAGTGGAAGCAGCGCTCGCCGACCCGTGCGGCGATCTCGCTGCCGGGGCCGGCGAAGCCCTGCGCCTCGTGCACGACCACCGCCCGGCCGGTGCGCCGTACCGAGTCCACCACGGTCTGCTCGTCGAACGGCACCAGCGAGCGCAGGTCGACGACCTCCAGGTCCCAGCCCTCCTCGCGCGCCGCCTCGGCGGCCTCCATGCACACCGGCACCGAGGGGCCGTAGGTGATCAGCGTCGCGGAGGTGCCGGCGCGGCGCACCACGGCCTCGCCGATCCCGGGCACCTGCTCGGGCGCCTCGGGGTTCCAGTCCGCCTTGCCCCAGTAGAGCCGCTTCGGCTCCATGAACACGACCGGGTCGTCGGAGGCGATGGCCGCCCGGAGCAGCCCGTAGGCGTCGGCGACCGTGGCGGGGGTGACGACGTGCAGTCCGGGAGTGGCGACGTAGTAGGCCTCGGAGGAGTCGCTGTGGTGCTCGACGCCGCCGATGCCGCCGCCGTAGGGCACGCGGATCGTGAGGGGCATCGGCAACCGGCCCCGGGTGCGGTTGCGCATCTTCGCGACGTGCGAGGCGAGCTGCTCGAAGGACGGGTAGGCGAACGCGTCGAACTGCATCTCCACGACCGGTCGCAGCCCGTACATCGCCATGCCCACGGCGGTGCCGAGGATGCCGGCCTCGGCCAGCGGGGTGTCGGTGCAGCGGTCCTCGCCGAACTGCTGCGTCAGGCCGTCGGTGACGCGGAAGACGCCGCCGAGCGTGCCGACGTCCTCACCCATCACGTGGACGGCGGGGTCCTCGGCCAGGGCGTCGCGCATCGCGCGGTTGAGGGCCTGGGCCATGGTGGCCGGCTTGCGGGCCGGCTGTGCGGCTGCGCCGCCCCGGCTCTCGGTCGTCGTCCCGGTGCCTGCCATCACGCGTTCCCCTCGGTGGTCGCTGCGTCCTCGGCCTCCGCGTCCAGTTCCGCCCGCAGCCGGGCGGCCTGCTCCCGCAGCTGCGAGGTCTTCTCCGCGTACACCTCGGCGAAGAGGTCCATGGGGTTCAGCTCGGGGTCGGCGTTCATGCGGTCGCGGATCCCGGCGGCCATCGTCTCGGCTCCCTCCGCGACGTCCTGCGCGGTCGCGTCGTCCAGCAGCCCGCGGTCGCGCAGTTCGCGCTCCAGCAGGCGGACGGGGTCGTGGTCGCGCCAGGTGTCGACCTCGCCGTCCGTGCGGTAGCGGGTGGCGTCGTCGGCGTTGGTGTGGGCCTCCATGCGGTAGGTGACGGCCTCGACCAGGGTCGGTCCGCCACCGCCGCGGGCCCGCTCCACCGCCTCGCCGAGCACGGCGTGCACGGCGACCGCGTCGTTGCCGTCGACCAGCCGGCCCGGCATGCCGTAGCCGACCGCCTTGTGGGCGAGGGAGGGCGCGGCGGTCTGCTTGGCGAGCGGAACGGAGATCGCGAAGCCGTTGTTCTGCACCAGGAAGACCACCGGGGCGTTCCAGACCGCGGCGAAGTTGAGCGCCTCGTGGAAGTCGCCCTCGCTGGTGCCGCCGTCGCCGACCATGGCCAGCGCGACCACGTCGTCGCCCTTGAGCCGGGCGGCGTGGGCCAGGCCCACGGCGTGCGGGAGCTGGGTGGCCAGCGGTGTGGACAGCGGGGCGACGCGTGCCTCGCGTGGGTCCCAGCCGCTGTGCCAGTCGCCGCGCAGCAGCGTCAGCACCTCGACCGGGTCCAGGCCGCGGGCCACGGCGGCCAGCGTGTCCCGGTAGCTGGGGAACAGCCAGTCCTGCTCCCGCAGCGCCATGGCGGCACCGACCTCGCAGGCCTCCTGGCCGGTGGAGGAGGGGTAGACGGCCAGACGGCCCTGCCGGGTCAGCGCGGTGGCCTGCTCGTTGTAGCGGCGCCCGTGCACGAGCGCGCGGTGCAGCCGGAACAGCACGTCCCGGCCGGGTGCCTTCTCCAGATCGGCGTCGGTGCCCAGCAGCCGGTACGGCTCGGCGTCGGGCAGCAGGGGTGCGGGATCCACCCGCGGACGCCATGCGGGCGGCGGAGAGAGTCGGTAGGAACCGGGCTGCTCCACGACCGTCATGGTGGGCACCTCCTCAGGGGGTGATGATCGAGCAGTGGCCGAAAAACGGCAGGACGCGTGACACGCCTCACCTACCGATTGTTCGGTCGCGCACACACTTTGGCTACGGGTGGGCCGACCCTGTGGACAAACTGTCGAGTAGGGCGTTCGATGACGGCAGGATGTCCACGGAGGGGAGGGAAACGCCCGTGCCCGAAGAACAAATGGTCGAGAGCAACGGCGAACACCGGCCGCCTGTGCGACCCCTCGACGCGGTCGACCGGGACATCCTGCGCCTGCTCCGTGCCGACGGGCGGGCCTCGGTGCGCTCGGTCGCGGAACAGGTGCACGTCTCCCGCGCCAACGCGTACGCGCGGATCAACCGGCTGCTCGAGGACGGCGTGATCCGCGGCTTCAGCGCCCGCGTGGACCAGGAACGGGCGGGGCACGGAACCTCGGCCTACATCACGCTCAAGATCGTCCAGGACTCGTGGCGCTCGGTGAGGAAACGGCTGGAGGAGCTGCCGGGAGCCGCACACATGGCTCTGGTCGGCGGCGACTTCGACGTCCTCCTCCTGGTGCACACCACCGACAACCGGTCGCTGCGGGACCTCGTCCTGACCCGCATCCAGGCCATTCCCGAAGTCCTCAGCACCCGCACGCTGCTGGTGTTCGAGGAGACCGACCTCGATCCGGACGCCGGGGCCCGCGGCGGCACCGGGGACGGGTGAGGTTTCGCGGCCCGCGCCTCGGACACAAGCATGGACATGACCACCGGCCGTTCCACCGCCCCACCCGCACGCCGCCCCCTCGCCACAGCGACGGGAAACCGCGCGTCGCGCCTCTACCTGCTGGTGGTCCTGACCCTGCTGATCTGGGCAGCCGTGGACGCCTCACTGGTGCACCAGCAGGACGCCTCGTTCGCGGCGATCTTCCCCGTGCTGGCCACCGCCCCGCTGGGATTCGCCGTCGCGCTGCTCCCGGACTCCTCACCCCTCGGCTCCTGCATGGTCGTCGCGTGCGCGGCCCTCGTGAACGCCTGGCTGATCGGCCTGGTGGCACAACGCCGCCGATGACTCCGGGCGGACGTACCCGCCGACTCAGACCCGGCCGTCGTCCACCGCCGCCCGCCACGTCCACGACGTACGGCGCACGCGGCCCGGCAGCTCACCCCTGCCCGTGCACCACAGCAGCACCGGCACCGGAGCGCCGGCGGGCGCTTCGGGGAAGAGCCGGCGGAGGACGTCCTCGCAGAGGTCCGCGGGCGGCGTCCAGGGCACGCCCAGGCCGCGGGTGATGTCGACGGTGTGCAGCAGCGTCTCCGCCACTCCCATCGCGGCGAACCCCTCGGCGTCGCAGGGGCCCCAGTGCCATGCGCGGTCACGGGGAGCGGCGCCCGCCAGGGTGCGGCCGAGGATCCCACCGGCCGCCCGGACGACCTCGAGCACGTCCCCGGGGGACGCCCGAGGACGGACGACGAGATCGAACGGCAGGTAGGCGGTCCGGGCACCGCCCGCCAGTTGCCCCGCGTAGGCCAGCAGGTCGTGGGCGACGTGCGCCGCGGTGCGGTGGCAGCTCCACCGCAGGGACCCCGCCGGCACGGACCAGTCGCCGTCCCGGTGCGGCCCGAGCACCTCCAGCATCCCCGTGACGGCCCGTTCCACGTCCCCGCCGTGCATACGGCTCCTCCCCCTGCGTTGTTCCGTACGGCACGCGGAAGCCGCCCGCCCCACTGCCCTGCCCGCGTATCAGCCCGCCGTCGGGGTGCGCAGCCCCGCGAACGCCGTGCGCACCACCGCATCGGCGACCTCGTCGCTGGTCGTGTGCGGTCCGCCGGCGCGGTCCGGGCGGTACCACTCGACGATCGAGTTGATCATCCCGAAGAGCAGCCGGGTGGCCAGCCGGGCGTCCACGTCGGGCCGGAGGTCGCCCTCGGCGACCGCCTCCTTGACGAGTTCCGCCACCCGCTGGTCGAAGTCGCGCCGGCGCTCCATCGCCCAGCGCTCGGTGCCGGTGTTGCCCCGCACCCGCAGCAGCAGCGTTACGTACGGCAGTTCGGCCATCAGCACCTCGGTGGTGCGCCGGGTGACGTGCTCCAGACGGTCCACGGCGCGGCCGCGCGTCGCCGCGGGCTCGTCGAGGATGGCGAAGAGGCCGTCGAGGGCGCGGCTTATCGCCCGCCGCAGCAGCTCCTCCTTGCCCCGCACGTGGTGGTAGATGGAGGACTTGGAGATGCCCGCGGCCTTCGACAGATGCTCCATCGACGTGCCGTCGTAGCCGCGCTCGTTGAACACCCGCGCGGCCACGGCGAGCAGCGAGTCGGGCGTGTAGGTGTCCCGCTTGGCGGGTGGATCGGCGGGCGCGGCGGACATGGCCCCGATCGTATCGGGGGAGCCGGAACCGACTCCCCGGAAGCGCTCCGTCACCGTTCGTGGCCCCCTTGCACCGACCGATCGTTCGGTAGCAGTATCTATCCATTGCCGTGCATTCAGCTACCCCGCACCGCGCACACCCCGCACACCGGCTCGACGAGGAGAGCGTCATCGTGACCGTGACCGCCGGACCCACCGCAGAGCAGCTCATCGAGAAGCACCGCGCCACGTTCGAGAAGGCCGTCGAGACGATCGGCACACGCGCCTACTGGTCGCCGCACCCGGAGCACCCGAAGGCGTACGGCGAGAACGGCTCGCTGAGCGCGGAGGAGGGCAAGGCGGCGTTCGACGCGCTGCTCGGCGGCCGCTTCCCGCTGGACCAGCCCGGTACGGACGGCTGGTCGGCGACGGAGACCTCGCCGTACGGCATCCCGATGGGTGTCGAGTACCCCCACGCCGACCCCGACGTCCTGCTGCCCGCGATGCGTGCGGCGATGCCTGCCTGGCGCGCGGCCGGGCCCGAGGGGCGCGCCGCGGTGTGCCTGGAGATCCTGGCCCGGATCAACGCCCGCACCCACGAGTTCGCGCACGCGGTCATGCACACCAGCGGGCAGGCGTTCATGATGGCGCTCCAGGCGGGCGGCCCCCACGCGCAGGACCGCGGCATGGAGGCCGTGGCGTACGCGTACGTGGAGCAGACGCGGGTGCCGGGCACCGCCCACTGGTCCAAGCCGCAGGGCAAGCGGGACCCGCTGGACCTCAGCAAGCAGTTCACGGCGGTCGGACGCGGCGTCGCCCTGCTGATCGGCTGCAACACCTTCCCGACCTGGAACGGATTCCCGGGCCTCTTCGCCTCGCTGGCCACCGGGAACCCCGTGCTGGTCAAGCCGCACCCGCGTGCCGTCCTGCCGCTCGCGCTGACGGTGAGGATCGCCCGCGAGGTGCTCGCGGAGGCCGGCTTCGACCCGAACCTGGTGGCGCTGGCGGCCGAGCGGGAGGGCGAGGGCATCGCCAAGCAGCTCGCGGTCCGGCCCGAGGTGCGGATCATCGACTACACCGGTTCCACCGCCTTCGGCGACTGGCTGGAGCAGCACGCCCCGCAGGCGCAGGTCTACACCGAGAAGGCCGGCGTCAACACGGTCGTCGTCGAGTCGACCGACGACTACAAGGGCATGCTGGGCAACCTGGCGTTCTCACTGTCGCTGTACAGCGGCCAGATGTGCACGACCCCGCAGAACCTGCTGATCCCGCGCGGCGGGATCACCACCGACCAGGGGGAGAAGTCCTTCGACGAGGTGGTGTCCGATCTGGCCGGTGCCGTCGGCAAGCTGCTCGGCGACGACGCCCGGGCCAACGCCGTACTCGGCGCGATCGTGAACCCGCAGGTGGGGGAGCGCATCGACGCGGCCGCTTCGCTCGGCGAGGTGGCGCTCCCCTCGCGCACGCTCACCCACCCCGACTTCCCCGACGCGACGGTCCGCACCCCGGTCGTGGTGAAGCTGGACAGCGGCAAGCCGGAGAGCGAGGCCACCTACCTCTCGGAGTGCTTCGGGCCGGTCTCGTTCGCGGTCGCCGTCGACTCCGCCGAGGCCGCGGTGGCGCTGCTGCGGCGCACCGTGCGGGAGCAGGGCGCCATGACCGTGGGTGCCTACACCACCTCCGGCACCGTGGAGAAGCTCGTCGAGGAGGCCTGCCTGGAGGAGTGCGCGCAACTCTCCCTGAACCTCACCGGCGGGGTGTACGTGAACCAGACCGCGGGGTTCTCGGACTTCCACGGCTCGGGCGGCAACCCGGCGGCGAACGCCGCGCTGTGCGACGGCGCGTTCGTCGCCAACCGGTTCCGCACGGTGGAGGTGCGCCGCCCGGCGTGACCGGGCGGGCCGCCCGTCAGGGGCCGGGGCGCCGTGCCATCCAGTGGTACAGCGTCATGGCCACGGACGTGGCGAGGTTGTAGCTGGAGACCTGCGGGCGCATGGGCAGGGCCACGAGACGGTCCGCCCGCGCCCGCAGGTCGTCGGAGAGGCCGTGGCGTTCGGAGCCGAAGGCGAGCAGCGCGTCGTCGGGCAGTTCCAGGCCGCGCAGGTCCTCGCCCTCGGGGTCGAGGGCGAACAGCGGGCCGGAGGGCAGGTCCGCGCCTCCCCGGCACCGCTCGACGCGGGTCGCGAAGTGCAGTCCCGCAGCGGCCCGCACCACGGTGGGGTGCCAGGGGTCGACGGTCCCGGTGGTGAGCACACCGCCGGCGCCGCAGCCCGCGGCGAGCCGGACGACGGCGCCGATGTTGCCCAGATGCCTGGGGTCGTCCAGGACGACCGTCGGGCCCGCGGCCTGCCCGCCGCCCCCGGTCGCCTCCCGCACGGCGAGCGCCGCCACTCCCGTGGGGTGGGGGCGGGGGACGAGGCCGCGCAGCACCTCGGCGGAGACGGGCTCGAGGCAGCGGGCCAGCGCCGGTGCGACGTCCGGGGCGAGATCCCGGGCCAGACCGAGGGCGGCCTCGCGGTCCTCGGCGAGGGCGAGGGGCACCCGGGCGCCGAAGCGGAGGGCGTGCTTGAGGGCGTGGAAGCCGTCGAGCAGTACCGTTCCCGGATCGGCGGCCAGGGCGCGCCAGTGTCGTGCGGTGTCGGTCACGGCCACCAGTCTCCCCGCTGCTCAGCCGGGCAGGTGCGCGCGGGAGGGCTCCGGGACGGCAGGACCGTCCTCGGCCGCCTCCCCGGCCGGCGTCGCGTCGCCCGATCTCGCGGCGGGCAGCGTGGCGGTGCCGTACGCCGGTCCGTCACCGGAGCGTCCGAGCCGCGCCCGCAGCCACGCACAGCGCGCGCCGAACCACACCAGCAGCGCGGTCGGGAGGAACACGGCGTCGGCGGCGATCATCGCCATCGAGAAGAACGGCAGGCCGAGCAGCACCGCGATGCTGAGGTGCTCGCCGATCATCAGGGCGAGCAGCACGTTCTTCACCTTGCGGTGGAACAGCGTGAAGGGGAAGGCGACCTGCACCATCACCGTGCCGTAGGTCACCACCAGGATCGCCAGTCCGCTGCCCGCGAGCAGGTCGCCCAGCTCCGGCCACGGCGAGAAGTAGTCCAGCTTCATGGGGTAGTAGGCCGCGGTGCCGTCCTGCCAGCGGGACCCCTGGATCTTGTACCAGCCGGCCGTGGAGTACACGAGGCAGACCTCGGCCATGATCACCAGCAGGGTGGCGTTGTGCACCAGGTTCCCGAGCATGTCGAGCACGGTGCGGGGTTCCCCGGGGGTGTACCGGCCCGCGGCCCACCACACGCCCTGCACGGCCCAGAGGCCGACGAGTATCAGCGTCCAGCCGCCGCTGAGGCCGGGGCCCGCCACCGCGGCGAGCAGGGCCAGTCCTGCGAGGACCCACAGCACGATGCCGCCGATGTCGTCCCGCTCGCCCCGCGCGCGGGCACGGCCGGCGCGCCGCGCGTCCAGCGACCAGACCCGCCCGCAGCGGGTGAGCACCAGGTACATGGCCATCAGGTGGATGATGTTGTCCCCGCCGTCACCCATGAACACGCTGCGGTTCTGCAGGGACAGCACCCCGATCATGAAGAGGACGGACGCGGCGCGGGTGTGCCAGCCCAGCGCCAGCGCGGCCGCGGCGAGAAGAGCCAGGCCGTACACGACCTCGAACCAGAAGGTGCTGTCGGACCAGAGCAGTACCGTGAACGCCTCGTTGGAGGACACCAGGCGCTGCGCGAGGTCGAATCCCCAGGGCCCGTCCGGTCCGTACAGCTCGTGGCGGTGCGGCGCTTCGCGGAGCAGGTACAGAAGCCAGGTGACGGCGAACCCGATCCGGACGACCGCCGCCTGGTACCGGCCCAGCGTCCGCGAGGTGACCTGCACCAGACCGCGCTCCACGAGGAGCTCGCCGCGGGACTTCCAGGGGTGCCGCACGGGGGCGGCACCGTCTCCGCCGGCGGTCGGCTCGGCCGCGTGCCGGGGTGCCGGGACGTGCACGCCCCGCGGGGTGGAGGACTGCGTGCTCACGAGTCGGTGCCTCCTCCGCCGAACGCGGCCGGATCGACGTCCCACCAGGGGATCACGTGGTACTCCGTCTCCGTGTCGAACCTCTCGCTGCTCCAGCGGGGCGCGTCTACCCGCGTGGTGGCGGACCGCACCTGCACGCGGTGGACGGTGCCGCCGTGGGTGTGCGGGCCGAAGCGGTCCATCACGATGCGCTTGACGTACTCCTCGGACAGTTCGCCGCGCATGCCCTCCGGCTCGCCGTCGGAGTCGTGCGTGCCGACGAGGAAGTCCCAGGCGCGCCGCAGCTCGTTCTGCGCCGTGTGGCTCGGGAAGGGGTTGCCGCGGATGCGCGCACCGTCCTGGGCGCTCAGGTCGACCCAGCCGGTGGTGCCGGTGGCGCCGCCGTCGCGCACGTACTCGGCGCGGGCCTGGACGGCCACGTTCTGCTGCAGCGGGTTGGGCGCGAACAGCTTCCAGTTCTGTTCGAACTCGGGGTAGACGTACGCGTCGACCGTCTCGCCGTGCTGCTTGCTCAGCGTGTTGGCGGGCGCCACGTGCAGGAACACCATCACCAGGTGCACCGCGGTGGCCACTGCGACGACGCCCACACCCGCGGCGACGGCCGCCCTGCCGGGCCACGACAGCGACACGACATCGCCGCCACCGCCGTGCCGCTCCTGTTCAGGCTCCATGCCCTCCCCGATCCCCTCTGCTTCCCCCGGTTCCGGTCCGTGCACGAGGTTAGAGCCTTCCCGGGCGGTCTTGACAGCGTCCTGCGCACCGGCACACCATGAAACCGAACGATCGGTCGGTCGGTTGAGTCGGGCGAAGCCGGGAGGGCAGGCATGACGACGGTGCTACCGGAGACGGAGCCGGGGCCAGAAGCACGCGAGGCGGCCTTCGAGGCCACGATCGCCGCGGACGAGCGGATCGAGCCGCGCGACTGGATGCCGGACGCCTACCGCGCGACGCTCGTCCGGCAGATCGCCCAGCACGCGCACTCCGAGATCATCGGCATGCAGCCCGAGGCGAACTGGATCACCCGCGCCCCCTCGCTGCGCCGCAAGGCGATCCTCATGGCCAAGGTGCAGGACGAGGCCGGCCACGGCCTCTACCTCTACAGCGCCGCCGAAACCCTCGGCACCGGGCGCGAGGAGATGCTGGACAAGCTGCACAGCGGACGCCAGAAGTACTCCTCGATCTTCAACTACCCCACCCTGACCTGGGCCGACGTCGGCGCGATCGGCTGGCTCGTCGACGGCGCCGCCATCACCAACCAGGTGCCGCTCTGCCGCTGCTCCTACGGCCCGTACGCCCGCGCGATGGTGCGGGTGTGCAAGGAGGAGTCCTTCCACCAGCGCCAGGGCTACGAACTGCTGCTGGAACTCAGCCGCGGCACCGAGGCCCAGCACGCCATGGCGCAGGACGCCGTGAACCGCTGGTGGTGGCCGTCCCTGATGATGTTCGGCCCGCCGGACGACGAGTCCGCGCACAGCGAGCAGTCGATGGCCTGGCGGATCAAGCGGCACTCCAACGACGAGCTGCGGCGCCGCTTCGTCGACATCTGCGTGCCGCAGGCGGAGGCCCTCGGCCTGACGCTCCCCGACCCGGACCTGACGTGGAACGAGGAGACCGGCCACTGGGACTTCGGCCCCATCGACTGGTCCGAGTTCAAGGCCGTACTCAAGGGCAACGGCCCGTGCAACGAGCAGCGGATCACCCAGCGGCGCCGCGCCCACGAGGAGGGCGCCTGGGTACGGGAGGCGGCGGCAGCGTACGCCGAGAAGCACGCCGGCGCACCCGGCCGGAACCGTACGAACCGCGAGGAGGCGGCGTCCCGATGAACAGCGACTGGCCCCTGTGGGAGGTGTTCGTGCGCAGCCGGCGCGGCCTGTCGCACACCCATGCGGGCAGCCTGCACGCGCCCGACGCCGAGATGGCGCTGCGCAACGCCCGCGACCTGTACACGCGGCGGAGCGAAGGCGTCTCCCTGTGGGTCGTGCCGTCCGCCGCCGTCACGGCCTCCTCCCCGGACGAGAAGGACCCGTTCTTCGAGCCGGCCGCCGACAAGGCGTACCGGCACCCGACCTTCTACGAGGTGCCCGAAGGGGTGAAGAACCTGTGATCCCGGCCGCCCCCGGCACCAGGGCACCCGCCCGCGGAACGCTCGCCCTCGCCGACGACGCCCTCGTGCTCTCCCACCGCCTGGGAGAGTGGGCGGGCCACGCGCCCGTCCTCGAGGAGGAGGTCGCGCTCGCCAACATCGCACTCGACCTGCTCGGCCAGGCACGCGCGCTCTACGCCGACCTGGGCGACGAGGACGAGCTCGCCTTCCTCCGCGAGGAGCGCGCCTTCGTGAACTGCCGGCTGGTCGAGCAGCCGAACGGCGACTTCGCCCGCACCCTCACCCGCCAGCTCCTGTTCTCCACCTGGCAGGAACTGCTGTACGGGCAGCTCACCCGGACGCTGCCGCTGGCCGGCAAGGCCGTGAAGGAGATCGCGTACCACCGCGACCACGCCGAACACTGGACGCTGCGGCTGGGGGACGGCACCGAGGAGAGCCACGCCCGCACGCAGAACGCGGTCGACACCCTCTGGCGGTACACCGACGAACTCTTCCAGCCGCTCGAGGGCCTCGACCTCGACCTCGACGCGCTGCGCACCACCTGGACCGAACGCGTCACCGACGTCCTGCGGCGCGCCACGCTGACCGTCCCCGAGACCCCGCAGGGCGACGGCTGGACCGCCGGCGCAGGACGCCAGGGCCTGCACACCGAACCCTTCGGGCGGATGCTCGCCGAGATGCAGCACCTGCACCGCAGTCACCCGGGGGCGTCATGGTGAGTGTCGCCGAGGACCGGCTCCGCACCCTGCTCGACCGCGCGGGCGCGGTGCCCGACCCGGAGCTGCCCGTGCTCAGCCTCGCCGAACTCGGCGTGCTGCGCGGGGTGGAGGAAAGCGCACCGGGGCACATCGAGGTCCGGCTGACGCCCACCTACACCGGCTGCCCGGCCGTCGAGACGATGGCCGCCGACATCGAGACGGCCCTGCGGGCGGAGGAGGGCGTGGCGGACGTGACGGTGCGGACCGTGCTGTCCCCGGCCTGGTCCACCGACGACATCACCGCCGAGGGCCGCCGCAAGCTCGCCGAGTTCGGCATCGCACCGCCCCGCTCCACCCGGGAACGCGCGGCGGGCCCGGTCGCGGTGGAACTCGGCCCGACCCAACTCGGGACGGAGGCTCCCACGGTGCCGCCCGCGCTGACGACCGACGAACCGGTGCGCTGCCCGCACTGCGGATCGGTGGCGACCACCCTGCTCAGCCGCTTCTCCTCCACCGCCTGCAAGGCCCTGCGCCGCTGCGACACCTGCGGCGAGCCCTTCGACCACTTCAAGGAGCTGTGACCGCATGTTCCACCCGCTTCAGGTCACAGCGGTGGACCGGCTCACCGACGACGCCGTCGCGGTGACCTTCGCCGTCCCGGAGGAGCTCCGCACCGCCTACCGCTACGACCCCGGGCAGCACATCGCGCTGCGCCGCACCGGCGAGGACGGCACGGAGATCCGCCGCACCTACTCGCTGTGCGCGCCCGCCTCCGAGGCGCCCGCGTCGCTGCGCATCGGCGTGCGGGGCGTCGAGGGCGGCTCGTTCTCGACGTACGCGCTCCACGAGCTGGCCGTCGGCGACAGCGTCGAGGTGCTCCCCCCGACGGGGCGTTTCACGCTGCCGCCGCGCACCGGCTACTTCGTGGGGATCGTCGGCGGCAGCGGCATCACGCCGGTCCTGTCCATCGTGGGCACGCTGCTGGAACGGGAACCGGACGCACGGTTCTGCCTTGTCCGCAGCGACCGCTCCGCCGCGTCCACGATGTTCCTCGAGGAACTGGCCGACCTGAAGGACCGCTTCCCCGACCGCCTCCAGCTCGTCCACGCCTTCTCCCGGGAGGAGCAGGCCTCCGGCCTCGCGTCCGGACGGCTCGACACCGAGCGTCTCGCGGATCTGCTGCCCCGCCTGGTCCCCGTCGACCGCGTGGACGGCTGGTTCCTGTGCGGGCCGCTGGGCCTGGTCGAGGGCGCGGCGAAGGCCCTGCACGACCTCGCGGTGCCGCGCACCCGGGTGCACCAGGAGATCTTCCACGCGGACGAGTCGGCGGCACCCCCGGCCTCGTCCCGTCCTCCGGCGCCGGATTCGGCGAAGGTCACCGCCACCCTCGACGGCCGCTCCGGCAGCTGGCCGATGGAGAGCGGCGAGTCGGTGCTGGAGACCGTGCTGCGCAACCGTGCCGACGCGCCGTACGCCTGCAAGGGAGGCGTGTGCGGCACCTGCCGGGTCAGGCTGCTGTCGGGCGAGGTGCGTATGGACCGCAACTACGCCCTGGAACCGGAGGAGGTCGAGGCGGGGTACGTACTGGCCTGCCAGTCGCACCCGACGACGTCGGAGGTCGAGGTCGACTTCGACGCCTGAGGTGGCGCTGCGGGCCCGGGCACCGGCACCGCCGGAACGGACCGGGCGAGTGTCACGCGCGGCACCGGGCACGCACCGTGCGTAGGCTCGCAGGCGTGCCGGCCTTCCTCACGCTCGTCTGGGCGCGGCTGCGCGGCAGCCGCTGGTGGCAGCGCACCCACGTGCGCGCCGCCGTGGCCGGACTGGTCGTGTCCGCTGTCGTGCTGCTGGCGGGCTCCGCGGCGATTCTGCCGCTGGAGGAGAACGCCCCCGGCGCCACCATCACCAGCTATCCCCGTGCGCTGTGGTGGTCGGTGGAGACCGCCACCACCGTGGGCTACGGCGACATGTACCCGGTGACCGCCGGCGGCAGGGTGATCGCCGCCGTGGTCATGATCGTCGGCATCACGACGTTCTCCGTCGTCACGGCCGCCCTCGCCACCTGGTTCGTCGGCCGCGCCTCCCGGGACCTGCGCGAGCTCGGGGCGACCGTCCGGCGGTTCGAGCAGGAGCGGGCCCGGAGCCTGACCGCCGAGATGCGGTCGGTGCACCAGCGCTTCGACCGTCTGGAGCAGCGCCTCGACGACCGGGGCTGACCGCCGCACGCCGGCCGGGCCCGCCGCGGGTGCCCGCGGCCCTGCGGGGCGGCTACTTCACGTAGGCGGCGCCGTTCTCGGCGACCATCGGCCGGCCGGCGGACTGCCAGGCTCCCATGCCGCCGTCGACGTTGACCGCCGTCACGCCCTGCTGCCGCAGGTACTGGGTGACCTGCGCGGACCGGCCCCCGGAACGGCAGATCACGAACACCGGTGCGTCGCCGTCGATCCGCTCGGTCAGCTCCGGGTAGCGGGCGACGAAGTCGCTCATCGGGATGTGCAGCGCCCCCTCGGCGTGCCCCGCCGCCCATTCGTCGTTTTCGCGCACATCCAGCAGCAGCCCGCCTTCGGGCACCTGGGAGACGTCGACCTGCAGCACCTGACCGAAATCCATCGCTCGCCCTCTCACAGCGTGTTCCTTCTTCCGCACGGCCGGTCGGCCTGCGGTGGCCCGCACGGCACGTCAGCCGTCGGCCGCCAGCTCCGCCAGCCGCGCCTCGCGCTCGGAGACGTCGGCCAGCAGCTTCTCCGCGATCTCCTCGAGCAGCCGGTCCGGGTCGTCGGGGGCCATGCGCAGCATCGCACCGATCGCCGACTCCTCCAGCTCCCGCACCATCGCGACCAGTTCCTCCTTGCGCGCGGAGAGCCACTCCAGCCGGGCGTACAGCAGTTCGGCGCGGTGCGGCTCCCGCTCGGGCGCCCGGGCCGCCGGGCCCTGACGCCACTCGGCCGCCAGGGCGTGCAGGCCGTCGGTGTCGCCGCGTGCGTACGCCTCGTTGACCCGCGCCATGAAGTCCTCGCGGCGTCGGCGTTCGGCGTCCTCCTGGGCCAGATCGGGGTGCGCCTCACGGACGAGTTCGCGGTAGGCCTTCCGCGTCTCGTCGCTCGGGCGCACCCGGCTGGGCGGCTGCACGGGCTGCTCGTTGAGCATGGCCTTCGCCTCCGGCGAGAGCCCCTCGGAGTCGATCCAGCCGTGGAACAGCTCCTCCACTCCCGGCATGGGCAGCACGGCCGCGCGCGCCTCGTCGGCCCGCCGCCGGTCCTCCGGGTCGCCGCTCCGGGCGGCGATCGCCTCGGCGATACGGGCGTCGAGCTCGTCGAGACGCGCGTACATCGGGCCGAGGCGCTGGTGGTGCAGCCGGGAGAAGTTCTCCACCTCGACGCGGAAGGTCTCCACCGCGATCTCGAACTCGATCAGCGCGTCCTCGGCGACGCGGACGGCGGCCTCCAGCCGCTCGGTCCCCGGTTCTTCCGCCTCCTCCCGCCCGGCGTCCGTTCCGGAGCTGTCCCCGGCGTGCTGCGTGGCGTGGTGTTCGGCTTCCTGGCGCACTGGGTACTTCCTCGCGATGCTGTCCGGGCTCTCCCCGGCCGGTCGGGTCCGACGGCCGCCGCGACGGACGCGGCGCGGGCCTCCCGGCCAGCCTACGGAACGGGCGGCTCAGACTCCCACCTCGGCGGCGACGCGACCGTCACGCACCGCGGCGGCCAGCACCGCGTGGTCCGCCTCGGTGCGGTCGGCGTAGCGGACGGCGAACGCGCCGACGGCCTCCTCCAGCTCCTCGTTCTTCCCGCAGTAGCCCGCGAGTTCCTGCGGGTCGGCGCTGTGCGAGTGGGCACGCGCCAGCAGGGCCCCGGTCATCCGCCCGTAGTCGTCGAGCTGGTCGGGCGCGAGGCCGGCCGGGTCCACGCTGCCCTTCCGGTTGCGGAACTGCCGTACCTGGAAGGGCCGGTCCTCCACCGTGGTCCAGCCCAGCAGGATGTCGCTCACCACCTGCATCCGCTTCTGTCCGAGCACGACCCGGCGGCCGGCGTGCACCGCGGCGGACGGCGCCTCGAACCCGGCGGCGGGCAGGTGGGGACCGAGTACGGAAGGGCGCGCCTCCTTCACCTGGAGGACGAGGGGCTTGCCGCGGTGGTCGAGCAGCAGCACCACGTAGCTGCGGGTGCCCACGCTGCCGGTGCCGACGACGCGGAAGGCCACGTCGTGGAGGGCGTACCGGCCGAGCAGCGGGTGCCGGTCCTCCGGAAGCGTCGCCAGGTACGGGCCGAGGGCGGCGGCGACGCGGGCGGCCTCGGCGTCGCCGACGCGGCGCAGCACCGGAGGGGCGTCGACGAACCGGCGCCCGCCGTCACCGTCCGGCTCGGTGGCCTTCGCGGCGAAGCGGGCGCTGGTGTTCCGCCGCGCCTTCTTCGCCACGCGGCGCAGGGTGCCGACGAGGTCACGGGCGTCGCTGTGGGAGACGAGTTCCTCGTCGGCGATGGCGTTCCAGGCCTCGGTCACGGGCATCCGGGCCAGCAGGCGGAGGGTGTGGCGGTAGGAGGCGACGCAGTCGCGCGCGGCGTCCAGGCAGGCGTCCTCACCGGCCCCGACCTCCCGTCCGGCGAGGACCAGCGAGGTGGCGAGCCGTTTGACGTCCCACTCCCAGGGGCCGACGACGGTCTCGTCGAAGTCGTTGAGGTCGATCACGAGGTCGCCGCGTGCGTCGCCGTAGAGCCCGAAGTTGGCGGCGTGCGCGTCGCCGCAGAGCTGCGCGGCGATGCCCGTGACGGGTGTGGCGTGCGCCAGGTCGTGGGCCATCAGGCCGGCCGAGCCGCGCAGGAAGGCGAAGGGGGAGGCGACCATGCGGCCGACGCGTATCGGTGTCAGCTGCGGCAGCCGGCCGCGGTTGGACTCCTGGACCGCGGTGACCGCGTCGGGCCGGTCGCCGGGGGTGTGGAACGCGGCGTGCGCACTGCGGGGCACCCGGTCCCGCAGCGCCTTCCCGGCGCGCTTGGGCGAGGCGCCCCGCGGCCTGCGTACGAAGCCCTCGACGTGCGGAATCCGGGCCATTCTCTCCCCCGCTTCGGGTTCTGTGGTGTCCGCCGCCGAAGAGCGTGACGGCACCCCGACGGTACCCAGGGCCGTGCGGTGTGACGAGGGGATCGCCGGAAGGCCGTCGGGGGAGGGCCGGCGTGGGTGCCCGTCAGCCGCGGAAGGCGGAGGGGCAGCCGGCGGCCGACTCCGGGAGGTGCGTGTCGGCCCAGCGGGTGAGCTCGACCATGGCGGGCCGCAGCGCGAGGCCGGCCGCGGTCAGCCGGTAGCTCACCCGCAGCGGCGGTCCGGAGTCGACCTCGCGGACCACGAGGCCGAGCGAGGCCAGCTCCGTGAGCCGGTCGGACAGCATGCGCTCGCTGATGCCGGGCACGGCCCGGCGCAGCTCGGCGAAGTGGCCTGGCCCGTTCATCAGGGCGGCGATGATGAGCCCCGTCCAGCGCTTGCCGAGCATCGCGAAGACCCGGGTGATCCCGGCGTCCGGCGTGTGGCAGCCCCCGCCGCTCGCGTTCGGGCCGCCGGCCCGTTCTTCGCCCGGCGCAGAGGGCCCGGACTCTTCCTCCCGCAGTTCCGCCATGACTCCAGACTACTGCGCCACGGCAAGGAGGTGCAGAAAAGTAAGTAAATATGTTAAGACTAGTAGCGCACGAAAGAACAGGTACGTACCCGGGAGCACGCCATGGCCACCCTGCTGCACATCGATTCCTCCCTGAACGGGGACCGGTCCCACTCGCGCGCCGTCACCGCCGCCTTCCGGGACGCGTGGCAGGAGCAGCACCCCGAGGGCACGGTGATCCACCGCGATCTGGCCGCCGACCCGCTGCCGCACCTGGACGCCGGCAGCTACTACGCCGGCTTCACCGCCCCCGACGAGCAGGACGAGGAGCAGCGGACGGCGTTCGCCCTGCGCAAGACGCTGATCGAGGAGGCCGAGACCGCCGACGCGATCGTGCTCGGCGCCCCGATGCACAACTACACGGTCCCCTCGGTCCTGAAGTCCTGGCTCGACCACGTCATCGCCATCGGCCGCACCGCGATGACCGAGTCCCCCTCGCTGGCCGGCAAGCCGGTGACGGTCGTCACCTCGCGCGGCGGCTCGTACCGCCCCGGCACCCCCGAGGAGGGCAACGACCACGTGGAGCCGTACCTGCGGATGGTGCTGGGCGACAAGCTCGGCATGGAGCCGGAGTTCCTGATCCCGGAACTCACCATGGCCCCCATCAACCCGGCCATGTCCTCACTGGTGCCCGCCTTCGAGGAGTCCCGCGCCGACGCCCTGGAGACGGCACGCACGCGCGGCAAGGAACTCGCCGCGCGCCTCGCGGCCTGAGACACCCGAGCACTGCGGGCCTCTCCGGCCGAGGGGTCCGCAGCCTGCCGGACCCGGTCCGCATCCGCACGACGAAGCGGACTCCCCCTGGTGACTTCCGTCACTCGGAGGAGCCCGCTTCGTCGATGCTCCGTGGTGCGCGAGGGGGGAGTTGAACCCCCACGTCCGTAAGGACACTGGAACCTGAATCCAGCGCGTCTGCCTATTCCGCCACCCGCGCCCGGGTTGCTTCCCCACTGCACTAGCCGGGGAGGCCTTCGTCGGGGCCCCTTCCGGGCGCCTGCCGACGACCCACACGTTAGCACGCCACCAGGGGTGCGATCACATCCGTTCACCGCACCCCGGCACCCGCCTCCCGCGGGGGTCCGCCGGGGGCACACCGTCCGCAGAGCACCGGCACCCGCCCTCTACCATCGTGCAGGGGACGTGCGGGCGAGAGAAGGCGACACCGTCGGCAGGTACGTGCCGGGGAACCGGTCGAACCCTCCGCGCGTGGATACGATCAGTAAGCAGTACTGCGACGCGGCCCTGCACGCGTCCGGTCACACTGGGAACGCACGACGGCCGTACTAGAGCGGCCACCACCGGGGAAGGAGGTGCACCGTGGGAGTTCTGAAGCGGTTCGAGCAGCGGCTCGAGGGTCTCGTCAACGGCACCTTCGCCAAGGTGTTCAAGTCGGAGGTGCAGCCGGTCGAGATCGCCGGCGCACTGCAGCGCGAGTGCGACAACAACGCGACCATCTGGAACCGCGAGCGGACGGTCGTGCCCAACGACTTCGTCGTCCAGCTCAGCGCCCCCGACTACGACCGCCTGAGCCCCTACGCCGCGCAGCTCGGCGACGAACTCGCCGGCATGGTCCGCGACTACGCCAAGCAGCAGCGTTACACCTTCATGGGCAGCATCAAGGTCCACCTGGAACGGGCCGAGGACCTCGACACCGGCCTGTACCGGGTACGCAGCCGCACCCTGGCCTCCAGCGCCTCCCAGTCCCACGGCGGCGGTCCGGCCGGTTCCGGCGGCGGATACCCGCCGCGGCCCACCGGTGCGCCGCCGATGCCCGCACACCCGCCGGGCGGCGGTCCGCTGCCCGACTCCCGGGTCCGGCGCTGGATCGAGATCAACGGCACCCGCCACCAGGTTTCCGCCGCCGCCATGGTCCTCGGCCGCAGCACCGAGGCGGACGTGCGGGTCGACGACCCCGGCGTCTCACGGAAGCACTGTGAGATCCGCGTCACCAGCGGTTCGGGACCGGCGCACGTGCAGGATCTGGGATCCACGAACGGCATCGTGGTGGACGGACAGCACACCACTCGCGCTACGCTCCGCGACGGCTCACGGATCGTCGTGGGCAGCACCACGATCATTTACCGGCAAGCCGAAGGGTGAAGCGGGGGCAATGTCAGAGCTGACCCTGACGGTCATGCGGTTGGGTTTTCTCGCCGTGCTGTGGCTGTTCGTCATCGTGGCCGTGCAGGTCATCCGGAGCGACCTGTTCGGCACGCGGGTGACCCAGCGCGGCGCGCGGCGCCCCGACGCACGGCCCGCACCGCGCCAGGCGCAGCAGCGCCAGGCCCAGCCGAGCCGGCAGCAGTCGAAGGGCCGCGGCCGCTCCGGGCGCGGCGCGCCGACCAAGCTCGTCGTCTCGGAGGGCTCGCTCACCGGCACCACGGTCGCCCTCCAGGGGCAGACCATCACCCTGGGCCGGGCGCACGACTCCACGATCGTGCTCGACGACGACTACGCCTCCAGCAGGCATGCCAGGATCTTCCCCGACCGGGACGGCCAGTGGATCGTGGAGGACCTCGGGTCCACCAACGGCACCTACCTGGACCGGTCCCGACTGACGACACCGACGCCGATTCCGCCCGGAGCGCCGATCCGTATCGGCAAGACGGTCATCGAGCTGCGGAAATAGACAGGCCGACGACATGACGACCGGAGGGTGGGCACCGTGCGGATGTACCCGGAGCCGACGGGCGAGGTGCGTATGAGTCTGTCGCTGCGCTTCGCAGCCGGATCCCACGACGGCATGATCCGCGAGCACAACGAGGACTCCGGCTACGCCGGCCCCCGTCTGCTCGCGGTCGCCGACGGCATGGGCGGGCAGGCCGCCGGCGAGGTCGCCAGCTCCGAGGTGATCTCCACCATCGTGGAGCTGGACGAGGACATCCCCGGCTCCGACCTGCTGACGGAACTCGGCAGTGCGGTGCACCGCGCCAACGAGCAGCTGCGCGTCATGGTCACGGAGGACCCGCAGCTGGAAGGCATGGGCACCACGCTCACCGCCCTGCTGTGGACCGGCCGCCGCCTGGGTCTGGTGCACGTCGGCGACTCCCGCGCCTACCTGCTGCGCGACGGCCGCCTCACCCAGATCACCGCCGACCACACCTGGGTGCAGAAACTCGTCGACGAGGGGCGCATCACCGAGGAGGAGGCGACCACCCACCCGCAGCGCGCCCTGCTGATGCGCGCCCTCGGCAGCGGCGACCACGTGGAACCCGACCTGTCCATCCGCGAGGTGCGGGCGGGCGACCGGTACCTGGTCTGCTCCGACGGCCTGTCCGGCGTCGTCTCCCACCAGACCCTCGAGGACACCCTCGCCGGCTACCAGGGCCCGCAGGAGACCGTCGAGGAACTGATCCAGCTCGCGCTGCGCGGCGGCGGGCCGGACAACATCACCTGCATCATCGCCGACGTGCTCGACGTGGACGCCGACGAGGCGGCCGCCGCCCAGCTCAACGACACGCCCGTGATCGTCGGTGCCGTCGCGGAGAACCAGCAGCAGACGGGCGACGCCGCCCACACCCCGGCCGCCCGGGCCGCCCAGCTCGGGCGCGGCGGCACCGGCGCGGTCCCCCCGCAGCCACAGACCGGCTCCCCGGCCGACGGCGGCTTCGGCCCGCCCGGCAGCGGCGACGGGCCGGGAACACCCCCCGCCGCCGGCTCCTTCGGGCGCTACGCGGCGGACGACTTCGTCAAGCCGCCGCGGCGCGGCGGCCGCCTCCGGATCGCGCTGTACGTCCTGCTCGCCCTGGCGGTGGTCGGCGGCGGTCTGTACGGCGGGTGGACGTGGACGCAGCAGCAGTACTTCGTCGGCGCGAACGGCGACCATGTCGCGGTCTACCGGGGTCTCAGCCAGGAGCTGGCCGGTCTCGACCTGAGCAGCGTCCACCAGGACCACCCGGAGATCCCGCTCGACTCGCTGCCGCGGTTCCAGCAGCAGCGGGTCCAGGACTCCATCACCACCGACGGCCTCGACCAGGCCCGCGACAAGGTCGGTGAACTGCGCGACCAGGCACAGGCCTGCATGCTCGCCGCCGAGAAGCGCAAGGCCGAGCAGGAGCGGCAGGAGGAGCGGGAGCAGCAGCAGAAGGACCGGCAGGACGGGACCTCCGGCGGCAGCGGGCAGAGCGCCGGCGACCGCGCCGGAAGCCCGTCGGACACCGGCGACGGCGCGGGTTCCCAGGCCGCCCCCTCTCCCGGTCCCACGCTGACCGAGAAGCAGCGTGAACTCGCCCAGCAGTGCACCACGCAGTAGGGGACCGGACGCGCGATGAGCAGCAACCTCGACATCAACACCGGCAGCAACACGACGGTGTCCCCAGGGGGCCTCCCCAGCAGGCGCAACACCGAACTGGCACTGCTCGTGTTCGCGGTGCTGATCCCCACGCTCGCGTACGCCAACGTGGGGCTCGCCGTCGACGGCGAACTGCCCGCCGGCATGCTGGGCTACGGCCTCGGCATCGGCGCGCTGGCCGGCATCGGCCACCTGGCCGTCCGCAGGTGGGCGCCCTACGCCGACCCGCTGATGCTGCCGATCGGCGCCCTGCTCAACGGTCTCGGCCTGGTGCTCATCTACCGGCTGGACCAGGTGGAGTACCTGCAGCCGAAGAACGCGGCCCCCGGCCAGCTGATGTGGTCGGCGTTCGGGATCGCGCTGTTCGTCGGCGTGCTGATCCTGCTCAAGGACCACCGCATCCTGCAGCGCTACACCTACATCTCCATGATGGTGGCGCTGGTGCTGCTGGCCCTGCCCATGTTCTTCCCCGCCGTCAACGGCGCGAAGATCTGGATCACCATTCCCGGCGTGGGCTCCCTCCAGCCCGGCGAGTTCGCCAAGATCGTGATCGCGGTGTTCTTCGCCGGCTACCTCATGGTCAAGCGGGACGCCCTCGCGCTGGCCTCCCGCCGCTTCATGGGCCTGTACCTGCCCCGCGGCCGCGACCTCGGCCCGATCATCACCATCTGGGCCCTGAGCCTGATGATCCTGGTCTTCGAGACCGACCTGGGCACCTCGCTGCTGTTCTTCGGCATGTTCGTGATCATGCTGTACGTCGCCACCGAGCGGACCAGCTGGATCGTCTTCGGCCTGCTGCTCTCCGGGGCGGGTGCCGTCTTCGTGGCCTCGTTCAACGACCACGTGGGGGACCGCGTCCAGAACTGGCTCAACCCCACCGCCCTCGGCGCGAACGGCGGCGTCACGGAGACCGCGCAGGCCATCTACGCCTTCGGTTCCGGCGGCCTGCTCGGCTCGGGGCTCGGCGAGGGCTACTCCCGCCTGATCGGCGGCATCGCCAGCAAGAGCGACTACATCCTCGCGACCGTCGGCGAGGAGCTCGGCCTCACCGGCCTGATGGCCGTCCTCATCCTCTACGGCCTGCTGATCGAGCGCGGCATCCGCACCTCGCTCGCGGCCCGCGACCCGTTCGGCAAGCTGCTCGCCGTCGGCCTCTCCGGCGCGTTCGCGCTCCAGGTCTTCGTGGTGGCGGGCGGCGTCACCGCACTCATCCCGCTGACCGGCATGACCATGCCCTTCCTGGCGCAGGGCGGCTCGTCCGTCATCGCCAACTGGGCGCTGGTCGCGATCCTGCTGCGCATCAGTGACACCGCCCGGCGCCCCGCGCCGGCCCCGGCGCCTTCCCCCGACGCCGAAATGACACAGGTGGTACGCCCGTGAACAAGCCCCTGCGACGCATCGCCCTCTTCGCCGGCGTCCTGATCTTCGCGCTGCTCGCCCGCGCGAACTGGCTGCAGTTCGTGCAGGCCGACGAGCTGCAGAGCGACCAGCACAACCGCCGTGGTCTCATCGAGCGCTACAGCAAGCCCCGCGGCAACATCTACGCCGCCCACGACACGAAGCTGACCGGCTCCACGAAGACCGACAGCAGCGACTTCACGTACAAGAGGACCTACAAGAACGGCGAGCTGTGGGCGCCGGTCACCGGGTTCTCCGCGCAGATCTACGGCGAGACGCTGCTGGAGGGCGTCTACGACTCCTTCCTGACGGGCACCGACGACCGGCTGTTCTTCGACCGCACCGTCAGCATGCTGACCGGGGAGGAGGAGGGCGGCGGCAACGTCCACACCACGCTGCTGCCGTCCGCCCAGCAGGCGGCCTTCGACGGTCTGCAGGGCAAGGAGGGCGCCGCGGTGGCGATCGACCCGGAGACCGGGAAGATCCTCGCCCTCGCCAGCACTCCCTCCTACGACCCCTCGAGCATCGCCGGCATGTCGCAGGCGGACCAGGAGAGCTGGTCCGCGATGCAGAAGAAGAACGACCCCTCGCAGCCGATGCTGAACCGGGCCCTGCGCCAGGTCTACCCGCCCGGCTCCACCTTCAAGATCATCACGGCGGCCGCGGCGCTGGAGAGCGGCAAGTACACGCTCGAGGGGAAGACCGACAGCCCGAGCCCGTACAACCTCCCGACCTCCGGCAACCCGCTGCCGAACTGGTCGGAGAACATCCCCTGCAAGAACGCCTCGATCCGGGACGCCCTCAAGTACTCCTGCAACAACGTCTTCGCGAAGATCAGCGACGAGCTCGGCAACGAGAAGATGAAGGAGACGGCGGAGAAGTTCGGCTTCAACGAGGAGCAGTTCGTCCCGGTGCGCTCCGTGGCCAGCTCGTTCCCGCAGATCGACCCGGACCAGAACGCCATGGGCGGCATCGGCCAGGGATCGGTGACGGCCAGCCCGCTGCAGATGGCGATGGCGACCGCCGCCATCGCCAACGACGGCACGCTGATGAAGCCGTACATGGTCGACACGTTGCGCGCCCCCAACCTGGACATCATCGAGCACACCGAACCCGAGGTGCTCAACGAGGCGCTCCCGGCCGACGTCGCCCAGCAGGTCCAGGGCGGCATGGAAGCGGTCGTGAACGACCCCGACGGCACCGGAGCCCCGGCCAAACTGCCGAACGTCACCGTCGGAGGCAAGACGGGCACCGCCCAGCACGGCGTCGGCAACAGCCAGAAGCCGTACGCCTGGTTCGTCTCCTACGCCAAGCAGCAGGACGGCAGCTCCCCGGTGGCGGTGGCCGTGGTCATCGAGAGTTCCGACACAGTCCGCGAGGAGATCGGCGGCAGCACACTCGCCGCACCCGTCGCCAAGGCCGTCATGCAGGCCGTACTTGAGGAAAAGCCGTGAACCGGGCACCCCACCCCTGGTGACCCCGGTCACGTCAATCCGCTGCGGGCGGACGGGTACCGTATGCCGAGCAGCACACCGCCGGCGCGCGTACGCCAGGGTGCGGTCCGGAGATTCGGAGAGGGCTGGAGACTATGGAAGAGCCGCGTCGCCTGGGCGGCCGGTACGAGCTGGGCTCGGTGCTCGGCCGCGGCGGCATGGCCGAGGTGTACCTCGCCCATGACACCCGCCTGGGCCGTACCGTGGCGGTCAAGACGCTCCGCGTCGACCTCGCCCGCGACCCGTCGTTCCAGGCCCGCTTCCGCCGGGAGGCCCAGTCTGCCGCCTCGCTGAACCATCCCGCGATCGTCGCCGTGTACGACACCGGCGAGGACTACGTGGGCGACGTCTCCATCCCGTACATCGTGATGGAGTACGTCGACGGCTCGACCCTCCGCGAACTCCTGCACTCGGGCCGCAAGCTCCTGCCGGAGCGTGCGATGGAGATGTGCATCGGCATCCTCCAGGCGCTGGAGTACTCGCACCGCAACGGCATCGTGCACCGGGACATCAAACCGGCGAACGTCATGCTGACGCGCAACGGCCAGGTCAAGGTGATGGACTTCGGCATCGCCCGCGCCATGGGCGACTCCGGCATGACGATGACGCAGACGGCAGCGGTCATCGGCACGGCCCAGTACCTCTCCCCGGAACAGGCCAAGGGCGAGCAGGTGGACGCCCGTTCCGACCTCTACTCCACCGGCTGCCTGCTCTACGAACTGCTCACCGTACGGCCCCCGTTCGTCGGCGACTCGCCGGTCGCGGTGGCCTATCAGCACGTCCGTGAGGAGCCGCAGCCGCCCAGCCTGTTCGACCCGGAGATCACCCCGGGCCAGGACGCGATCGTGCTGCGGGCGCTGGCGAAGGACCCGGACTACCGGTACCAGAGCGCCGACGAGATGCGTGCCGACATCGAGGCCTCCCTCGACGGGCAGCCCGTCGCCGCCACCGCCGCCATGGGAGCGGTCGGGTACGCGAACGGCTACGGCTCCGACCACGACGACCGCCCCACCACGGCACTGCGCACCCAGGACGCCCGTACGTCCATGCTGCCGCCGATGCGCGACGACGACGGCGGCTACTACGACGACGGCCGCGGCGGCCGGCGCGGGCCGCAGAAGAAGAGCAACACGTCCACGATCCTGCTCGTCGTGGCGCTGATCCTGGTCCTCATCGGAGCGATCTTCATCGGCCAGGTCGTCTTCAGCGGCAACGGCAGCAGCGACAAGTTCTCGATGCCCAACCTGGTCGGCCAGAGCTACCAGGACGCCAAGCAGTCCGCGGAGAACCGCGGGCTGGAGGTGGCCAAGGGCGGCAGCGAGTACTGCAAGCAGGACAAGCAGACCGTGTGCAGCACCGACCCGGCGGCCGACTCGCAGGTCGAGAAGGGCGCCACGGTCACCCTGACCATGTCCAAGGGCCCCGCACCGGTCGAGGTCCCGGACGTCGAGGACCAGCAGTACGAGGACGCCCAGCAGACCCTCGAGGACGCCGGCTTCTCCGTGCAGCGCGAGAACCAGGAGTCCGACGAGGAGGCCGGCAGCGTCATCGGCATGGACCCGGCGGGCGGCAGCAAGGTCGAGAAGGGCTCGACCGTCACCCTCACCGTCGCCGAGCAGCGACTGGAGACGGTGCCGGACGTCATGGGCCAGGACTACGCCAGTGCCGCGAACCAGATCCGCGCCAACGGCTTCGAGGTCGCCCGGCAGGACAAGGAGAGCCCCGGCGACACCCCGGAGACCGTCATCGAGGTGAACCCCTCCGGCGAGGCCTCGCCCGGTGCCACCATCGTGCTCACCGTCGCCAAGGCGCCGCCCCAGCAGGAGATGGTCGCCGTGCCGGACGTGCGCACCAAGAGCGTCAAGGACGCCCGCGCCGAGCTCGAGCAGCTCGAGTTCAGCGTCGCCGTGCAGGGCGCGACCGACGAGAACAAGGCCGTGGTCGTCAACACCAACCCGGCGCCGGGCAGTCAGGCGCCCAAGGGCTCGGTGGTGACGATCTACGCCGCCGAGGACAGCGGCGGCGGAGGCTTCTTCGGCGGCCCGTCGGGCAACGGCTGACCCGCCCGCCGCGCACCCCGTGCGAGGCGTGAGGGGCCGGACTCCTGGTGGGTCCGGCCCCTCACGCGTGGGTACGCCCCGCCCGCCCCGGGTGCGGCGCCTGCCTCAGCGCAGCTCCTTCGGCGGGGTGCGGTCGTGGTCGACCGGGACGGTGCGGTCCAGCTCGCCCCAGACGATGTACCGGTGCTCCGAGGTGTACATCGGCGTGCACGTCGTCAGGGTGACGTAGCGACCGGCCCGCTTGCGGCCCGACTCCTCCGGCACGTCCGCGAGCACGTCGACGTCGTACTTCGAGGTCTCGGGGAGGACCGCGTACACCCGGTAGACGTACCAGGTGAACTCCGTCTCGAAGACGATCGCGTCGCCCGTGCGCAGCTCGTGGATGTTGTGGAACCGGGCGCCGTGGCCGTCCCGGTGGGCGGCGAGCGAGAAGTTGCCCTTGCCGTCCCACGGCAGGGTCGCCCGCACCGGGTCGGTGTAGTAGCCGGCCACACCCCGGTTGAGATGGTCCGTGCTCGTCCCCCTGGTCACCAGGATGTCGTCCTCGGACATGGCGGGCACGTGCAGGAACCCCACACCGTTGCGCAGGTTCCGCTCGCCCGGACCGGACTCCTGCGGCCCGGAACGGTCCTGCCCGGCCGCCCACCGCTCGCGCACCTCGGCACCCTGCTGCTGCGCCTGCCGGTCGGCGACGACATTCGTCCACCACAGCGAGTAGACGACGAACAGTCCCAGCACCAGCCCCGCGGTGATGAGGAGTTCACCGAGCACGCCGACCGCGGCGGCGATCCCGCGCACCACCCGGCGGCCCCGGCCCCTGCGGCGCCCCGCCGGCTCTCCCGGAGTGTCCCCGCCGGGCGGTCGGGGGTCCTCCCCCTCCGTCCTCCCGCCGGTACCGACGCGTTCCTGCGGTGCTGTGCCTGCCACCGGCGGTCCCCACCCGTTCCCCTGGTGCCTCTACTCCACGAGAGCGTCCGGCTTGCCTTCGCTGCGCGGACGCTCGGACACCATTCTGCCCCACACGATCAGCCGGTACCGGGACGTGAACTCGGGCGTGCAGGTCGTCAGGGTGAGGTAGCGGCCGGGCTCGTCGAACCCGGACTGCGGCGGGACGTCGTCCAGCACGCTCACGTTCGAGGGCGGCGTGGACGGCAGCCTGCTGTACATCTCGTAGACGTAGTAGGTGTCCGCGGTCTCCACGATCACCTTGTCGCCCGCCACCAGCCGGTTGACGTACCGGAACGGCTCGCCGTGGGTGTTGCGGTGCCCGGCGACCCCGAAGTTGCCCTGCTTGTCCCAGGGCATCGCCGTCTTCACGCCGGAGGCCTCGTCGTAGTGCCCCACGAGCCCGCGGTCGAGGACCGACTCCTTGTCGGTGCCCTGCGCCACCGGCACCACCACGTCCAGCTTCGGGATGTACATGATCGCGAAGCCCTGGCCGGGCGAGAACGCGCCCGGCTTCCGCTCCGGGTCCTGCTCCCACTTCCGCGTCAGGTTGTCCCGGGCACCGCCCGCGTAGTTGTCGGCCAGGATGTTCGTCCACCACAGCTGGTAGGCCACGAACAGCAGCATCAGGACGCCGCAGGTGATGAACACCTCGCCGATGGCGCGGCTCAGCAGAACGGCCGGCCCGTCCTTCGCGGCACGCGCCGCCCGGCGCGCCTCCAGCCGCGTCATGGCCCGTGCCGGAGCGGCCCCCTTCGCCGCGGTGCGGCGGCGCGCGGCACGTCCGGAGAGATCCTCCTCGGAGAGGCGCCGGAAGGCGACGGTGTGGTTCCCGTCGTCCTGCGGTTCGGGACGGCGCGAGGCGCTCTCCTCCACCTCGGTGGACGGCTCGTGCGCCGAGCGGGAGCGCTCCGCCCCGGGTCCCTGCTCGGCCTCCGTCCCGGCGCGGGAGCCGGGCACGCCCGGCGACCCGCCGCCACGGGGTGCCGAGGGCTCTCCGGGCCCGGTGACGGCCGGCATCGCCATGGTGCCGCCCGCGTCCTGGGGTCTGCGGCGACCGGGCGGTGGGCCGCCCTGCTGCTGCGGAGGACGCCGGTCCTGCGGATGCGGCTGCTGGGGCTGCTGGGGCGGGGATTGCTGCGGGTGCGGCTGCCGGTGTTGCGGGTGCGGCTGCCGGCCCCACTGCCCCTGGTGCTCCTGAGGCCTCTGCGGGGGCTGGGGCGCCTGGGATGACTGGGGCGCCTGCGCGCCGCCCTGCCCCGGCTCCCGGGAAGGGCGGAACCACGGCGAGGCCGGCTCCGTCCCGGCCCCGGCGCCGTGGGCGCCGCCCTGGGCGCCGCTTCCCTCCGGTGTCCAGGAGGACGCGGTTTCTCCCCATCCGCTCCCGGAGTCGCCGGACGGCAGCGGATCCGTCAACGGGTCGCGGAGCGCATCGACGGCGGCCCGGTAGTCGTCGTGACGCGGCGCGTACGGCTGGTACAGGGCGGATTCCCACGGGGTGGCGCCCCCGCCGGCCTCCCAGGAGTTCTGCGACCCGGCGACCGCCCCGCCGCCCCGTCCACCGTCCTGGTGGACGCTGCCGACGCCGTACGGGTCACGGCCGTACTCCTCGTACGCCCGGGACCCGGCGGTGCGGCCGTCGTACGTGCCGTGCCGGTACTCCTCGTCGCCGTACGGGTCCCGGCGGGGTTCCTCCCCCGGACGCCCCTGCGTCACGTGCCCACGACGGGCGCCAGGCCGGCGGAACGCTCCACCGCACCCGGGTACCCGCACTCCGAGAGCCAGTTGGCCAGCATTCGGTGCCCCCACTCCGTCAGAACCGACTCGGGATGGAACTGCACGCCCTCGACCGGGAGCGTGCGGTGCCGCAGACCCATCACCACCCCGGACTCCGTCCAGGCGGTGATGCGCAGCTCGGACTCCGGCACGGTGGCGCGCTCCACGCCCAGCGAGTGGTAGCGGGTCGCCGTGAACGGCGAGGGCAGTCCCGCGAAGACGCCCACCCCGTCGTGACTCACCGGAGAGGTCTTGCCGTGCAGCAGCTCCGGTGCCCGGTCCACGACGCCGCCGTAGGCGACGGCCATGGACTGCATGCCCAGGCACACCCCGAACACCGGCCTCCCGCTGCCGGCGCAGTGCTTCACCATGTCGACGCACACGCCCGCTTCTTCGGGCGTCCCCGGGCCGGGTGACAGCAGCACGCCGTCGAACCCGTCCCGGGCGTGTTCGGTCCGCACCTCGTCGTTCCGCACCACCTCGCACTCGGCACCGAGCTGGTGGAGGTACTGGACGAGGTTGTAGACGAAGCTGTCGTAGTTGTCGACGACGAGAATCCGCGCGCCCATGATCCGTCTACGCTCCTTCACCGCCGCCGTCGACGGTCACGTCGTTGAACGGCAGGAGCGGCTCCGCCCAGGGGAAGACGTACTGGAACAGGAGAAACACCGCACCGAGCACGAGCAACAGCGAAATCAGAGCCCGCACAGGGGTGTTGCCCGGCAGGTGCCGCCAGATCCAGCCGTACATCCGGTCTTGCCGTCCTTCCGATCCGCGCGCCGCACTTCGCGCGACGCGCCTCCAGACTAAAGGGGCCGGAGCCTCGCGGGGCGCGTCCCCGTGCAACCCGGCCGCTGCGCGCGGCGTGCTCCCCGTCACGTCACTCCGCGGGCTCGGCGTGCTGCAGGTCCACCGTGCCGGAGTACCCGGGGACGGTGACCTTCGCGTGCTGCTGGACGTCCCAGCCGAGTCCGTAGGCGTCGACGTAGCCGAGGTAGTTCTGAATGTCCGGCGAGGTGTCGATCGCCCGGCGGAGGTCGGCCGGGTTGCCGACCGCGGTGACGCGGTAGGGCGGAGAGTAGACCCTCCCCTGGAGGATCAGGGTGTTGCCGACGCAGCGGACCGCGCTGGTGCTGATCAGCCGCTGGTCCATGACCTTGATGCCGCGCGCCCCGCCCCGCCACAGGGCGTTCACCACGGCCTGGAGGTCCTGCTGGTGGATCACCAGGTCGTTGGGCGAGGGATCCGGGACTCCGGGGATCAGCGGCACCGCGTCCGGCGGGGCGTCGGTGAGTGTCACCGTCATGCCGGAGCCGGTGACCTTCGTGGTGCCCGCCCGCTTCTCGGAGCGCTCCAGCCGGCGCCGCTCGGGTTCGGTGACGCCCTGGTCGCGCTCGGCCAGGGCGTCGACGTCGGACCGCAGTTGGGCGGCCGAGGACTCCAGGCGCCCGTTCTTCTCACTGCGTTCGCGTATCAGGTCCGACATGCGCAGCATGGTCTCGTCGGTGCGGATGTCGGTCCCCCGGGCCGTGTGGAAACTGACCCAGAAGATGAGCCCGGCGAGGGCGAAGATTGCGATGGAGGCCAGCCGCGCCGGCCTCAAGTGCATCCCGGACACGTACCCTGGTCTCCCTCCACGCCTGATACGCACTACGCTAACGGACCACAGCCCCATCGATTCTCTCAGCGCGGTCACGAAGCGCATCGACAGGAGCCCCCTCGTGCCGAAGTCACGTATCCGCAAGAAGGACGATTACACGCCGCCGCCGGCGAAGAAGAGCGAGATCGACCTGACGGGCGCAGGGCGCCGCTGGGTCGCCCCGCTCATGCTGGCCCTCTTCGGCCTGGGCATCGCGTGGATCGTGGTCTTCTACGTGACCAGTGGTGCGCTGCCGCTCGAGGCGATCGGCAACTGGAACATCATCGTCGGCTTCGGCTTCATCGCCACGGGGTTCGTCGTCTCCACGCAGTGGAAGTAGCGGGCGCCCCGCGGGGACGCCCGTCCCGCAGCACGATCCTGCTCCGGAGTGCCGTCCTGCCCTCTCGCGGCGCGAGGCTCTCTTCCGCCCGGCGGAAAGTTATCCACAGCCCGATCCACAGCATGGGAAAACTTACGACGATCTGTGGATAACTCAGAGCCAGGTTGACGCCGGTACGACTGTCCACCCGTACGCGCGGCAACGGAATCCCTTGATCACCCTGGGGAAACGCACGCCTGAGCGAGTCGCCGCACGTACGGGTCATGTTGTGCACACCATGCACAACACGCGCGGAGAGCTGTGGACAAGTCCGTGAGGCCCGCCCGGCCACCCACCGGCCGGGCGGGCCCCGTCACCCGGTGAGGGACACCGTACGCAGCACGACGGCTGCCACTTCGACGACGAGGACCGCCGCACAGGTGCCGTACTGCACCAGCGCCCGTCGCTCCCGCGGCGCGTGGACCATGGCGTAGGCGATCACCGCCCCCGCGGCCAGGCCGCCCAGGTGCGCCTCCCAGGCGATGTTCGGCAGGGTGAAGGTGAAGACCAGGTTCACCCCCAGCAGGATGAGGATCGGCCGCATGTCGTACCGCAGCCGCCGCACCAGCACCGCGACGGCACCGAAGAGCCCGAAGATCGCGCCCGAGGCTCCCAGCGACGCCTCATAGGGAGCTGCGACGACGTAGGTGAGCACGCTGCCGCCGAGCGCGGACAGCAGGTAAAGCGCGAGGTACCGGCCGCGGCCCAGCGCGGCCTCCAGACGCGGTCCCACCATGTACAGCACCAGCATGTTCATGCCGATGTGCCAGATCTCCTGGTGGGTGAAGGCCGAGGTGAGCAGCCGGTACCACTGTCCCTCCGCCACGCCTTCCACCGGGCCGAACCGCTCCGTGACCGCCCGGCCGAACAACAGCATCTCGTTCGAGAACGAGGTGCCCAGGGCGAGCACGGCGACGAACACCGCCAGGTTCAGTCCGAGCAGGATCTTGGTGACCAGCCAAGTGTCCGCCGCGACCTTCCCGCCCGCCAGGGTGCGCGGCTGTTCCGCCCCCGGCCGGTGCCCGGTGCCGGACCCGGGCCGCACACACTCGGGGCACTGGTAGCCGACAGCGGCCGAGATCATGCAGTCGGGACATATCGGCCGCTCGCACCGCGTACACCGGATGCCCGTCTCCCGGTCCGGATGCCGGTAGCAGGTGGTGTCCGACCGGCTCTGAGATGGGTGCTGTCCGTCCATGGCGCCGCTCCTTCCCCTCCAGCGTGCCCCGTCCGCCCGCACGACCGCGTACCGCGGGGCGGACGGGACCCCGCCCTCGTCAGCGGCGCTCGATGACGACCGACTCGATGACCACGTCGTTGACCGGACGGTCGGTCCGCGGGTTGGTGCTGGTCGCTCCGATGGCGTCGACGACCTTCTTGCCGGCCTCGTCCGCGACCTCGCCGAAGATGGTGTGCTTGCCGGTCAGCCAGGTGGTGGGCGCCACCGTGACGAAGAACTGCGACCCGTTCGTCCCCGGGCCCGCGTTCGCCATGGCCAGCAGGTACGGCCGGTCGAAGGACAGGTCGGGGTGGAACTCGTCACCGAATTCGTACCCGGGACCGCCGGTGCCGTTGCCCAGCGGGTCACCGCCCTGGATCATGAACCCGCTGATCACGCGGTGGAAGACCGTGCCGTCGTAGAGCCTGTCGGTCGTCTTCTTGCCCGTCTTCGGGTGGGTCCACTCACGGGTGCCCTCGGCGAGCTCCACGAAGTTCTTGACCGTCTTCGGCGCCTGGTCCGGGAAGAGCCGCACCGTGATGTCGCCGTTGTTGGTCTTCAGTGTGGCGAAAAGCTGCTCAGCCACGATCTACCTTCCCTCGTCCGTTCTGACGCCACCGATCCTCCCACGGACCCCGCAGCACGGGTCCGATGTGACCCGTATGCGCGACGGTACGTGCTTCGCGCCACCCCGCCAGGCATGATCCTGGCAACGAGTGGAAGGCGACACAGTGTCGTTCCTTCAGGCCCCGGTACGTCCGAGAGGCCGCTTCCGAGGTCCTGAACACGCCACCGAGGAGGAGAAGTGACCCGCATCGACAGCGCCCGCCACGCGGCCGGCAGTGCCAAGGACAGCGTGCGGCACGCCGCGGAGGCGATGGCGCCCTACGCGGAGAGTGCCCGGGAGCACGCCTCCCACTACGCGCACGAGGCGGGAGCCTACCTGGGCCCGAAGGTGTCGTCGGCCGCACACCAGGCACGCCATGCCGCCCGCGACAACTACGACGCGCACGTCGTGCCGCGTCTGGCACAGGCACGCGGCTCGCTGCCGCCGGAGTTCGAGAAGAACGCGAGGAAGACCGCCAGGAAGGCGGCGAAACACACCCGGAAGGCGGCGCGGCAGGCCGATCGCTACGCCCGTCCCCACCTGGAGCACGCAAGGGAGGCCGCCGAGCCCGCCCGCCGCGAGGCGGCCGCCCGCGGCGCCGCCGCCTACGCGGCGCTGCGCGGCGAGATCACGCCGCGCGACCTGCGGCGGATCTCCCGCCGCCGCGACGGCCGGGCCCGGGTGGCGCGCCTCGCCAAACGGCTGGGCGTGCTCGGGCTGCTCGCGGGCGGCGCGTACGCCGCCTGGCGCTGGTGGGACCGGCAGGCCAACCCGGACTGGCTCGTGGAGCCGCCGCCGGCCACCGAGGTGATCGACGAGGAGATGGAAGCGATGCAGGAGGACGACGCGGGCCGCGCCCTCCTCGATCCGGAGGTCGAGGCGAAGCAGCGCGACGACAACGCCTGAGACGCCCGGCGGTGAGCCGGCGGCCGCCCGCACGGCGGGCGCCCGCCGGTCCCCGGACGTAGCCTGAGGGCCGGGGTCCCGAGAGGGGGTCGGCCCATGGGGTTCGCACGACCGCGGGCGAAGGTCGGCGTCGTCGGTGCCGGACACCTCGGCGCGGCGGTCGCCAACGCCCTGGTGCTGCGGGAGACGTGCCGGCGCCTGGTCCTGTACGACCGCACGCTCGCCAAGGTCGAGGGCGAGGGCTGGGACATCGCCGACGCCGTGCCCCACCTGCGCGAGCAGGAGGTCGACGTCACCGACGACCTCGGCGACCTGGCGGGGTGTGCCGTGGTCGTGCTGGCGGCGGGGCCGACCGTCACCGCAGGACAGAGCCGGCTGGACCTGTGCGCTCGCAACGCCCCGATCGTCCGCTCGCTGGTCTCCGCGCTCGACGAGGCGGCGCCCGAGGCGGTCCTCCTGCTCGTCTCCAACCCGGTGGATCTGCTGACCCGGATCGCGCAGAACTGCACCCGGCGCGACCCCGCCGCCGTCATCGGCAGCGGAACCGTCAACGACACCGCCCGCCTCAAGTACGCGCTGGCCGGACGGCTCGGCGTCGACCACCGGAACGTGCACGCCTACATGGTCGGCGAGCATGGCGACAGCTCGTTCTGCGTGTGGTCCGCCGCGCACGTCGGAGGCGTCGCGCTCGCCGACTTCCCCCGGGCCTCCGGTATCGACATCGACACCATGAAGCGTGAGCTGGTCGCGTTCACGCACGATCGTGGGCGGGAGATCCACCGCCGCAAGGGCTACACCAACTACGGCGCCGCAGCGGCCGCCGTGAGCATTGTGGAGTGCGTGCTGCGGGACGAGCGCCGCATCCTGAGCGTCTCCGGACGCGTTCCCGCCGCCTACGGGCTCCCGGACGGCACCGTGCTGTCCCTGCCGTGCGTCGTGGGCGCGTCCGGCGTGGACCGGCACCTGGTGCTCGCGCTCGAGGCCGGGGAGAGGGCACTGCTGGAGGAGGCGCAGGAACGCCTGCAGGATGCCTACGAGCCCGGTGGAGCGGCGCAGCGGCCACCAGGGTGACCGGACAAGCGCCGAGGCACCCTCGGGGCCCCTCAGCCGTCCCAGGGGAAGGAGGGACGGGGACGTCCCAGGATGCGGCGGCGCCCGTCACGGCGGACAGCCGCGGGATCGCGGCGGGTGGGCACCTCGCCGTAGTCCTCGCCGGGGACGGCCAGGACGACGTCCTGCGAGGCGGGAGCGAGGAAGTGGACGGGCTCCGGTTCGGCCCGCAACCGTCCGTCCCGCGTCTGGGTACGGGCGAAGAGCGGAAGCTCCAGCTCGTACCACCAGGAGCCGTCCGCCTCCTGGCGGCGGCCGCGCACGACCGCGAGTACCGCCTGCCCGTCGGGCAGCCGCACCACGGCCACCGGGCCGTCGCCGCCACCCGGGGCGGGGAGGTCTTCGGAGGTCATTGTTCGATTCTAGTTCGAATACGGCCCACGGTGCCGCCCACCACCGCGGCGAGGAATGTCACGCCCGCCGCCGTCGCCGAGGCCCGGCAGGGACCCGTCGGCACGGGCGTGGGACACACTCGTCCGCATGGTGATCCTGCGCACGCTCACGACCCGCGACTGGCCGCTGTGGCGGGAGGCGCGCCTCGCCGCCCTGACGGATGCTCCGCATGCCTTCACCTCCCGGCTCGCGGACTGGCACGCCGGCGGAGAGGAGCAGTGGCGCACCCGCATGGCGCTACCGGGCGCCCACCACGTCGTCGCACTGCAGGAAGGCCGCCCCGTCGGCATGGCCCGGGGCGTCCCCGGCCAGGACGGCACCGGGGAGCTGCACTCGCTGTGGGTGAGTCCCCACCTGCGGGGCCACGGCCTCGGCGACCGGCTCGTCGCCGCAGTGGTCGCCTGGGCCCGCGCCTCGGACTTCGGAGTGCTGCGACTCGCAGTCCTCCCGGGCAACGAGCCGGCGAGGGCGCTGTACCGGCGCCACGGCTTCGTGCCGGCGGCGGAACCCGGCCGCCTTCTGCCGCAGGACGACACCCGCGAACAGCTGATGGTGAGGCGGTTGGACGGGCCCGCGCCGGGCACCGTGCCGGGCAGCCCCGCGGATCCTCGGGAATGAACAGGGCTGATCGAGCTCCGGAAGCACAGTGGCGAGTGAACGTACCCGCCAGGAGGAGGCCTTCGTGGGAGTAGAACTCGAACTGCATACCGGGCGACCGATCCTGGACTGGCGCAGGTCCAGGAAGACGTTCCTCCGTGGCTCCTACGCATACGGAGACGAACTCACCGGTCTCCTCCTGCTGATGGCCGATTCCGGCCCCGGCGTTCTCCCCCATGTCGATCCGTACGGAGATACGACACTCGACGAGCAGCAGGCTGCTGCCGCGCTGCGCGAGATTCCCGAGATGATGACACGGTGCACGAGTGACGCGCAGGTGGCGGCCGTCCAGGACCTCCGCAGCCTGCTGCGCGCCTGCACGGAGACTCCCGGCAGCTACCTGTGGTTCGTTGGCGACTGAAGCTCCTGGCCTCGCGAGAAGGGCCGGACATGCGGAGACGCCGGGTCCCGTGGAGGCCAGGGTCCGTCGGGGCGGGCGCTGCGACGCCGAGGGCACGGTCGAGAGGGCTGCTCGTCATGACTCGGAAGCTGACGACAACCCCCGCTACGAAGACCAGCGCGCCCCCTCCGGAGAGGAGACGCGCTGGTCGTGCGGTGGAGCCTAGGAGAGTCGAACTCCTGACATCCGCCATGCAAAGACGGCGCTCTACCAACTGAGCTAAGGCCCCGCTGGGCATAAGCGTACCGGGTCCCGGGAGCAGATTCCGACCGGGTATCGCCCTGCGCCCATCACCCTCCGTAGGATGCACCGCAAGTTCGCGACGGCGAAGGTATGGGAGTCCAGGGAGAGGCGACATGGACGCAGCACAACAGGAAGCCGCCGCCAGGGCGCGAGAGCTGCAGAACCAGTGGTACGGCGAACCGCTGGGGACGCTGTTCCGCCGCCTGATCGACGACCTCGGCCTCAACCAGGCGCGCCTCGCCACCGTCCTGGGGCTCTCCGCGCCGATGCTCTCGCAACTGATGAGCGGCCAGCGTGCCAAGATCGGCAACCCGGCGGTGGTGCAGCGCGTCCAGGCCCTCCAGGAACTGGCCGGCGAGGTCGCCCGGGGCGACATCAGCGCGGGCGACGCTACGCAGCGTATGGAGGACATCAAGCGCACCGCGGGCGGGAATGTGCTCAACGCCACAGCGAACGGGTCGACGGGCGCCTCGCAGACGCCGGTGAAGCGCATCGTCCGGGAGATCCAGGCGCTGCTGCGCTCCGTCTCGGACGCCGCCGACATCCTCGAGGCCTCCGCCGAACTCTCCGCGAAGCACCCCGAGCTGGCCGAGTTCCTGCGGGTGTACGGGGCCGGACGCACCGCCGACGCCGTCAAACACTACGAGGAGCACGCGAGCTGACCATGGGGGAGATCTTCGCCGGCCGCTACGAGCTGGTCGACCCGATCGGGCGCGGCGGCGCGGGCGCGGTGTGGCGCGCCTGGGACCACCGCCGCCGGCGCTACGTCGCCGCGAAGGTGCTGCAGCAGCGGGACGCGCACGCGCTGCTGCGTTTCGTCCGCGAACAGGCCCTGCGCATCGACCACCCGCACGTGCTCGCCCCGGCGAGCTGGGCGGCCGACGACGACAAGGTGCTGTTCACCATGGACCTCGTGCGGGGCGGTTCGCTCGCGCACCTGATCCACGACTCCGGTCCGCTGCCGCCGTCCTCGGTCTGCGTCCTGCTGGACCAACTGCTGGCGGGCCTGGCGGCCGTGCACGCCGAGGACGTGATCCACCGCGACATCAAACCGGCCAACATCCTGCTGGAGCCCACCGGAACGGGCCGCCCCCACGTGCGGCTGTCCGACTTCGGCATCTCCATGCGCAAGGGCGAACCGCGGCTGACCGGCACCGACTTCATCGTGGGCACACCCGGATACTTCGCGCCCGAGCAGATGCAGGGCGCCGACCCGGACGCCACCGCCGACCTGTACGCCGTCGGCCTGGTCGCTCTCTACCTGCTGACGGGGGAGAAGCCGGACGCGTTCGACCTGATGAACCGCTTCGAGCAGGCCGGCGGCGTACCGCCCGCACCGGCACGGGTGCCGGAAGCGCTGTGGCAGGTGATCGGCATGCTGCTGCAGCCCGACCCGCAGGACCGGTTCCGCACCGCGACCGGAGTGCGCAAGGCGCTCGCCGAGGCGGCGGAACTGCTCGGCACGGACGCCGCAGCGGTGCACACGCCCCTCGACATCCCGGACCGCCTGGGTCCGCTGCCGGAGGGGTACGGCCCGCAGGGGCCCGCGCACGGCGGCGATGCTGCCGGGGCGGCGGCAGGCTCCGCCCCGGACACCTCGACGACGGGCAGCTACCGCCTCGCACCTCCGCAGCCCGCCACCCCACCGACCGGCACCCCCGGAGCGGCCGCGACGCCCCCACGGGCCGTCGGTCAGGTTTCCACCCCCACCCCCGTGCTGACACCACCACCGCCGGTGCACCGCCCCGCAGCCGCGACCGCGACCGCACGACGCCCCGGGCCACCCCTCGCCGTGGCCCTGCCGGTCCTGCTGCTCGCGGCCGTCTGCTTCGCCGTGGGGATCTGGGCCCTGACGTCCGCCTGACGCCACCGGACCACCGGGCCGCCACCTGCCGGACCCGGCTAACTTCCGTTCGCCGGCGGCCCGTGGAGCGGCCCGGAGGCGTAGGGCGGCCCGCCGTACGGCGCTGAGGACGCCGTCTGCGTCGACTGCTGCGCGTACCCGGCGCCCGAGCCCCCGCCGGCCGGTGCCGCCGGTGCCGCCCGCGCCGCGCGGCGCCGCGCCAGGACGGCCCAGAGCGCCAGCACCGCGACGAGCCCGGCACCCGCGCCGATGCCGGACCACCCGACCACTGTGAGGAGTTCGCTCCGCCGGGCCGCCTGCGGAGTCTGCCCCCGGTCGGCCTGTTCACGGTCCTCCCCGGTGACGCCGAACCCTGCGGCCGCCGGGTCACCGTCGTAGTCCGGCCCACCGGTCGCCTTGCCGGACAGGCGGACGCGGAGCGTCACCGGCACGGCGTCGGTGACGAAGTCCCCGAGGTCCCGGTGGGCATGGACGGCGACGTAGTACCAGCCCGCGACCGACGCGGCGGCGAGACCGTCCTGGTAGGAGTAACGGGAGCCGTAGGTGACCCGCGGGGTGCGCAGCGGCACCGCGGCGGGATCGTCCGCGCCGTACAGCGCGCTGTCACCGGCGACGAACGCGCGGGCCGGGCTGTAGACCTCCGTGCGGACGCCCTGCGAGGTGTAGCCGGAGGTGTCGGTGGTGTCGGTCGTCGCGAACTCGGTGCGCACCGCGAGCGAGCGGCCCCAGTCGAGCGGTACCCGGTAGAACCGTGTCTCCCCGGGCCGGATGCGGTCCCGCCACACGCCGGAGGCCATGCCCGCGGCGTCGTTGAAGCCCGTCCCGCCCCGGATCCTCCGCGGCTTCTCGGTCGGCATCTTCGGGAGTGCGGTGGGCGCGTCCTCCGCCTCCCGCGACACCTCGGCGGGCCGGGAGGCCAGTCCGGGTTCCCGCATCAGGCGGAGTTCCACGGGCCAGTCCCCGCCGCTGTCCGTCTTCTCGCCCGACCGTGCCACGGACAGGTTGTACACACCGGCCTCCTGGCAGTCCTGGTCGGGCCCGACGACGCGGGCCGCCCAGGCGACGAGCGGCCAGGCCGCCCCGTCCGCGGAGAACCGGGCGGTGCCCTCCCCGCAGGTGGTGCCGTCGGTGGACTCCAACGTGAGGGTGAGGGAGTCGCTGTACGACACGTCGGCGCCGGCCTCGGGCAGCGCCACCGCCGAGATCCGCGGCTGCGACGAGGAGTCCAGCTCCACCGTGTAGTACTTCCGCTCGCCCGGCCCCACCTCGTCGGTGTAGGTGCCGCCGCTCGCGAGCCGTCGGCCGTCGGCACTGTTCGTCGCACCGTGCACGGCTTCGGCGCCGTCGGCCGTACGGTAGGCGGGCACATCACCGCTCCCGTCCGCGGCCGCTGCTCCCGGGAACACCGGCACGCACAGCGCAGCCGCCAGGAGCACCGCCCCCGGCGCGGCCCGCCTGGTTCTCGACCGCCTCACCACACGCCCCCCCCTTTTTCCGTCGGTCACGGCAGCATCGGTGCCGGTCCGCCGGCACCACGCGACGAAGCCCCGGCCACGACGAGCGGCCGGGGCTCGAAGAGCCTACTGCTGTGGCGTCACACACTCGTACCCGCGGGCACGGAGTCGGTCGCCTCCGTCCACAGGTCCTGCTCGGCGCGGTCCGCCTGGATCTGGCGGTACACGAGGAGCCCGCCGACGGCGGCCAGTACGACCAGGAGAAGCTTCTTCACCGCGCTACCTCGTCCTTCATAGACGTATGGGGCTTTCTGGGGCCCGATGATACCCAACACGACCCGCAGAAAAGGTCAAGGCGCAGGTGGACGATCTTCACGAACACCTGCCACCGACACCCCCCGAGAACTCCTGGGGAACCGGGCTCGGTTCGGCGGAGCTGCTCGAGATGTGCGTGGCAGGGAAAGCAGCACCGAGGACTGGGCGGGCATCCTGTTCGGCGAGATCGGGCCGGCCCTCATCCGGGTGGATGACTACCGCGCTCCGCGGTGGCCCGGCAGCGAGTACCCCAAGCAGTCCCCTCTCGACTTCGAAGTGGACGAAATCGAGTCCGGTCAGCGCCCGATCCGGATCGGGCGCTGACCGGCCGAGGTCGGTCGTGGACGCAGAAGACCCCCGGACGAACCGTCCGAGGGTCTTCCGTTCTGTGGGGCTAACAGGACTTGAACCTGTGGCCTCATCCTTATCAGGGATGCGCTCTAACCATCTGAGCTATAGCCCCGCGCTGCACGGAAAGATTAGCGCACTCGGTGCCGTGTCCCAAAATCGGTTCCGTGCAGGCTCACGCGGCGGTCCGCGGCAGGGTCACTCGTCCTCGGCGAGGGTGACCTCGACACCGCCGACCATGCCCGCCGACAGGTTGTAGATGAAGGAGCCGAGCGTCGCCAGCGCCGTCACCAGGACCACGTCGATCACCGCCACCACGCCCGTGAAGGTGAGGACGCGTTCCAGCGACAGGAAGCCCTGGAGGTCGAAGCCGGCGCCGTTGTCGGTCGAGGTCGCCTCGCTTATCGTGCCGCCGACGGCGGAGAACACGCCCATCGCGTCCATCACCATCCACAGCACCGCCACCGCGGCCACCGTGCAGATGCCCAGCGCGATCGCCAGCAGGAAGCTGACCTTCATCACCGACCACGGGTCGACCTTGGCCACCCGCAGCCGCGCCTTGCGCGTCCGCGGGGCCGTACGGGCCTCGGTGCGGGGCTTGCGCAGCGCAGCCTCGCCGTCACCGTACGCCGTCGGGGCGTCCCCGGCCGGCGGCCCCTGCGGCCCGGGCTCACCGGCCTGCGGCGGCTGCTGCGGCGCGTACTCGGGCTCCGTCGGCGGCTGCGGCCCCGGAGGGGCCTGCGGCGGCTGCTGCGGGTACGGCTGTGCCTCCTGCTGAGGGGGCTGGGCACCGCTCACGTCTTACTCCTCGTCGCTCGACGTGGCCGGGGACTCGGCCGGGCTCTCCGCCGGGGCGGGTGCGGCTCCGTCGGGCTGCGCCGCCCCGACGGCGGCGTCGACCACGGCCTCGACCTCCTCGGCCTCCCGACCGGCCTCGGCGTTCCGCGCCATGCCGACGACGGCGTCGCGCTTGCCCAGGTTGATCAGGGAGACGCCCATGGTGTCACGACCGGTCTCCCGCACCTCACTCACACGGGTACGGATCACGCCACCGCTGCGGGTGATGGCAAGGATCTCGTCGCTCTCCTCGACCACCAGGGCCCCCACCAGCTCGCCGCGGTCCTCCACGATCTTGGCCGCCTTGATGCCGAGACCGCCGCGGCCCTGCACACGGTACTCGTCGACCGAGGTCCGCTTCCCGTAGCCGCCGTCGGTCGCGGTGAACACGTAGGTTCCCGCCCGCACGACGTTCATCGACAGCAGTTCGTCGTCCTCGCGGAAACTCATGCCCTTCACACCCGAGGTCGCCCGGCCCATCGGCCGGAGGGTGTCGTCGCCGGCGGTGAAGCGGATGGACTGCGCCTTCCTGCTCACCAGCAGCAGATCGTCCTCGGGGCCGACGAGTTCGGCGCCGATCAGCTCGTCGTCCCGGCCGTCCTCCATCTGCCGCAGGTTGATGGCGATGACGCCGCCGGAACGCGGCGAGTCGTAGTCCTTCAGCGGAGTCTTCTTCACCAAACCGGACTTGGTGGCGAGGACCAGGTACGGCACCGCCTCGTAGTCGCGGATCGCGAGGATCTCGGCGATCTGCTCGTCAGGCTGGAAGGCCAGCAGGTTCGCGACGTGCTGGCCGCGGGCCTCCCGCCCGGCGTCCGGCAGCTCGTAGGCCTTCGCCCGGTACACCCGGCCCTTGTTGGTGAAGAACAGCAGCCAGTGGTGCGTCGTGGACACGAAGAAGTGGTCGACGATGTCGTCCTCCCGCAGCTTCGTGCCGCGCACGCCCTTGCCACCGCGCTTCTGCGCCCGGTAGTCGTCGGTGCGGGTGCGCTTGACGTAGCCGCCACGGGTGATGGTGACGACGATGTCCTCCTCGGCGATCAGGTCCTCGATGGACATGTCGCCCTCGAAGGGCACCAGCTGGCTACGCCGGTCGTCGCCGTACTTGTCGACCAGGGCCGTCAGTTCGTTGCCGATGATCTCCCGCTGCAGGGCGGGCGAGGCCAGGATCCCGTTGTACTCGTCGATCTTCGCCTGCAGCTCGTCGTGCTCCCGGGTGATCTTCTGGCGCTCCAGTGCGGCCAGTCGGCGCAGCTGCATCTCCAGGATCGCGTTCGCCTGGATCTCGTCGATCTCCAGCAGACCCATGAGGCCGCCGCGGGCGTCCTCGACCGTCTGGCTGCGGCGGATCAGCGCGATCACCTCGTCGATCGCGTCGAGTGCCTTCAGCAGGCCCCGCAGGATGTGCGCGCGCTCCTCGGCCTTCCGCAGGCGGTAGCGGGTGCGGCGCACGATGACGTCGATCTGGTGGCCGACCCACTGGCGGATGAACGCGTCCAGCGACAGGGTGCGCGGCACGCCCTCGACCAGGGCCAGCATGTTGGCGCTGAAGTTGGTCTGCAGATCGGTGTGCTTGTAGAGGTTGTTGAGCACCACCTTGGCGACCGCGTCGCGCTTCAGCACGATCACCAGCCGCTGGCCGGTGCGCGAGGAGGTCTCGTCACGCACGTCGGCGATGCCCCCGACCCGGCCGTCCTTGACCAGATCGGCGATCTTCAGCGCGAGATTGTCCGGGTTCACCTGGTACGGCAGCTCGGTGACGACCAGGCACTGCCGTCCCTGGATCTCCTCCACCTCGACGACCGCGCGCATCGTGATCGAACCGCGCCCGGTGCGGTACGCCTCCTCGATGCCCCTGCGGCCGACCACCAGCGCACCGGTCGGGAAGTCGGGGCCCTTGATGCGCTCGATCAGCGCCTCGAGGAGCTCCTCGTTGCTCGCCTCCGGGTTCTCCAGGTACCACTTGGCGCCCGATGCGACCTCCCGCAGGTTGTGCGGCGGGATGTTGGTCGCCATGCCGACCGCGATACCCGCACTGCCGTTGACCAGCAGGTTCGGGAAGCGGGAGGGCAGGACGGTCGGCTCGAGGTTCCGGCCGTCGTAGTTGTCCTGGAACTGGACGGTCTCCTCGTCGATGTCCCGGAGCATCTCCATGGCGAGCGGCGCCATCTTGCACTCGGTGTACCGCATGGCGGCCGCCGGGTCGTTGCCGGGCGACCCGAAGTTGCCGTTGGAGTCCACCAGCGGCATCCGCATGGACCAGGTCTGCGCCAGGCGCACCAGCGCGTCGTAGATGGAGGTGTCGCCGTGCGGGTGGTACGTCCCCATGACGTCGCCCACCACGCGGGCGCACTTGTAGAAACCGCGCTCCGGCCGGTAGCCGCCGTCGTACATCGCGTACAGCACGCGGCGGTGCACCGGCTTGAGCCCGTCGCGGACGTCGGGCAGCGCACGCGAGACGATCACGCTCATCGCGTAGTCGAGGTACGAGCGCTGCATCTCCGTCTCGAGACTCACCGGTTCCACTCGGGCTCCGGCGGTCTCGTCGACGATGGCGCCCTCGACGGTCAGGTTCTCCGGCTCGGGGGGAAGGTTGTCGTCGGCCATGGTGCGAAGTCAGTCCTTAACTAGCTGCGGCGCTTGGGGGAGACGGACGGGCCGACTCAGATGTCGAGGAAGCGGACGTCCTTGGCGTTGCGCTGGATGAACGAGCGCCTCGCCTCCACGTCCTCGCCCATGAGGATCGAGAACAGGTCATCCGCTGCGGCCGCGTCGTCCAGCGTGACCTGGCGCAGCACCCGCTGGTCCTGGTCCATCGTCGTCACGCGGAGCTCCTCGGCGTTCATCTCGCCCAGACCCTTGAACCGCTGGATCGAGTCGTCCTTGATCCGCTTGCCCTGCTCGCGGCCGAGTTGGATCAGGCGGTCGCGCTCGCGGTCGGAGTACGCGTACTGGTGCTCGTCCCGACCCCACTTGATCTTGTAGAGCGGCGGCTGCGACAGGAAGACGTGGTTCTCCTCCACCAGCGGCCGCATGAAGCGGAACAGCAGTGTCAGTAGCAGGGTGTTGATGTGCTGGCCGTCGACGTCGGCGTCCGCCATCAGGATGATCTTGTGGTAGCGGAGCTTCGAGATGTCGAAGTCCTCGTGGATGCCGGTGCCGAAGGCCGAGATCAGCGCCTGCACCTCGGCGTTCTGGAGCACCTTGTCGATGCGCGCCTTCTCCACGTTCAGGATCTTGCCGCGGATCGGGAGGATCGCCTGGTACTGCGGGTCGCGACCGGACTTGGCGCTGCCGCCGGCGGAGTCGCCCTCGACGATGAAGATCTCGCACTTGGCCGGATCGTTGGACTGGCAGTCCGACAGCTTGCCCGGCAGCGAGGCCGTCTCCAGCAGCCCCTTGCGGCGCGTCAGGTCGCGGGCCTTGCGCGCCGCCACCCGTGCGGTGGCCGCCTGGATGCCCTTGCGGATGATGTCCGCGGCCTCGTTCGGGTTGCGGTCCAGCCAGTCGGTCAACTGCTCGTGGACGATGCGCTGCACGAAGGTCTTCGCCTCCGTGTTGCCCAGCTTGGTCTTCGTCTGCCCCTCGAACTGCGGCTCGCTCAGCTTCACCGAGATGATCGCGGTCAGGCCCTCCCGGATGTCCTCACCGGTGAGGTTGTCGTCCTTCTCGCGCAGCAGCTTCCGCTCCCGCGCGTACCGGTTGATCAGCCCCGTCATCGCGGCGCGGAACCCCTCCTCGTGGGTGCCGCCCTCATGCGTGTGGATGATGTTCGCGAAGGAGTACACACCCTCGCTGTACTGGTTGTTCCACTGCATCGCGATGTCCACGGACATGTTGCGGTCCGCGTCCTGGGCGTCGAACTCGATCACCGTGGGGTGGACGGGCTCGCCCTTGCGCGAGTTGAGGTGCTTCACGAAGTCCGTGATGCCGCCGTCGTACCGGAACCGGACGGCGTTCTGGTTTCCCTCCTCGTCGACGTGCTCCTTGCGCTCGTCGCGCAGCGAGATCGTCAGCCCCTTGTTGAGGAACGCCATCTCCTGGAAGCGCCGCGCCAGCGTCTCGAAGGAGTAGTCCGTCGTCTCGAAGATGTCGCCGTCGGCCCAGAAGGTGACCGAGGTGCCGGTCTCGGAGGTCTCCTCGTTCCTCTTCAGCGGTGCTGTGGGAACGCCCAGCTTGTAGTCCTGCGTCCAGCGGTAGCCGTCCGTCCGGACCTCCACGGCGACCCTCTGCGACAGCGCATTCACCACGGACACACCGACACCGTGCAGGCCGCCGGAGACCGCGTAGCCGCCACCGCCGAACTTGCCGCCCGCGTGCAGCACCGTGAGCACGACCTCGACGGCCGGCTTGTTCTCCGACTCCACGATGCCGACGGGAATGCCGCGCCCGTTGTCGACCACCCGCACACCGCCGTCGGCCAGCAGCGTCACCTCGACGGTGTCCGCGTGCCCGGCGAGCGCCTCGTCGACCGAGTTGTCGACGACTTCCTGCACAAGGTGATGCAGACCACGTTCACCGGTGGAGCCGATATACATGCCCGGCCGCTTGCGGACCGCGTCCAGTCCTTCGAGGACTCTGATGGCGGTGGCGTCGTACGACGGAGCCTCGGCGGGCGGTACGGGTGCCGGGACCTCCCCCACAACACCGGTTTCGGACATATTGCTCTGGTTCGGATTGCCGGAATCGGCCACGAAGCGCCCTTTCTGGCACAGCACACGCCGTCTCCGGGGCATGGCGGAGCGGCTGCGTTGCTCGACATATTTCCGCAACGGGGCGGCTTGGCTCCAGTGTACCGGTGGCTCGGACATGAATGGCGGTTTGGCGGCACCTGAGTCCGCATGTGCCGCCCTCAACCGTCATCCGGCGACTCCCCATATGTGGACCGGGGGCCCAAGAGGCTCACAGCGGCGCTCAGCGCTTCGAGTCGGCAACGGACAGCACCCGCTCGTGCCCCACCGGTAACACCGGAGGTCCGGCGGTCACCCGTAGGTGTCACCCGGCCCTCTGCTGCCGGGCGCACGCAGCGGCCCGAACCGGGTACGCGGCCCCTCCGGACCCCGCACCTTGATCAGCTTCACGGTGCCCTGCCCCAGGTCCTCGTTGAGCCGTGCCACCAACCGCGGCGCCAGCAGCCGCAGCTGCGTCGCCCACGCCGTGGAGTCGCACCGCACCAGCAGCGACCGCTCCTCCTCGTCGTACCGCACCGGTTCGCAGTGCTGCGCCACCTCCGGCCCCACGAGCTGCGGCCAACGGCCCATCACGCCACCGACCGCCGCCGGAGCCTCCCAGCCCCGCTCGGTGATCAGGGAACTCACGGCACGGCCCAGCGGCATCGGATCCCGCCCGTCGCGGCCCGCCCCCGAACGGAGCCCGCCGCCCCGGCGCGCCTGCCGCCGCTGCTGCGCGGCACTACCCCGTGCCTTCGCCTGCTCCCGAGCGGCCCGCAGCGCGACCCGCGCCAGGTCCACACCCGTCGGCTCCGGAGCGGACGGCCGCTCCGCTCCCGGGAGATCCGCCCCCGAAGGATCCGCCGCGGAAGCGCCGGACGCCTCCCCCCGCGCCTCGCTCACCGCCGCGTCACCTCCCCGTCGGCAACGGCGTACCGGGCGCCCGACAGCACCTCCGGAACGTCCTCCTCGACCGCGGCCGTCACCAGTACCTGCTCACCGGACGCCACCAGCTCCGCCAGTCGCGCCCGCCGCCGCACGTCCAGCTCCGCGAACACGTCGTCGAGCACCAGCACCGGCTCGTTCCCCTCGCCCCGCAGCAACTCGTAGGAGGCCAACCGCAGCGCCAGCGCGCAGCTCCAGGACTCGCCGTGGCTCGCATACCCCTTGGCCGGCAACCTCCCCAGCTTCAGCAGCAGATCGTCGCGGTGCGGCCCCGCCAACGTCACGCCCCGCTCGATCTCGCGCGGCCGCACCTCGGAGAGCGCCGCCAGCAGCGCCTCGTACAACTCCTCCCGGGAAGAGGCCGGCTCGCAGGAACCCCGGTACTCCAGCGCCACCGGACCACCTCCCGGCGCCAGCTGCTCGTACGCCTTGTCCGCGAGCGGCTGCAGCGTCGCGACGAGATCCAGCCGCTGCGCCAGCAGCTCCGCACCGACGCGGGCCAGGTGCTGGTCCCAGACGTCCAGCGTGGACAGGTCGGCACCGCGGCCACCGTGACGGCGGGCCATCGCCGCCGACTTCAGCAGGCTGTTCCGCTGCTTCAGCACCCGCTCGTAGTCCGACCGCACGCCGGCGATGCGCGGGGAACGCGCGGTCACCAGGTCGTCGAGGAAGCGGCGCCGCTCCCCGGGGTCGCCCTTGACCAGCGAGAGGTCCTCCGGCGCGAACAGCACGGTGCGCAGGATCCCCAGCACGTCCCGGGGGCGCACCTGCGAGGAGCGGTTGATCCGCGCCCGGTTCGCCTTGCCCGGGTTCAGCTCCAGCTCCACCAACTGCTGCCGCTCGCCCTGCCGCACCTGCGCGCGCAGCACCGCGCGCTGGGCCCCCATGCGCACCAGCGGCGCGTCGGAGGACACCCGGTGGCTGCCGAGCGTGGCGAGGTAGCCCACGGCCTCCACCAGGTTGGTCTTCCCCTGGCCGTTGGGGCCGACGAACGTGGTCACCCCCGGGCCGAGGGGAACCTCGGCCCGGGGATAGCTGCGGAAGTCGGCGAGCGACAGATGCGTGACGTGCACGGTCGGACGGTTCCTACTTCTTGCTGCTCTCCACGGCGTGGCCGCCGAACTGGTTGCGCAGCGCCGCGATCATCTTCATCTGGGGCGAGTCGTCCTGCCGGGAGGAGAACCGCGCGAACAGCGAAGCGGTGATGGCCGGCAGCGGCACCGCGTTGTCGATCGCCGCCTCCACCGTCCAGCGCCCCTCACCGGAGTCCGCGGCGTAGCCCCGCAGCGCCTCGAGGTGCTCGTCGCCGTCGAGCGCCTTCACCGCCAGGTCCAGCAGCCAGGAGCGGATGACGGTGCCCTCCTGCCAGGAGCGGAACACCTCGCGGACGTCCGTCACGGAGTCCGCGGCCTCCAGCAGTTCCCAGCCCTCGGCGAAGGCCTGCATCATCGCGTACTCGATGCCGTTGTGGACCATCTTGGCGAAGTGGCCCGCGCCGACCTTTCCGGCGTGCACCGAGCCGAACTCGCCCTCCGGCTTGAGGGCGTCGAAGATCGGCTGCACCGCGGCGACGTGCTCCGCGTCCCCGCCGTACATCAGTGCGTAGCCCATCTCCAGGCCCCAGACGCCGCCGGAGACGCCGCAGTCCACGAAGCCGATGCCGTGGGCGGCCAGTTCCTCCGCGTGCTTCTCGTCGTCCGTCCAGCGCGAGTTGCCACCGTCGACCACGACGTCGCCGGGGGACAGCAGGCCCGCGAGTTCGTCGATGGTGGACTGGGTGGCCGCTCCTGCCGGCACCATCACCCAGACCACCCGGGGGCCCGTCAGCGAGCCGACGAGCTCCGCGAGGCTGCCGACGTCGGCGACCTCCGCATTGCGGTCGTACCCGACGACGGTGTGACCGGCGCGGCGGATGCGCTCGCGCATGTTGCCGCCCATCCTGCCGAGACCGACGAGACCGAGCTCCATCTGTGCGCCACTCCTCAGGTGTTTCCGTGCACTGCGTACCCGGCTACGACCCTACGCCCGAGGGCCCGTGCACAACTGTGGGCTCGGCCGCTCAGCAGGGCGCCCGGCGCGGACTTCAGCCGCTCAGCCGCACCGGCATGATCAGGTACTTGTAGGCGTCGTCGGCCTCGGCGTCCTTCGCGGGGCGCCCGCTCAGCAGAGCCGGCTTGGTGGAGGTCGTGAAGGAGAGCTGGGCGACGGGGGAGTCGATCGCGCTGAGCCCCTCGAGCAGGAAGCCCGGGTTGAAGGCGATCGAGATGTCCTCGCCCTCCAGATCGGCATCGACGCGCTCCACTGCTTGTGCATCGTCGCTGGAGCCCGCCTCCAGGGTGAGCACACCCTGCTCGAAGCTGAGGCGGACCGGGGTGTTCCGCTCGGCCACCAGCGCCACACGCTTGACGGCCTCGACGAACGGGGCGGTCTCGATCACCGCGACGGAGTTGAACTCGGTCGGGAACAGGGTCCGGTACTTGGGGAGGTCGCCCTCCAGCAGGCGGGTGGTGGTCCGGCGGCCGGAACCCTCGAAACCGATGAGGCCCTCGCCGGAACCGGACCCGGAGAGCGCCAGGGAGACCTGCTCCCCGCCGCTGAGGGACTTCGCGGTGTCCAGCAGCGTCTTGGCGGGCACCAGCGCCACCGCGGAGGTGTCCGGGGTCTCCGGCTTCCACAGGAACTCGCGGACGGCGAAGCGGTAGCGGTCGGTGGAGGCGAGGGTGACCGTGTCGCCCTCGATCTCGATCCGCACGCCGGTGAGCACCGGGAGCGTGTCGTCCCGGCCGGCGGCGACGGCGACCTGGGAGACAGCCGAGGCGAAGACCTCGCCCGGCACGGTGCCGGTCGCGGTGGGCATCTCGGGGAGGGCCGGGTACTCGTCGACCGGCAGGGTGTGGAGGGTGAACCGAGAGGAGCCGCAGACCACCGTGACGCGCACACCGTCCGTGGACACCTCGACCGGACGGTTCGGCAGCGAACGGCAGATGTCTGCGAGGAGCCGCCCGGAGACGAGGACCGTGCCGTCCTCCTCCACCTCGGCCTCGACCGAGACCCGTGCGGAGACCTCGTAGTCGAAGCCGGAGAGGCTCAGCGAGCCGTCCTCCGCCTTCAGGAGCAGGCCGGCGAGCACCGGCACCGGCGGACGGGCGGGGAGGCTCTTGGCGGTCCACGCCACCGCCTCCGCGAGTACATCGCGCTCTACCCGGATCTTCACCTTCAGCCGCCTCCTGCTCGTGCTGTCGGCCTCTGTCGGCCGTCTTGCTTCCGGTCCAGTCTGACGTACGTCGGTGACAGTCGGGGACCGCGAGGGTCAAGTCGTCGCGAAGTGGGTAGGAAGCCGGGCGAGCGAGTTGTGCACAGCACCCGCTTCGAAGCGATTCCGGGGGTAGGTACAGGGGGTCGTAGTAGTAGGGCTTGTGGAAACCGGGGATAACTGCTTTCTCGCAGGTCGGGGCCCGGATTTTGTCCACCGCCCCTGTGGGTGGACCGGTGGACGACACGGGTGGGGCTGTGGATGCCGGAAGTTCGCCCACAGGCCGTGCACAGCCCACCGCGACTTCCCCACAGCTCCGCCCACAGGTTTCGCGCAGTTGCCCACAGGCCCTGTGTCCCACCCCGTGTGAGCCGATTCACTCGCCCCGGTGAGAGGGCGCGTCGTGTTGCCGAACAGTGGACAACGGTGTGGACAGGCTGGGGACAACCCGCCGTTGCCTGTGGGCGGGCAGTGGACAACTCTCCGGCCCCGGGGCGCCGCCGTCTCCGGTTCCACAGCCTGTGGAGTCTTCCGGTCCACAATTCCCCAACCGGCTGACCTCGCCCGATGCCGCTGCGGGCGGCGTCGCTGTGGAGAGGATCTGGACAACTCGGCCTTCCCCAGGGTGTGGAGATCCCGAAGCGCGGATTTCTGTGGAGAACCCCGGCCGCCGGCCACGGATTCGAACAGACGGAAGCCCCCGGACGCGGGCGGACCGGTCCGGGGGCTTCGGGAGGGGAGTCGACGGCCTCGGGAGAGCGCCGGGTGCTCAGCCGTTCTTGATGCGGTTGGTGAGCTCCGTGACCTGGTTGTAGATCGAGCGGCGCTCGGCCATCAGCGCGCGGATCTTCCGGTCGGCGTGCATGACGGTGGTGTGGTCGCGGCCGCCGAACTCCGCGCCGATCTTCGGCAGGGAGAGGTCGGTGAGCTCGCGGCACAGGTACATCGCGATCTGCCGGGCGGTCACCAGCACCCTGCTCCGGGAGGAGCCGCACAGGTCGTCCACCGAGAGGCCGAAGTAGTCGGCCGTGGACGCCATGATGTCGGTCGCGGTGATCTCCGGCGCCGCGTCCTCGCCGCCGGGGATGAGGTCCTTCAGCACGATCTCCGTCAGGCCGAGGTCGACCGGCTGGCGGTTGAGGCTGGCGAACGCGGTGACCCGGATCAGCGCCCCTTCCAGCTCGCGGATGTTCCGCGAGATGCGTGAGGCGATGAACTCCAGCACCTCGGGCGGGGCGTTGAGCTGCTCCTGCACGGCCTTCTTCCGGAGGATCGCGATGCGTGTCTCCAGCTCCGGTGGCTGCACATCCGTGATCAGACCCCACTCGAAGCGGTTGCGGAGCCGGTCCTCCAGGGTCACCAGCGCCTTCGGCGGGCGGTCGGAGGACAGCACGATCTGCTTGTTCGCGTTGTGCAGCGTGTTGAAGGTGTGGAAGAACTCCTCCTGCGTCGACTCCTTGTCGGCGAGGAACTGGACGTCGTCGACGAGCAGGATGTCCATGTCGCGGTAACGCTTGCGGAAGGCGTCGGCCTTGCCGTCCCGGATGGAGTTGATGAACTCGTTGGTGAACTCCTCGGAGCTCACGTAGCGCACCCGGGTGCCGGGGTAGAGGCTGCGGGCGTAGTGCCCGATGGCGTGCAGCAGGTGGGTCTTGCCCAGCCCGGACTCGCCGTAGATGAACAGCGGGTTGTACGCCTTGGCCGGAGCTTCGGCGACGGCCACCGCGGCGGCGTGCGCGAACCGGTTGGAGGCGCCGATGACGAAGGTGTCGAACAGGTACTTGGGGTTCAGCCGCGCGGTGGGCTCGCCGGGACCGGTCGCGGGCGCCGGCTGCGCCGCCAGCGGGCCCGGAGCCCCCGAGGGCTCCGGCAGCTGCGACGGCCCGTCGTAGCGGGGCTCCGGAGGGCGGCCCTGCACCGGCACGCCCCCGCCCTGGCCGTGGCCGCCCTGGTGGGGGTGCGGGGGCTGCGGGGCGTGCTGCTGCCGTTCGTGGCCCGGGCCCGGTCCGTGCTGTCCGTACGCCCGGCGCTCGTACTGCTCCGGTCCGCGCTGCTGCACGGGGTAGCCGCCGTGCTCGGGATGCGGGGGAGGTCCCGGGCGCGGTTCGTGCGGCTCAGGCTGCTGGTGCCATCCGGACGGCGCGTGCTGCTGCGGTGGGGCGTGCTGGGGGCGCGGCGCCTGCGGGTAGTCGGGGTAGGCGGGGCGGGGGCTCGGCAGCTGGGGGGACTCGTAGCCCCCGTCGTACGCCTGGTAGGCCTCCTGGCCGCGCGGGTCGTGGCGGGGCTCGTGGCGGGGCTCGTGGCGGGGCTCGGTCCGGGGGTGCGGGTCCGGCGCGTGCCCGTGGTGGGCCGGGTCCGCCGTATCGGGTGCCGGCGCGGGCGGCGCGGGCGGCGCGGGCGGCGAGGCCGGGCCGGTGACCGTGATGGCGAGGCGGATCGGCTGCCGGCACTCCCGGCTGAGGGCGTCGCTGATCAGGGGCGAGAGCCGACCCTCCAGCACGCCCTTGGCGTACTCGTTGGGCACCCCCAGGAGTGCGGTGCCGGAGACCAGCACCAGCGGCTGGCAGTCCTTGAGCCACCGCTGGTCCTTCGCTTCCACTCCCTGCCCGTCCGAGAGGAGCTGGTCGAGGACGCGTGGCCACACTGCGGCAAGATCGGCAGGGAGGTCAGCCACGGGCACGCTCTCTCAATCTGTGGGGTGGTTCTCGGCGGGTCCCCCTCCGGCGCGGGTACGGCCGGGATATCGGTGGGGACACGACGTTCCCGCGCATGTGTCGTACTCGGGACGGTCGGGAAGGAAGGGAAGTTCAGCCACGGTAGTCAGCCCGACCTGCCGCATTCAAGTCGTTGTCCACAGGCTGTGCACGACCCGGGAGCGGCGGGGCGCGTCGGATGGGCCGTCCGGGTGGACCGGGCGGGGTGTGGGCGGCGCCCCGGCGGGGAAGGGTGCTGGTTTGACCGGGGGGCAGCGCCGCGCGTACCGTGTCGAGGTCGAGTTGTCGACGGCTGCTGCCGCCTGCCTCCGATGGGCATGATGAAGCGGTGCACACTCGGGCGTTGCGAGCTACTCGTGGGCGCACGGTGACAGCCGGTCGGCGCCCCACACCGTCTCGCAGAGACTCAAGTATCCCTGGAGCCCCCGAGTGAGCAAGCGCACCTTCCAGCCGAACAACCGCCGCCGCGCGAAGACCCACGGCTTCCGGCTGCGCATGCGGACCCGTGCCGGCCGTGCCATCGTGGCCAACCGGCGCAGCAAGGGCCGCGCCCGCCTGTCGGCCTGAAGCCCTACCCACAGGTCATGTCGTGCTGCCCACCGAACACCGGCTGAGGCGGCGCGAGGACTTCTCGACCGCAGTCCGGCGGGGACGCCGGGCCGGCCGTCCGCTCCTCGTCGTGCACCTGTACCGCGGTCGTCGTGACAGTGACCCGCACGCGTCCGGGGGGAACGCTCCCCCGGCCCGTGCGGGTTTTGTCGTGAGCAAGGCCGTCGGCGGTGCGGTCGTCCGGAACCTGGTGAAGCGCCGGTTGCGTCACCTGGTGCGGGAGCGTCTCGGTGCGTTCCCCGAAGGTAGCCTGGTGGTGGTACGCGCGCTGCCCGGTGCCGGCGAGGCGGACCACGGGAAGCTGGCCCGCGACCTGGACACCGCGTTGCAGCGGCTGCTGGGAGTCGCACCGTGAAGTATCCGCTGCTGTTTCTGATCAAGGTCTACCAGTGGACCGTGAGCCCGCTCCTCGGGCCGGTCTGCCGGTACTACCCCTCCTGCTCGCACTACGGGTACACCGCGATCGACCGGCACGGGGCGGTGAAGGGGACCGCGCTCACCGCATGGCGCATCCTGCGCTGCAATCCGTGGTCCCCCGGTGGAGTCGACCATGTTCCCGCCCGCAAGCGTCCGGTGTGGCACCAGTGGTTGCGGAACCGCTGGCACCAGCACCGTGCCCCGTCCCATGCCCAAGGAGCCTGATTCGTGGACACGATCGACTCGATCCTCGGTCCTCTCTATACCGCTGTTTCCTGGATCATCGTCCAGTTCCACAAGCTGTACAGCATCCCGTTCGGCGAGAGCAGCGGATGGGCCTGGGGGCTGTCCATCGTCTCGCTGGTGATCGTGATCCGGATCGCGCTGATCCCGCTGTTCGTCAAGCAGATCAAGTCGACCCGGAACATGCAGGCGCTCCAGCCCCGGATGAAGGCGATCCAGGAGCGGTACAAGAACGACAAGCAGCGCCAGTCCGAAGAGATGATGAAGCTGTACAAGGAGACGGGTACCAACCCGCTCTCCAGCTGCCTGCCCATTCTGGCGCAGTCGCCGTTCTTCATCACGCTCTACCAGGTGCTCAACCGCATCGCCAACGACACCCCGGTCGGTGTCCTGAACCAGGACCTGGTCGACAGCGCTCGCGAGGCGAAGATCTTCGGTGCGCCCATCGCCGCGACCTTCATGGACAGCGCTGCCGAGCTGCAGGAGCTCGGCGCGAACCTGGCGGACGTCCGGGTCGTCACGGTCGTCATGATCCTCATGATGTCGGCCTCGCAGTTCTTCACCCAGCGCCAGCTGATGACGAAGAACGTGGACCTGACGGCGAAGACCCCGTTCATGCAGCAGCAGAAGATGCTGATGTACGTCTTCCCGGTCATCTTCGCCGTCTTCGGCATCAACTTCCCCGTCGGTGTCCTGGTGTACTGGCTGACCACCAACGTGTGGACCCTCGGCCAGCAGATGTACGTGATCAAGCGCAACCCGACGCCCGGAAGCCTGGCCTTCCAGCAGCGTCAGGAGAAGCTGCGGGCCAAGGGCAAGCTGAAGGAGGACCCGGCCGAGGTCGAGGCGAAGCAGGCAGCGCACGAGGCCCGTGCCCGGCGGACCCAGCCGAAGCGCCAGACCAAGGCCCAGCGTGCCGCCGGCGCCCAGCACACGCCTCAGAAGTCCGCCGACTCCGATGCGCAGAAGACCGCAGGCGCAGAGCGGAAGTCCGTCGGCGAGCAGAACGGCCGGAGCAGCCACGGCAAGCAGCAGGCGCACGGCAAGAAGAAGCCCCAGTCCGCCAAGACCAAGAAGTAGAAGGAGTCCATCAGTGACGGATGCGACCGCCGCAGAGGGCACCGACACGATGACCCGCCTGGAACAGGAAGGGGAGATCGCGGCCGACTACCTCGAGGGTCTGCTGGACATCGCCGACCTGGACGGTGACATCGACATGGACGTGGAGGCCGACCGGGCGGCCGTGTCCATCGTGGGCGAGGGTTCCCCGCGGGATCTGCAGAAGCTCGTGGGCCGCGACGGCGAGGTGCTGGAGGCGCTGCAGGAGCTGACGCGGCTGGCCGTGCACCGCGAGACCGGTGACCGGAGCCGGCTGATGCTGGATGTCGCCGGGTTCCGCGCCCGCAAGCGCGAGGAGCTGACGGAGCTCGGCACCAAGGCGGCCGAGGACGCCAAGGGCTCGGGGGAGGCCGTCAAGCTCCGCCCGATGACGCCCTTCGAGCGCAAGGTCGTGCACGACGCTGTCGCCGCCGCGGGGCTGCGGAGCGAGTCCGAGGGCGAGGAACCACAGCGCTGCGTGGTCGTGCTGCCGTGAGTGAGCGGCCGGCCGAGGCGGGGGAGCTGGACGAGGCTCCGGAGGCGGCACGGAAGTACTTCGGGGACCGCCTCCCCGATGTGGTGCGGTACGCCGAGCTGCTCGCGGATGCCGGTGTGCGCCGCGGGCTGATCGGTCCGCGGGAGGTGCCCAGGCTCTGGGAGCGCCACCTGCTGAACTGCGCGGTGCTGTCGGAGATCGTGCCGGACGGCGTGACGGTCTGCGACGTGGGCTCCGGGGCCGGGTTGCCCGGTATCCCGTTGGCACTGGTCCGTCCGGACCTGCGGATCACTCTGCTGGAGCCGTTGCTCCGCCGGACGACGTTCCTCCAGGAGGTCGTCGAGCTGCTGGGCCTGGACCACGTGACCGTGGTGCGGGGGCGTGCCGAGGAGGTCCTGGGCACGCTGCCCCCGGTCCATGTGGTGACGGCCCGGGCCGTGGCGCCGCTCGACCGGTTGGCCGGCTGGGGGGTTCCGCTGCTGCGTCCCTACGGCGAGATGCTCGCGCTCAAGGGGGACACGGCGGCGGAGGAGCTGAAGAGCGCGCGGGCGGCGCTCCAGAAACTGAGTGTCGTCGGGGCCACGGTGGAGCAGGTCGGCGAGGGCGTCGTGGATCCGCCCTCCACTGTGGTGCGGGCAGAGGTCGGCGAGAGCCCCGGCGGTGTCCGGTTCGCCGCCAAGCGTGCTCGAGCAGCCCGGAGTCGGCGTCGCGGCAATCGGCGACGACGATGAGGACCTGACGCCCGTTACGCCATAGAAGCGTTCGCGTCGCCGCATAGCGGAGTGTCGCCGCAGTCGTTGCCGACTGCGGCGACATCGTGTTTCACGTGAAACGACGCTCGCTGTTGCAGGGAATCATCAGTCGTGGCCGCGCGGCGGCCACTCCACGCGACCGCAGGCCCCAAGGGGAAGGCTCCGGGGCCGCTCCGCGCGAGTCGCGTTCCTCGTCGAATTCGTCCACAACTGAGCGGGGCTCGCTGGTTCACGAGCCGGTGGACATGGCAGGCTGTGAAACTCGAAAAGGTACTGCCGAGGAGAGTGAACCGTTGCGGTCCGACGCCAACCTCGCGGGGCCGGTGACCGACCCGGTCCCAGGTCCCCGTACCGAGTCCAGAGACGTTTCACGTGAAACGCCGCCGCCGATGGACACGTCCTCCGGGTACGAGCGGGACACCAGCGCTCCCGTCGGGCGTGCGGCGCAGCAGGCGGTGGAGGCCATGAACCGCGCCGGAGAGGGCCTGCCCCGTCCGGAGCAGACGCGCGTGATGGTCGTAGCGAACCAGAAGGGTGGCGTCGGAAAGACGACGACCACGGTGAACCTGGCGGCTTCCTTGGCGCTGCACGGCGCGCGTGTCCTGGTGGTGGACCTGGACCCGCAGGGCAACGCGTCGACGGCGCTGGGCGTCGACCACCACTCCGAAGTGCCGTCCATCTACGACGTTCTGGTGGAGAGCAAGCCGTTGTCGGAGGTGGTGCAGCCGGTCCCCGACATCGAGGGGCTCTTCTGCGCTCCCGCGACCATCGATCTCGCCGGTGCGGAGATCGAGTTGGTGTCGCTGGTGGCCCGGGAGAGCCGCCTGCAGCGGGCTCTGACGTCGTACGAGCAGCCCTTGGACTACGTGCTGATCGACTGTCCGCCGTCCCTCGGGCTGCTGACCGTCAACGCGCTGGTGGCCGGCGCCGAGGTCGTCATCCCGATCCAGTGCGAGTACTACGCCCTGGAGGGGCTGGGTCAGCTTCTGCGCAATGTGGAACTCGTACGGGGTCACCTGAATCCGAAGCTGCACGTCTCCACGATTCTCCTCACCATGTACGACGGTCGTACTCGGCTGGCCTCGCAGGTGGCCGAGGAAGTGCGCAGCCACTTCGGGAAAGAAGTGCTGCGGACGAACATCCCGAGGTCGGTGCGCATTTCCGAAGCTCCCAGCTACGGGCAGACGGTGCTCACGTACGATCCCGGCTCCAGCGGTTCGCTCTCCTACCTCGAAGCGGCCAAGGAAATCGCCCTGCGGGACCCGCAGGCGCAGCAGGACCAGTCAGCACAGCACGGCATGGCGGAGGGGACGCAGTGAGTGATCGACGCAGAGGACTGGGCCGGGGGCTGGGCGCCCTGATTCCGGCTGCCCCGCAGGGAGGGGAGCCCACCGAACGTCCGACCGTCACCGGGAACGGCGCGACCTCACCGACCGCGGTACCGGTGCTGCCCTCCGACCGCGGGGTCGCCGCCGCCCGGGTCGCGGAGCTGCCGGATGTCGAGGAGGCGGTGGACTTCCCGGACCCCGGGGCCGCAGAGGCCGCGACGGCGACGGCCGGCGAGCACGGCGTGGAGGGCGTACCCGCCGGTGCCCACTTCGCCGAGATCCCGCTGGAGGCCATCACACCGAACCCCCGGCAGCCCCGCGAGGTGTTCGACGAGGACGCGCTGGCGGAGCTGGTCACCTCCATTCGGGAGGTCGGGCTGCTTCAGCCGGTCGTGGTCCGGCAGCTCGGGCCGGAGCGCTACGAACTCATCATGGGGGAGCGCCGGTGGCGGGCCTGCCGCGAGGCGGGCCTGGAGGCGATCCCGGCGATCGTCCGCGCCACCGAGGACGAGAAGCTGCTGCTGGACGCGCTCCTGGAGAACCTGCACCGGGCGCAGCTCAACCCCTTGGAGGAGGCGGCGGCGTACGACCAGCTGCTGCGGGACTTCGAGTGCACGCACGACCAGTTGGCCGACCGGATCGGCCGCTCCCGCCCGCAGGTGTCCAACACGCTGCGTCTGCTGCGGCTCTCGCCGTCGGTGCAGCGCCGGGTCGCCGCCGGGGTGCTGTCCGCGGGGCACGCCCGGGCCCTGCTGTCCGTGGAGGACGGTGGTGAGCAGGACCGGCTGGCACACCGCATCGTGGCGGAGGGCCTGTCCGTGCGCGCGGTCGAGGAGATCGTGACGCTCATGGGGAGCGACACGAAGTCCTCCTCCCGCTCCAAGGGCCCCCGGGCGGGGAAGCGGGTCTCCCCCGCGCTGGAGCACCTGGCCGGTCGCCTCTCGGACCGGTTCGAGACCCGGGTGAAGGTCGATCTCGGTCAGCGGAAGGGCAAGATCGTCGTGGAGTTCGCCTCCATGGAGGATCTGGAGCGGATCCTCGGCCAGTTCGCCCCCGGTGAGGGTCGTGTGCTGGAGCAGCACCTCGAGCGCGACGAGCAGGACGGCGCGGACGACGAGCCGATGAGCTGATTCCGGGCCGGACGGACGACCCATGGATACGATGTGTCCATGGGGCGTCAGCTTGTTCCGCTCACGCTGGACAATCTCCCGGACCTGCCGAAGCGCTGCCGCGGGTGCGTCTACTGGGAGCTGGACCCGGTCAGCGGCGAGACCGCAGCCAAGGCCGGGCGGCCGGACCTGGAGAAGGAGGCCTGGATCTCCGCCGTCCTGTTGGAGTGGGGGTCCTGCGGCCGGGTCGTGTATGTGGACGACCGGCCGGTGGGGTTCGCGCTGTATGCGCCGCCGGCCTATGTCCCGCGGTCCGTCTCCTTCCCCACGTCTCCGGTGTCCCCGGACGCCGTGCAGTTGATGACCGCGCGGCTGCTGCCCGGATATCAGGGGCAGGGGCTCGGGCGGGTGATGGTGCAGACAGTCGCGAAGGACGTGTTGCGCCGCGGCTTCAAGGCGATCGAGGCGTTCGGCATCGCGCAGTGGGAGGAACCGGCGTGCATGCTGCCCGCCGACTACCTGCTTGCGGTGGGCTTCAAGACCGTACGTCCGCATCCGCTGCATCCCCGGCTGCGGCTGGACCTGCGCTCCACGGTGTCCTGGAAGGCGGACATGGAACGGGCGCTGGACCAGTTGCTGGGTGCGGTGCAGAAGGAGCCGGCGCTGCGCCCGCTGTAGTCCGGCGAGACCTGGGCGGCGGCAGGGGTGCCGGGCAGGTTTCACGTGAAACGGCCGGGGCCGTTCCACCACGGTGTCGGTGGAACGGCCCCGGCCGTTGCGTGAGGTGCGCTTCAGCCGATGAAGTCGGCCAGGTCCCGCTCGATCGCGGCCTTGGGCTTCGCACCGACGATCGTCTTGACGACTTCGCCACTCTGGTACACGTTCATCGTCGGGATGGACATGATGCCGTACTTGGCGGCCACGCCCGGGTTCTCGTCGATGTTGAGCTTGACCACGGTGAGCTTCTCGGAGTGCTCGTCCGCGATGGCCTCGAGCGACGGGGCGATCTGACGGCAGGGGCCGCACCAGGCTGCCCAGAAGTCGACCAGGACGGGCTTGTCGCTCTTGAGAACGACCTCGTCGAAGTTGCTGTCGGTCGCGGTAACGGTGGCACCGGCCATGGGTTGCTCCTCTTCCTTGATCTCGCGGTGGGTGGTGGGAGGTGAGGGGATCAGACCGCTGCGGTCTTCTCGGGTTCCGCCGCGGCCTCCGGTGCCGCGGAGGTCTGCGCGGCGAGGTGGCGTTCGGCGTCGAGGGCGGCGGCGCAGCCGGTGCCGGCTGCGGTGACGGCCTGGCGGTAGGTGTGGTCGACGACGTCGCCCGCGGCGAAGACGCCGGGGATCTTGGTGCGGGTGGAGGGGGAGTCGACGGTGAGGTAGCCCTCTTCGTCGAGTTCGAGGACGCCCTGGAAGAGCTCGGTGCGGGGGTCGTGGCCGATGGCGACGAACAGGCCGGTGACGGGGAGTTCGGAGGTCTCGCCGGTCCGGGTGTTCTTCAGGGTGAGCTTGCTGAGCTTGCCGTCGGTGTCGTGGATCTGCTGGACCTCGCTGTCCCAGGCGAAGGAGATCTTGTCGTCGGCGAAGGCGCGTTCCTGCATGGCCTTGGAGGCGCGGAGGGTGTCGCGGCGGTGGACGACGGTGACGGACCTGGCGAAGCGGGAGAGGAAGGTGGCCTCTTCCATGGCGGTGTCGCCGCCGCCGACGACGGCGATGTCCTGGTCGCGGAAGAAGAAGCCGTCGCAGGTGGCGCAGTAGGACACGCCGCGGCCGGAGAGCTCTTCCTCGTTCGGGAGGCCGAGGGTGCGGTGCTGGGAGCCGGTGGCGACGATGACGGTGCGTGCGCGGTGGACCGTGCCGGCGGAGTCGGTGACGGTCTTGATCTCGCCGGAGAGGTCGACTGCGGTGACGTCGTCGGCGACGAGGTCGGCGCCGAAGCGTTCGGCCTGGGCGCGCATCTCGTCCATGAGGTCGGGGCCCATGATGCCGTCGCGGAAGCCGGGGTAGTTCTCGACCTCGGTGGTGTTCATGAGTGCGCCACCGGAGGTGACCGAGCCCTCGAAGATCAGGGGGTTCAGCGACGCACGGGCGGTGTAGAGCGCGGCGGTGTACCCGGCCGGCCCGGAGCCGATGATGATCACGTTACGGACGTCGCTCACGAGAGCCTTCCTTGTCTGCCGACTGCGATCCGGGCCGCCGGCGGAGAGGCGGTCCGGTGTTCCGTGTGGGGCGGTTCCACCCCACCCAACGGATCCTAGGGGGCAGACATTCCCGCACCGGGCCAGTGGAACACGGCACATCCCGTGGCGTCCGCCATGGAGTGAACCGCGCGACGTCCGCGGCCCGGCGTCGTCAGTTCCTCGTGAAACTGTGCTTCGCCAGGATCTTCCCCGTGGCGCCCCCGGGGTCCTTCGTGCAGGCGGAGTCGATCACGTAGGCATCGACCCGCTGCGGGTTCCCCGGGTGCGGCAGCACCAGTAGATAGGACGGGCGGCCGACGTACCGGCGGGCGGGCTCGGCCGCCAGCGGCGCCTCCGGACGGCCGACGGCCGCCCGAACGCAGGAGGGGATCGCTCCGGCACTCCCGGCCTGCGGTGGGGTGCCCTCCGGCGGACCGGTGTCCGTCAGCAGGCCCGGCTGGGAGCTCCGGGGCGCGGGCTCGGGTGTGAGGAGCGCCTGCACGCGGTGCTCCAGCTCCTCGCTGCCGAGAGCGCTGTCCTGCGACTGTTCCCGGGCAGCCGTGCGCCCCGCCGAGGAGTCCGGGGAGGTCGACGACAGCGCCTGGAACAGCCCGCCGCCGAGCCCCAGCGCCGCCAGTACGCCGGCGGTGGTGAGCAGGACCCGGGCACGCCGCCCTCGTCGCGGCGACGGGCGGTTGCCGTCGGGAGAACCCGGCCCCTTCCCGCCCGGGCGGTTGCTGTCCGGACGCCGGCGGGAGCGCGGTCCTGACGTGGTCGGCAGGGGGGTGCGCGCGGTACGGGCAGGCCCGGTTTCACGTGAAACCGTCACCGGTTCCTCGGGGCTCGTTCCACGTGAAACCGGGCCGGGGTCCTGCGCCGCCAGTAGTGCTTCGGCGGAGAGGGCGGCATCGATGCGCCCGGCCACATCGGTGGGCATGCGCCCGGGGCCGGGCAGCGTACCGAGGGACCCGCGGATCTCCTCCAGAGCCTGGTGGACCTCGGTGCACAGCAGGCAGTCCGCGAGGTGGGTCCGCACCTCGCGGGCCCGCGGGACGGACAGCAGGCCCTCTGCGAGCTCCGAGAGTTCGTCGACCTCGGGGTGGTCGTCGGTGGCGCGAGGGCTCTCCTCGGGGGTCATGCGGTTCCACCTCCGCCCTTCACGGCACCTGGTCCGGCGGCGTCCTGCCGCTCGCTCTTCGCCGATGGGACGGATCCGTCCCGCTCGGGGTTCCCGTCACCGCGGTTCTGTCCCTCCTGGGCGGGCGCCCCGCCCGGCCGTAGGTGCCCGAGGAGCGGCAGCAGCCGGGCACGTCCGCGGGCGCACCTGCTCTTGACCGTTCCCACGGCCACGCCGAGCACGTCGGCCGCCTCGGAGACGGGATACCCCTGCATGTCGACGAGTACGAGGGCGGCGCGTTGCTCGGGAGCGATTTCCGCGAGGGCGGAGAGCAGCTGCCGGTGGAGGTCGGCCCGTTCCGCCGGTGCTTCCGCGGACTCGTGGGGATCCAGCAGGTGTTCCAGGCGCTCCGTGTCGTCGACCGGAGACGTGCGCCGTGCGGACGCCTTGCGTGCGCGGTCCAGGCAGGCATTGACGGTGATCCGGTGCAGCCAGGTCGTGACGGCGGACCGGCCCCGGAAGGTGTGGGCGGCGCGGTAGGCGGAGACCAGGGCGTCCTGGACGGCGTCCGCTGCCTCCTCCCGCTCGCCCAGCGTGCGCAGCGCGACGGCCCAGAGACGGTCGCGGTGGCGCCGTACGAGTTCTCCGAACGCGTCGGGATCACCGTCGACGTGACGGGCCAGGAGCCCCGCGTCGGTCTCCTCGGCGAGTGGTGGCGGCGTCGCCGCCTCCCGGCGTCTGCTGCTGTCCCGCACTGTGTCGAGCCCCCTCCCGCCGGCCCTGAGACCTGGCCCGGTGCGACGCCTTCCGGTCATGCGGTCAGCTCGACACCTGGATCTCCGTGATGCGCCCACGGTAGTTGCCGTCGGTCGCCTGCGGGAGCTCTGTGAGCCACACCAGCAGGTAACGCGTGGTGAGCGGCCTCTCCCCTGCTGCGAAGTCGAGCTCCGAGCCGGTGGCCTCGGCGGTCTTCCGGAAGGAGTCGTAGGAGGTCGGCATGGTGCTTGTCGAAGCGGGTGCCGCCAGCAGCTCGGCGGAGGTGCGTCCCTCGAAGGAGACCGTGACGCCGCCGACGGCCTGTTCCTTCCCCAGGTCGAGAACGAGGCCTACACCGGGCTTCAACCGGCCGAACCGCGGATCGCCGTAGTAGTTCTGCGTGTACCAGAAGGAATCCGGGTCGTCGTCGAAGGCCCGCGGCACGGTCTCCGGGTTCTCGGAGCCGTTGCCCTCCGGATCGATGGCCACCGCGTCGACGATGGAGAGCGGCTCGCCCCCCTGCCCGTTCTGCGGCGCCTCCGCCTGCTGCACGGGCGTGTTGTCCGTGGAATCGTCGTTCCGCAGCAGCGACTCGGACACCTGCCAGCTGCCCAGTCCCAGGGCGGCGATCAACAGTGCCGACACGCCCCACTTGAGCATGCGGCCGGTACGTCCTGGAAGCGCCGGCGGCGTGCCCACGGCGGTGACCGGCCCTCCGGCACCGCCCGGGGCCCCGCTCGCGGGACGCCCTGCCGAGGAGCCGGGGTAGGCGGGAGGAGCCGCGTACGCCTGCTCCGGGGGCCGGATGCGGGGGAGCGCCGCGACGGCCTTCGCCAGATCCTCGACGTTGGCGCACGGCTGTTCCTCGCGTGAGGCGGTCGCTCCGTGGTTGACGAGCGCCCGCATCGCGAGGTCGGACAGCCCTCGGTGCACCCCCGCGCGCACCTGGTCCGGGGCGATCGGGGAGCCGCCGGAGAGCGCGCCGATGCCGGGCAGCCCGAAGGCGTCCTCCTGGTAGGGCCAGCGCTGCGTGAGAGCGGCGTACAGCAGGGCACCGATCGCCTCGGTGTCGTCCCGCTGCGGATGGTCGCTGGTGACACCGCGCAGTGCCGCACCGACGGCGAGGCCCCGGATGCGGTACTGGCCGGAGGCGGTGCGCAGCACGGAGGTGGGTGAGAGCTGGAGGTGGGCGAGCCCCTCCCGGTGGGCCGCGGAGAGGGCCTGGGAGAGCTGGACGACCAGCTGGTACGCCTCGTGTGCGGCGAGCGGCCCGGTCTCCAGCAGGTCGGCGAGCGTGATGCCGTCCGGAACCCACTCGTGCACCACGTGGACCAGCTCGTTCTCCTCGACCGCGTCGAGTACCTGGACGAACCGGGGGTCGCCCAGCAGGGCCGCGGAACGTGCCGCCGACAGGACGTTCCGGGCACGGGGGTGGTCCGCGGGGAGGAGGTGCACGCCGACCGCACGTCGCAGCTTCTCGTCGACGGCGCGCCAGCTGCTGAATCCGTCCAGCCGCGTCAGGCACTCCTCGAGACGGTAGCGCGCGGCCAGCTTGTCCCCGCTGTGCAGCTCCGGGCAGGGAATTCCTCCCGGGGCGCGGTTCGGCTCTCCGGCGCGGTCCGCGGCGTCGGTGCCGTCCCCGGGCTGCTGTTCAGCGGCCGGTGCGTCCTCGGTTCTGCCGTCGTCCGTGACCCCCGGCGCCTGCTCGGAAGGTGGTGCCGACGCGCCCTCTCCTCGGGTCCCGTCGACGGTCGCCGTGCTCCCATCCGCCACCGTCGCTCCTGCCTCCCCATCCGGTTGCAGCCGCATCTTCATCCATCAGCCCGTCGATGATTGTGCCTGCATGTCAGTGTGGTGCTCGACACGTGTGGTGCGTCCACGAGGGTCGCCTCGGGCGTCGCGTATACGGGTGCCCCGGGGAACGGCGTCCATGTCGGTCACCTGCCGAGGCGTGCCCGCACCATGCCGAGCACGGCGTTCATCTCGGCGATGCGCATGCGCCGGGCCGCGAGAACGAAGACGGCAGCCAGCACGATGCCTCCCGTGAGCAGCGCGGTGATGGACCCGAGGTAGCCGCTGCCCAGCGCCTGGGTGATGCCGTAGGTGGTCGCCCCCGCGGCCAGCGTCGCGGGGAGACTGGCCCCGATGAGACGGGCGTAGGTGCGAACCACGTGGGCGCCGTCCAGATCGCCGCCGAGCTTGAGGCGCAGACGGCGCCAGGCCACCCCCACGCCGATGACGTAGGCGAGGCCGTAGACCGCGGCCATGCCGACGACCGCCCAGCGGGCCGGCAGCAGCAGGTAGCACAGCGCGGAGGCCAGCGCGTTGACGGTGGCGACGATCACCGTGTTGTAGAACGGTGTGCGGGTGTCCTCGTAGGCGTAGAAGGCACGCAGGACGACGTACTGCACGGAGAACGGGATGAGTCCCAGCCCGAAGGCCATCAGCATGTAGCCCATGGACCGCGCCCCCTCGGTTCCCGCGGAGCCGTAGATGAAGGTGCACATCGGGACGCCGAGGGCCAGGAAGCCGAAGGCGATGGGAACGATGGCGACGGCCGAGTTGCGCAGCCCCTGGGAGATGTCGTCGCGGACCGCTCCGGTGTCGCCGTCGTGCGCGGAGCGGGAGAGCCGGGGCAGCAGGGCGGCCATCACCGAGACGGTGATGATCGCCTGCGGCATGTTCCAGATCAGCTGCGCGTTGGAGTAGGCGATGAAACCGGTGCCCGCGTGCCCGCCGTCGCGGACGGCCGCCACGCCGGCCGCGGTGGAGAGCTGGCTGACGACCAGCACGCCGGCCTGGTTGGCGAGGACGAACAGCACGGTCCACTTGGCGAGTGTGGCGGCCTTGCCGAGGCCGTGGCCCCGCCAGTCGAACCGCGGGCGGACCCGGAAGCCGGTGGCCCGCAGGTAGGGGAACATCGCCACGGCCTGCACGACGAGTCCCAGCAGGGTGCCGGCGCCCAGCAGCTGCACGCCCTCCGGGGGGATCGTGTCGGCGTCCAGGCCCGAGGTGTCCGCGGCGCCGTACACGCCGAGGAAGAGCGCGACGGTGAAGATGATGACGAGGTTGTTGAGCACCGGCGTCCACATCATGGCGCCGAAGCGGCCGCGGGCGTTCAGGATCTGGCCCATCACGACGTGGACGCCCATGAAGAAGATCGACGGCATGCAGAACCGTACGAAGGTGACCGCCACGCCGTTGGCCTGCGCGTCGTCGGCGATCTCGACCGACATCATCCGCACCAGCAGCGGTGCCGCGAGCACGGAGGCCAGCGCCAGGCCGCCGAGGATCACGGAGACCAGCGTCAGCAGGCGGTTCGCGTACGCTTCGCCGCCGTCCGGATCGTTCTTCATGGCGCGGACCAGCTGCGGCACGAAGACCGAGTTCAGGCCGCCGCCCACGGTGAGGATGTAGATCATCGTGGGGAGGGTGATGGCGAGCTGGTAACTGTCGCCGAGGAGGGTGGTGCCGAGGGCGACGACGATCAGTGCCGAGCGGACGAAGCCGGTGAGTCGGGACACCATGGTGCCCGCGGCCATGATGGCGCTGGAGCGCAGCAGACCGGCGGCTTTGCCGGGCCGGGGAGCCGCCGCGGGGCGCTCCTCGACCGGTTCCCGCTCCTCGACGCCTTCTGCGGGGCCGGAGGCGGCCTCGGGGGCGTCGGTCGGCAGCGGGGGCAGCTGGGGCTGCGGGGTGGGCGCGGCGTCGGACTCGTCGCCGGGGGACTCGTCGGCGCCGGGGGCGGCGCCGCTCCCGGCGGGTCGTCGGGGTGGCGGCCCGTCCGGACGGGGCCGGTGACGGTCCTGGTCGCTGTAGAGGTGGGCGAACGCGTCGCTGCGGGCCGGGCCCGGATCCGGCGCCGGGGCCTCGCGCTGTCGCGGGCCGGGCGACTGCTGCGCCACCGGCGGTCCCTGTGGTTCCGGCGGCCGCTGTGGTTCCGGCGGCTTCGGGCCGAAGATCTCGTCGATGCCGGACCAGCCGTCCTGCGGGGAGCCGCCCTGCGGGTCGTGCCCGCGTTCACCGTCGTACGGCGCGTTCATCGGTTCCTTTCCCTGCCCCTGCTCGCCCGGATCGCTCAACGGTCCACTTTCTCACCCGGGTCCTGCGGGTCGCTGCTCTCCGCGACGGTGTCATCGGCGTCCTGTTCCGGCTCACCCGGCTGCTCGGTCTCGTGCTGCTGGGACGGTGCGTCGTCCCCGGACGGTTCCAGCGGCGCGTCGGGATCGGGTGCCGGGCCGCGCCTGCGGCGCTGGGTGTACATCCGGATGCCGGCAAGGAGTACCAGTCCCACACCGGCGGCGATCACCAGCAGCACGGTGGAGGTGATCGAGGTGACCTTCACCTGGAACTCCACGGGCGCACCGTACTTGCGTCCGTCGTCGGTGTAGAGCTGGGCGGTGACGGTGGTGCGGCCGTTCGCCTTGGCCGTGCTCGCGAACTTGACCGACTGGCTGTGGCCGCCGTCGACCACGACCCGCTGCATCCGGTCCTCGATGCGCAGACCGATGCTGCGGCTGGACGTCAGACGCAGCGTGAGGCCGTCCACCTCCTGGGCCAGGTTGTTCTGCACGGTGATCGGGATCGTCGCGCTGCGGCCGGAGAGGGTGAGGTCGGACTTGTCGATCAGTTGCACCTGTCGGGTGAGGCCGACCAGATAGTTCTGCACGCGCTCGCGGTAGTCCTGCGCGGCTCGGGGGTGCCGGCGCCACGAGGTGGAGAGTGCGCGGGCGATGGCGGTGCCGACGGGAGACTTCAGCCGGTCGGGCTGGGCGAGGACCTCGGCGAAGTCCTCCAGGGTCTGCTGCGTGCCGTGGATCTGCCGGAAGGCGCTGGTGGGCAGCTCCCGCTCCCGCAGGCGCTGCGGATAGGCGCGGGTGCCGGGGACGGTGCGGTCCGCGGCGGGGTCGGGTTCGGCGTTCGCGGTCTCGGCGAGGTCCGCGGGTGCGGCCCAGGCGCCGGAGTCGGTGAGCGCCCCGATGGCGGTTGCCATGGCGTGCGCCTGCGAGACCGTGGGCTGCCGGTCCGGGGCCACCAGGACGTTCCGCTGCCGGCCGGGCGTCTGCCGGCTGATCGCGAGCGTGTGGGCCAGGTACGCCTGCACCGCCCCGGTGCTTGCTCCGGCGCTCGTCAGGTCCCCCTCGAAGGCCTCCGCCAGCCCGCGGTCCGCGACGACGGCGGTGGTGCCGCCGCGGAGGGGGCGGGCGGCGTTCGGCGTGTAGGACAGCGTGCGTGCGTCGGTGAAACTGTCGCTGCCGGCGATGACGTGATGGGCGCCGGCGGAGGTCGCCACGTCGACGACGGAACGGTCGATCGCGCCGTCCACCGGCCAGGCGAAGTCGGTGCTCGGTGTGGTGCGCAGGATGCTCTCGACGGTGTCCTTGCTGAGCGCCGTCGCCGACCTGAGCCTGTCGAGGGCCCCCGGGACCTCGGCGCCGCGGTGGGCCAGGGAGGCCAGGTCCGGATCGGCGAACGGCAGCGCCACGATCTCGTCGTCCTCGACGGCCTCGATCAGGTCGTGGAGCCACTGCCGGGCGCGTCCCTGCGCCCGGCCGGGAGTGGTCCGGCCGTTGTCGGTGCGGACCTCGTACCGCTCGGTCATCGCGACGACGCTCGCCAGCAGGTCGGGGTCGACGACCCAGGTGACGGGGAGGTCGCTTCCCAGCGACACCATCTGGTCCAGGCGCCCGCCGGGTGCGATCGCCTCTTCGAGGTCGTCGCTGCGGAAGATCGGGGTCTGGCGTTCGTCGCCCTCGGTGCGGGCGGTGAGGTGGGAGGACGAGATCAGTGGCCACAGGAAGCTGATCCTGGTGCGGTTGGCCATCCGCGAGGTCTGCCAGGGCAGGAAGGTCCGCCGGATGCCGAGGACCTGCTCGTCGTTGCGCGAGGGGGTGTAGCCCGAATAGGAGACCCCGAGCTGGTACACGCCCTCACCGGTCAGCCCCAGGTCGGCCACCGGGACCTTCAGCGAGAAGGACCGGGTGATGCCGGGGCCGAGTGCGGGGATCTTCGCGTGGTGGTCCTCCAGGGCGGGCGGGTCGATGCCGGGTGTGAACCCGGTGCGTCCGGCGGCCTGCTGCAGAGCGCTGCGGCTGTCGACGGTGGGCCCGACCCGCAGATCGATGACGCCGCGGCTGATCCGCTGCCGCCCGTTGTTGGTCACCGTGCCGGAGACGGTGAGGGTGTCCTCCTCGTCGGGCACGGACGGCGTCAGTTCGGTGACGGAGACGTCGACGGTGCGGGATCCGGTCGGCGCTGCGGGTGCGGTGCGCGGCACTCCGCCCGAAGCCGTGGGGGTGGTGGGTGCCGCCGCGGCGGCGTTCGGCAGCAGCCCGCCGAGGAGGGGGGTGACGGCCAGTGCCGCCACTGCAACCCGCCGCAGCAGGCGGTGGGTGCGAGGGGTCCGGGTGCCCTGCTTCTCAGCCGCCTCGGCCACGCGTTCGTCCGTCCCGTCGTTGTCGTGATCCGTGATCGCCCACGAGTCTTAGATGGTAACGATGCCGCGCCCGGCCGAGTGCCGCGCATCCCGCATCGTGGGCCCGGTGGCGCACCACGGTCTCCGGTGCCACCCCACCGGGGGCAACGTACTCTGTTCTGTCGTGCCGAACTCCGTCCCCGACCCCCAGCAGGTGCCGCAGATGCCGCAGACCCCGTCGCCCGCCGCGCAGGAACTGAGCGAGGTCCAGCGCCGTGCCGTGAGCGAGTTGCTGCGCGTCTCCTCCGTCGCCGACGATCTTGCCCGTCGCTTCCAGCAGGCCGGCCACCGGCTCGCCCTGGTGGGAGGGTCGGTGCGGGACGCGTTGCTGGGGCGTCTCGGCAACGATCTCGACTTCACCACCGATGCCCGGCCCGAGGAGGTTCTCGCCCTGGTGCGGCCCTGGGCGGACGCCGTCTGGGACGTCGGGATCGCCTTCGGCACCGTGGGCTGCAAGAAGGGCAGCTACCAGATCGAGATCACCACCTACCGCTCCGAGGCGTACGACCGGACCTCGCGGAAGCCGGAGGTCTCCTACGGCGAGTCCATCGAGGAGGACCTGTCCCGGCGGGACTTCACGGTCAACGCGATGGCGGTGGAGCTGCCGGAGAAGTCCTTCGTCGATCCGCACGGCGGGCTGGAGGACCTGGCCCGGCGCGAACTGCGCACCCCGGGTGCTCCGGAGGACTCGTTCTCCGACGATCCGCTGCGCATGATGCGCGCGGCCCGGTTCGCGGCGCAGCTCGACTTCACGGTTGCCGACGAGGTGGTGGAGGCGATGACGGCGATGGCGGACCGGATCGACATCGTCTCCGCCGAGCGGGTCCGCGACGAGTTCAACAAGCTCGTGCTGTCGGCGTCCCCGCGGAAGGGACTGCGGCTGCTCGTCGCGACCGGCCTTGCGGAGCGGGTGGTTCCCGAGGTGCCGGCGATGCGGCTGGAGCGCGACGAGCACCATCGGCACAAGGACGTCTACGAGCACTCGTTGACCGTGCTGGAGCAGGCCATGGACCTGGAGGAGGACGGGCCGGACCTCACGCTCCGGCTGGCCGCTCTCCTCCACGACATCGGGAAGCCGCGCACTCGGCGCTTCGAGAAGGACGGTCGGGTCTCCTTCCACCACCACGAGGTGGTGGGAGCGAAGATGACCAGGAAGCGCCTGGCCGCGCTCAAGTACCCGAGCGAGACGGTGAAGGATGTCTCCCGGCTGGTCGAGCTGCACCTGCGCTTCCACGGCTACGGAGCCGGGGAGTGGACGGACTCCGCGGTGCGCCGGTACGTCCGGGACGCCGGTCCGCTGCTGGGGCGGTTGCACAAGCTGACGCGTTCGGACTGCACCACGCGGAACAAGCGGAAGGCCAACGCGCTGGCGCGGGCGTACGACAGCCTCGAGGAGCGGATCGCGCGACTCCAGGAGCAGGAGGAGCTGGACGCCATCCGCCCGGATCTCGACGGGAACCAGATCATGGAGGTGCTGGGTGTGCGCCCGGGACCCGTCGTCGGGCAGGCGTACCGGCATCTCCTGGAGCTGCGCCTGGAACACGGGCCGCTGGAGCGGGACGCGGCGATCGCGGCGCTCAAGGAATGGTGGTCCGCGCAGGACTGACCCGAGGCGCTCCCGGGACGGCGACCCGGGTCGGAACCGGGGCGGCGAGCGGCGGGGCGTGTTTCACGTGAAACCCCGTTTCACGTGAAACAGGCACGCTTGCGCGGTCCTGGTGCGGCGAGGAGGGGGCCGCGTGGCGCCGGTGGCAGGATGCTCATCCGCGCCGGAAGCGTGCCAGTCCCCAGGCGGTCAGGGCGTACACCCCGGCGACGGTGGCCACCAGTGTGGTGGAGCGGCCGTCCGGCGGGAGCACCAACGCGGCCACGCCGGCCGCTGCCACGAACGCCACGTTGAAGAGCATGTCGTAGAGCGCGAACACCCGCCCCCGGTAGGCGTCGTCCACCGCGGACTGCACGATGGTGTCCGTGGCGATCTTCGACCCCTGAGTGGCCGTGCCGAGCGCGAAGGCTGCGAGGAGCAGCGGCACCGGTGCGAAGGACAGGCCCAGTACCGGCTCCAGCACGGCCGCGCTCCCGGCGCACACCGTCATCCAGGCCGTCTCCGAGAGCCGTCCCACGACTGTGGGGGTGAGGATGGCAGCAGTGAGGAAGCCCAGCCCCGACGCTGCCACCGCTGCTCCGAGCCAGCGGATGCCCTGGTCGGCCGGTGCGGCGGGGTCGGTCCACGCGTAGCGCGCGAGCATGAGCACCATGACGGTCAGCCCGCCGTAGCAGAAGCGCATCAGCGTCATCGCCGTCAACGCGCGGGCCGCGGCGCGTCGCCGTGCCAGGTGCCGGAGTCCTGCGACCAGACCGCGTGCGGTGCTCAGCAGGGCCGCAGTCGTGCGGGGTGGTGTGCGGCCGGTGTCGGGGCCGAGCAGGTCCCGGTGCATGCGGAGTGCGGTCAGACCGGCCAGCAGGTACGTGATCGCGCCGACGAGTACCACGGTGGCGTCCGCTCCGGGGCCGGGGGAGACGGCGAGGCGCACCAGGAACGCGATGCCTCCGCCTGCCGTGGCTGCCACTGTGCCCGCGGTCGGTGAGAGGGAGTTTCCGATCACCAGGCGCTCCTCGTCCACCACGCGCGGCAGTGCGGCCGAGAGGCCCGCGAGGATGAACCGGTTCACGGCGGTGACCGACAGCGCCGCGAGGTAGAACAACCAGGGCGCGGCCTCCGTCAGGAGGAGTGCGGCTGTCGCCGTGGCCATCACGGCGCGGAGCAGATTGCCCAGCAGCAGGACCTGGCGGCGGCGCCACCGGTCCAGCAGGACGCCGGCGAACGGCCCGAGGAGCGAGTAGGGCAGCAGTAGAATCGCCATCGCCGAGGCGATGGCACCGGCCGAGGTCTCGTTCTGCGGTGAGAACACCACATGCGTGGCGAGGGCGACTTGGAAGATGCCGTCGGCGAGCTGCGAGAGGAGTCGCACGGCGAGGAGGCGCCGGAACCCGGGGAAGCGCAGCAGGGTGCGAAGATCACCGACCAGTGGCATGGGGCCAGCCTCACACACGTTTCACGTGAAACCGTCTCCGCCCTCAGGTCGCCCGTTGGGTCCCCCAGTCCACGGTGGTCGCAGAGCTGGAGCCCGAGTCGGAGCGGAGACCCGGCCTCCGGAGCACCCAGCGGTCCGGTGTGCCGTCGAGGACGCCCCCGGAGGGGTCGTCCGAGCCGTCCTGGCGGACCGGGTCGCGCTCGGGGAGGAGGATGTCCCGCACGATCACGGCGCTGAGGTAGAGCGTGCCGAGGACGTGGACGAGGATGGCCAGGTGGTATCCCTCCATGGGCAGGCCCTGGTGGGCATCCCCGCTGCCCGTCCACGCCAGGTACATCCAGATCCCGAGGAAGTAGGCCACCTCGCAGCCCTGCCACACGAGGAAGTCCCGCCATTTCGGCCGGGCCAGCGCGGCGAGCGGGATCAGCCAGAGCACGTACTGGGGTGAGTAGACCTTGTTGGTGAGGACGAAGAGCGCCAGAACCAGGAAGGCGAGTGCGGCGAACCGCGGCCGCCGGGGCGCGAGGAGGGCGAGCAGGGCGATTCCGGCGCAGCCGGCCAGCATGAGGAGGGTGGCGGCGGTGTTCACCGTCCCGGTGTCCAGGGTCAGTTCGCTGCGCTGGGAGAGGATGAGCCAGACGGAGCCGAAGTCCACATGGCGTTCCTGGCTGAAGGTGTAGAACTTCGACCAGCCCTCCGGAGTCAGGGCCATCACGGGTACGTTGACGACGGCCCAGGAGAGCACCGCACCTCCCAGCGCCGCACCGAAGGAGCGCAGCCGGCCAGCGCGCAGGCAGAGCACCAGCAGGGGCCCCAGCAGCAGCACGGGGTACAGCTTGGCGGCGGTGGCCAGTCCGAGGAGGACGCCCGCGCCCAGCGGTCTGCCGCGCGACCACAGCAGCATGCCGACGGCGGTCAGGGAGACCGCCAACAGGTCCCAGTTGATGGTCGCGTTGAGGGCCAGGGCTGGGGCCAGGGCGACCAGGAGTGCGTCCCACGGGCGGCGCCGATGTGTCATGGACACGCAAACGGCCAGGATGGCGGCACAGACCATCAGCATCCCGGCATTGACCAGCCAGTAGATCTGCTCCCGTTCGACGATGTCGCCGGTGCCGGGCGTGGCCCATGCGGCGACCTTCATGAACAGCCCGGTGAGCACGGGGTACTCCAGGTACTCCATGCCTCCCGAGGTCTCCTCCGGGATGCGGTCGACGTAGGGAGTCAGGCCGTCCGCGAAGCCCCGCCCGTTGTACAGGTGCGGGATGTCGCTGTAGCAGGCGTGCACGTACTGCGAGGTCTGCCCGAAGAACCAACCGCCCTCGTAGCAGGGAAGTTTCTGCACCATCCCGAGCGCGAACATCCCGAGCACGACCAGCACGACCACCCGTACCGGGCGCCACCAGCCGCGGCCGGTCGCCGCGTGCCGGCCGCTCGGGCCCCCGATCAGCTCGCTGCCCGCTGCGGCCACCGCATCCCTCCGGGTGGGCCGCACGAGCGTGGTGGTCGAACCCTGTGCGGGCGGTTCCGGCCGCTGCCCGGTGTGCTCGGTCGTCATGCAGCACATCCTGCCGCATCATGCGTCAGGGCCCGGCCGGGGCTGTCCCCGACCGGGCCCTGCACGGGTGCCGCCCGCCCGACGGCTACTGCTGTTCCGTACGGCCTCCCGAGCTGGAGGTCGGGCCGCCGAACCAGCCACCGCCGTTGCCGTTGCCTCCCCCGGTGCCGTCGGTCGTACCGTCCGTGGTGCCGTCCGTCGGCGTGCTCGTGGTGCCGTCGGTCGTACCGTCCGTGGTGCCGTCGGTCCCGTTCGAGTTGCCGCCGGAATCGGGGCAGCCGAACAGACCGCAGTCCTCGGTCGGCGAGGGCGTCACCGACGGCGAGGGCGTCACCGACGGGGAGGGCGTCACCGACGGCGACGGGGTCGGCGACGGCGACGGGCAGGACCCGTGCGCGCAGTCCTCGTCGTCCTCGGTGATGGGTGGAGGCTCCGGGAACTCGGACGCCGGGAGGTCCTGGAGCGCGTCGGTCATGTAGTCCGTCCAGATCTCGGCCGGGAACGAGGCGCCGTGGATCTGGGAGAGGCCGCCCGTGCCGTACATCGAGAGGAAGCCCGGGTTCTCCGGGTCCGAACGCCACATGCCGATCGACGTCGACAGCTCCGGGGAGTAGCCGGTGAACCAGGCGGTCTTGTTGTCGTCCGTGGTACCGGTCTTGCCGGCCACCGGGCGGCCCACGGCCTGGGCGACGGTGCCCGTGCCCTTGTCGCCCTCCACGACGTTCACGAGCATGTCCGTGATGGTGGCGGCCAGGTCGGAGTCGAAGGCCCGCTTGCTCTCCTTCTCGTGCTTGTAGAGCACCTCGGCGCCGCTGCGGACCTCGGTCACGGAGTACGGCTCGGTCTCCACGCCGTTGTTGGCGAAGGTGCCGTAGCCCGTCGCCATGCGGATCGCGCTGGGCGCGGAGACGCCGAGCGAGAACGAGGGGGCCGGGTGCTCCGGCAGGCTGCTCTCGTTCAGGCCGGCGTCGAGCGCGGCCTGCCGGACCTTGTCCAGGCCGACGTCCAGACCCAGCTGGATGAACGGGGTGTTCGCGGAGACCTCCAGGGCGTCACGCAGGGTCATCGGTCCGTAGTCCGTCTCGCCCTCGTTGACCTGGTGCCACTCCTCGTTCTTCTCGTTCAGCCACTTCTCGCCGTCGTAGGTGACGAGCGGGATGCCGCTGTCGCCGTCGTAGACCGTCTTCTGGGTGACGGGGATGCGTTCGGCGTCGCTCTGCTCCTCGCCCAGGTCGGGGTCGCGGCGGCCGTGCTGCAGGGCCGCGGCCATCACGTACGGCTTGAAGGTGGACCCGACGGCGGCGCCGGTGTAGTCCGCGTTGTTGGTGAAGTGCGTGACGGCCGACTCGCCGCCGTAGATCGCGACGATCGCGCCGTCGCCGGGCTTCACCGAGGCACCCCCGAACTGGACGAACTTGTCCTTCTTCCGTTCCTCCGGCTTGAGGTTGTCCTTCCGGACCTTCTTGACGATGTCCTCGAGCTTCTTGACCTTGTGCTTGTCGAAGGTGGTGTGGATCTCCAGGCCGCCGCGGTTGAGCTGGTTCTCCGTGATGGTGGAGTTCGGGTCGCTGAGGATGTTGTTCTTCGCCAGGGTGACCAGGTAGCCGACCTGCCCCGCCAGGCCCGCCGACTTCTGCGGCGGCTTCGGCTTGGGGAAGCCCTTCTTGACGATCCTGTCCCGCTGCGAGGCCTCCATCGCGCCGGTCTCGACCTCGCGGCCCAGGATCCACCGCCAGCGCTTCTTGGCCCGCTCCGTGTTCGCCTTGGCGGACTGGAGCGCGCCGCCCGCCTCGCCGCCGTACGGGTCGTACAGGTTCGGCGCGTTGAGGAGCGTCGCCATGAAGGCGCACTCGCTCGGCGTGAGCTCCTTGGCGTCCTTCTGGTAGTAGGCCTGCGCCGCCGCCTGGATGCCGTAGGCGTTCCGCCCGTAGTAGGCCGTGTTGAAGTAGCCCTCGAGGATCTCCTCCTTCGAGAGCTGGGAGTCCACCTTGATGGAGATCAGCAGTTCCTTCACCTTGCGGGTGATGGTCTGGTCCTGCGTCAGGTAGGTGTTCTTCACGAACTGCTGGGTGATCGTGGAGCCGGACTGGGTGTCGCCGCCCATGGCCATGCGGAACGCTGCCGCCGCGATGCCCTTCGGATCGACTCCGGAGTCCTCGTAGAAGGTCTCGTTCTCCGCGGAGATCGCGGCGTTCTGCAGTTCGATCGGGATCTGGGAGAGGCCGACGTTCTGACGGTTCACGCCGCCGCCGGCGCTCACCATCCTGCTGCCGTCCGCCCAGTAGTAGACGTTGCGCTGGGAGGTGGCCGCGGCGTTCTCCTGGTCGGGCACGCCCACCATGGCGTACGCCACCCCGGCCAGGCCCATGAGGAGGCCCGCGAAGCCCACGAAGGAGCCCAGCCACTGCTTCCACGACGGCGTCCAGCGGCGCCAGCCGTACTTCCCGGCGCGCGGGTAGTCGATGAAGCGCTTCTTCCCGGTGGCCTCCGCCGCTCTGGCCCGCTCGCGGGCCGCGGCGCGCCCGCCGCCGGCGCCTCCCGCGGCCGCCGCGTTCCCGGCCCGCCTGCGGCCACCGCGCTGCGCCGCCCGGCGTGCCTCCGCGCGCCCGCCCGGCCGGGGCCCGCCGACGGCGGTGTCGTCGTACCCGCCGTGCCGGTGCCCGCCGTATCCCTGCGGAGCCATGCCCTCCGGGCCGGCACCGTACGACCGCGCGGTCGGTTGGTTCGGCGGAGGCGCGTGGCTGCCGGGCGGCGGCTGCTGTCGCGCGCGTCGGCCCCGCCCCTGCGGGGGTTTACGACGGTGCTCGCTCATGGGAAACAGCTACTCCTCGGGCAGGCGACGGATGCGCCTGAAGGCGGCAGTTGACTTCTGGTCCCCCCGAGTGCGCCCGGAACCGCTGGGGCCCACGGGCGCACCGCAACCCAGGACGAGGACGCGCCGTGGCGCGCCTCGGTTCCCGGTCTGGTCTGCACAGCGAACAGACTACGCACCCCCGAAACGCCGTTAACCGTCACATTCACCCCGTTCGGCGCAACTCTCCTGCTGTGAATGCGCGATGTGTGCCCCGTCACGTCCGATTCCGGCGGTGTTCCCTTGTTCGGCGCCCCGGGGCGTTCTATCGTCGTGATGTATCGCCTCGATACATCGCACTGCTACATCGGTGACCCGGCGCGGGTGAGGGAGGTGGCGACGGACCATGAGCAGACGCTCCGGCATCCTCGAGTTCGCCGTTCTCGGCCTGCTGCGCGAGTCCCCGATGCACGGATACGAGCTGCGCAAGCGGCTCAACACCTCGCTCGGGCTGTTCCGTGCCTTCAGCTACGGCTCGCTGTACCCGTGCCTGAAGACGCTGGTGGGCCAGGGCTGGTTGACCGAGGAACCGGGGAAACCTCCCGAGGATCCGCTCGCGGCACCGCTCACGGGACGCCGCGGCAAGATCGTCTATCGGCTGACGGCCGAGGGGAAGGAGCATTTCGAGGAGCTTCTCGCCCAGACCGGTCCGGACGCCTGGGAGGACGAGCACTTCGGCATCCGGTTCGCCTTCTTCGGCCAGACGTCCCGCGACGTGCGCATGCGGGTGCTGGAGGGCCGCCGCAGCCGGCTCGAGGAGCGCCTGGACCGGATGCGCGCCTCACTCGCCCGCACCCGCGAGCGTCTGGACGGCTACACCCTCGAACTGCAGCGCCACGGCATGGAGTCCGTGGAGCGCGAGGTCCGCTGGCTCAACGAGCTGATCGAGAGCGAGCGGACAGGGCCCACCGGGCGTGAGGAAGCGCTCCGGGAGCCCAGGAACGACGACACGGGCGGTCTGCCCCGGCACCGGGGTGGAACCCCGCCGGATCCGTCCGCGGAGACCGACTGAGTCCGGGCGCACCGCCCGGACTCGACGAGATCGAACAAGGAGCAACCGGAATGGGTTCGGTTCGCGTAGCCATCGCCGGCGTCGGCAACTGCGCCGCCTCGCTGGTGCAGGGCGTCGAGTACTACAAGGACGCCGACCGGGACAGCAAGGTGCCCGGCCTGATGCACGTCCAGTTCGGGGACTATCACATCTCCGACATCGAGTTCGTCGCCGCATTCGACGTGGACGCCAAGAAGGTCGGCCTCGACCTGGCCGACGCCATCGGGGCCAGTGAGAACAACACCATCAAGATCTCCGACGTGCCCTCCACCGGCGTGCCGGTGCAGCGCGGCGAGACGCACGACGGCCTGGGCCGCTACTACCGGGAGACGATCGAGGAGTCCGACGACGCCCCGGTCGACGTCGTCCAGGCCCTCAAGGACGCCCGGGCCGACGTGCTCGTCTGCTACCTGCCCGTGGGTTCGCAGTCCGCCGTCGAGTACTACGCCCAGGTCGCGATCGACGCCGGCGTCGCCTTCGTCAACGCGCTGCCGGTCTTCATCGCCGGCACCAAGGAGTGGGCGGACAAGTTCACCGAGGCGGGCGTCCCCATCGTGGGCGACGACATCAAGTCCCAGGTCGGAGCCACCATCACCCACCGCGTGATGGCCAAGCTCTTCGAGGACCGCGGCGTCATCCTGGACCGCACGATGCAGCTCAACGTCGGCGGCAACATGGACTTCAAGAACATGCTCGAGCGGGAGCGCCTGGAGTCCAAGAAGATCTCCAAGACCCAGGCCGTCACCTCCCAGATCCGGGACCGTGAACTGGGCGAGGGCAACGTCCACATCGGGCCGTCCGACTATGTCGCCTGGCTCGACGACCGCAAGTGGGCGTACGTCCGGCTCGAGGGCCGCGCCTTCGGCGACGTGCCGCTGAACCTGGAGTACAAGCTGGAGGTCTGGGATTCCCCGAACTCCGCCGGAGTCATCATCGACGCGCTCCGCGCCGCGAAGATCGCCAAGGACCGGGGCATCGGCGGTCCGATCCTGTCGGCGTCCTCGTACTTCATGAAGTCCCCGCCGGTCCAGTACTACGACGACGAGGCCCGCGAGAACGTCGAGCTGTTCATCCGCGGCGAGGTCGAGCGCTGACGGCGCGGAGCCGCTGAGCGCCGGGCACACCGGCAGCACGGCGAACGACGGCGGGGCGGGGGCCCGGGCCCCCGCCCCGCCGTCGTGGTGCGTGGCGTGTCAGTGGTCGACCGTGCGGTCCACCGAGGTGGTGGTGTGGCGCAGCTGCGCCACCAGTTCCTCGCCGACCTTCGGCTCCGGTGCGTCGTCCGGCACGAACAGGATGGAGACCTGCATGTGCGGGGGCTCCGCGAACCACCGCTGCTTGCCGCTCCACAGGAACGGCGAAAGGTTCCGGTTCACCGTCGCCAGGCCGGCGCGGGCCACGCCCTTGGCGCGCGAAGTCATGCCCTGCAGCGCCTTCGGGGCCTCCAGGCCCACGCCGTGCGAGGTGCCCCCGGCGACCACGGCGAGCCAGCCGTCGGCGGCGGACCGCTGTTGCCGGTAGCCGAACCGGTCGCCCTTGGCGACCCGCGTCACGTCCAGGATCGCGCCCCGGTACTCCGTCGCCCCGGGGTCGCCGAGCCACAGCCGGGTTCCGATGCGCGCACGGAAGCGGGTCTGCGGGAACTGCTGCTGCAGCTGACGGAACTCGTCCGGCTGCAGGTGGCTCACGAACATCGTGTGCAGCGGCAGCCGCGCGGCCCGGAGGCGGTCCATCCAGCCGATGACCTCGTCGACGGCGTCGGTGCCGTCGGTACGGTCCAGCGGCAGGTGGATGGCGAAGCCTTCCAGCCGCACCTCGTCGATCGCGGCGTGCAGCTTCCCCAGGTCCTCCTCGGTGACCCCGTGGCGCTTCATGCTGCTCATGACCTCGATGACGACCCGCGCACCCCGCATCAGGCCCACGCCCTCCACCGACGACACCGAGCGGATGACGCGGTCCGGCAGCGGGACGGGCTCCTCGTTGCGCCGGTACGGCGTCAGCACGAGCAGGTCGCCGCCGAAGAAGTCCTTCGTGCGGGCCGCCTCGTAGGTCGTGCCGACCGCGAGGATGTCGGAGCCGAAGCCCGTCACCTCCTCGGCGAGCCGTTCGTGCCCGAAGCCGTAGCCGTTGCCCTTGCAGACCGGGACGAGGCCGGGGAACTGCCGGATCACCGACTGCTGGTGCGCCCGCCAGCGATCGGTGTCGACGTAGAGGGTGAGCGCCATGGCGGGAGTGGTGCCTTTCTGCTTCGTCGTGCGGTCTCGCGAGCGGCCGGTGCGGGGACCGGAGGAGGAGCAGCCTCAGCGCCGCGACATGTACATGTCGAGCGCCTTGTGCAGCAGCTTGTTGAGCGGGAAGTCCCATTCACCCAGGTACTCGGCAGCCTGCCCGCCGGTTCCCACTTTGAACTGGATCAGGCCGAACAGATGGTCCGAGTCGTCCAGCGCGTCGCTGATGCCGCGCAGGTCGTACACGGTCGCCCCCAGCGCGTAGGCGTCCTGCAGCATCCGCCACTGCATCGCGTTCGACGGACGCACCTCGCGCTTGTGGTTCGCCGACGCACCGTACGAGTACCACACGTGGCCGCCGACGATGAGCATCGTGGCCGCCGCCACGACCTCCCCCTCGTGCTTCGCGAAGTACAGCCGCATCCGGTCCGGGTCCTCGGCGGTCAGCGCCCGGTACTGCTGCTGGAAGTACGACAGCGGCCGGGGACGGAACCGGTCCCGCTCGGCGGTGATCTCGTACAGCCGCTGCCACTCGGGCAGGTCGTCGTACCCGCCCTGCACCACCTCGACGCCCGCCTTGTCGGCCTTCTTGATGTTGCGCCGCCACAGCTGGTTGAAGCTCTTGTGGACCTCCTCCAGCGTCCGCCCCTCCAGCGGTACCTGGAACACGTAGCGCGGCTGGACGTCGCCGAAGCCGGCACCGCCGTCCTCGCCCTGCTGCCACCCCATGCGCCGCAGCCGGTCCGCGACCTCGAAGGCGCGCGGTTCGATGTGCGTGGCCTCGACGTCCCGCAGCCGCTTGACGTCCGGGTCCTGGATGCCCTTCTTGATCGCGGGAGCGTCCCAGCGCCGGATCACCACGGGCGGGCCCATCTTCACCGAGAACGCGCCCTGCTCCTTCAGGTGCGCCAGCATCGGACGCAGCCAGTCCTCCAGGTTCGGCGCGAACCAGTTGATGACCGGCCCCTCCGGCAGGTACGCGAGGTAGCGCTTCACCTTCGGCAGCTGCCGGTACAGCACCAGACCGGCGCCCACCAGCTGCCCCTCGTCGTCGAACCAGCCCAGGTTCTCGCTGTTCCACTCGCTCTTCACGTCCGCCCAGGCCGGTACCTGGCAGTGGGACGCCGACGGCAGGCTCTGCACGTACGCCAGATGCTGCTCTCGGCTGATGGTCCTCAGGGTCAGGCTCATAGGGGGACGCTCCTCGAGGCGATACGCGACAAACACCCCCGCCCACCGGACGGCGGAGGCTCGCGGGAAGCCTACTGCTCCGGCCCCGGCGCCTAACCCAGCACGCCGCCGAACGGCCCGCCGTACGCCATACCCAGGAACAGGCCGAACGCCGAGGCGCCGATGCCGATGATGAGGAGGAACCGCTCGCCGAGGGTCACCGAGATGTACTGCCCCCAACCGCCCGTGACGACGCCGACGATCCCCGCCCAGGAGGCGAGCAGGTGCAGGTCGGCCACGTCGAACTGGGTCAGGAGGCCGGCGAGCAGGGTGACCGCGCCCAGCAGCAGCGTCGCCGCGGCGAAGGCGTTCTCGACCGGATGGGGCCTGCCGTCGGAGTTGAGCAGGGAGCGGAGGGATCGGGATGTCTGCTGCGGCCGTACTGCCTGTGCCATGGGGCACCTCCGTCGCCGTTGCCGGGTAGGGCCGGGCCGGTCGAGCGGCGCTGCCCGCGCCCCGCCACAGTCCTGCGGTGTGACGCCGCTCACACCCGTTGTGTACAGCTTGCGGCGATACGTGGCCGGATTTCAACCGGACGACCCGGTGCGGGTAGTCTGTACGGTCTGCACCCCGACCCCCGGACGCACCGGGGCGAACCGCGGGTGCGGGTAACGCATCACGACCCTCCTGCCACGGAACGCCCGTGGCCGCCGAGTCCAGAGGAGGTGGGTTCCACCATGCGTCACTACGAGGTGATGGTCATCCTCGACCCCGATCTCGAGGAGCGTTCGATCTCCCCGCTGATCGAGAACTTCCTTTCCGTCGTCCGTGAGGCCAACGGCAAGGTCGAGAAGGTCGACACCTGGGGCCGTCGTCGTCTCTCTTACGAGATCAAGAAGAAGCCCGAGGGCATCTACTCGGTCATCGACCTGCAGGCCGAGCCTGCGGTCGTCAAGGAGCTCGACCGTCAGATGAACCTGAACGAGTCCGTGCTGCGGACCAAGGTCCTGCGTCCCGAGACCCACTGAACCGGAATCCGGCACTGCCGGATGTCCGAGTAGCACCAAGCAGCCAGCACCCCGCCGAGAGGTTCACCCATGGCAGGCGAGACCGTCATCACGGTCGTCGGCAATCTCGTCGACGACCCCGAGCTGCGCTTCACCCCCTCCGGTGCGGCGGTCGCGAAGTTCCGCGTCGCGTCCACGCCCCGCACCTTCGACCGGCAGACCAGCGAGTGGAAGGACGGGGAGACCCTGTTCCTGACCTGCTCGGTCTGGCGGCAGGCGGCCGAGAACGTCGCCGAGTCCCTCACCAAGGGCACACGCGTCGTCGTGCAGGGCCGCCTCAAGCAGCGGTCGTACGAGGACCGTGAGGGCATCAAGCGCACGGTCTTCGACCTGGACGTCGACGAGGTCGGCGCCAGCCTCCGCAACGCCACCGCGAAGATCACCAAGACCAGTGGTCGCGGTGCCCAGGGCGGCGGCTGGGGCGGCGGCCAGGGCGGCCCCGGCGGTGGCCAGCAGGGCGGCGGCGCTCCCGCGGGCGACCCGTGGGCGACCGGCGCTCCGGCCGGTGGTGGCCAGGGCGGCGGCTGGGGCGGCGGCCCCAGCGGCGGCGGCTACTCGGACGAGCCTCCCTTCTGATCGGCCGCGGGCCCGATGGGCCCGGCGCCGCCGGCAGGGACACGGCTCTCCTGCACACTTCTTGAATCACTGGAGAGAGATCATGGCGAAGCCGCCTGCTCGCAAGCCGAAGAAGAAGGTTTGCGTCTTCTGCAAGGAAAAGATCAAGTACGTCGACTACAAGGACACGAACCTGCTGCGGAAGTTCATTTCCGACCGCGGCAAGATCCGTGCCCGCCGGGTCACCGGCAACTGCACGCAGCACCAGCGTGACGTCGCCACGGCCGTGAAGAACAGCCGTGAGATGGCGCTGCTGCCCTACACGTCCACCGCGCGCTGAGGAAGGGTGACACGACCATGAAGATCATCCTTACCAACGAGGTCTCCGGCCTCGGCAACGCCGGCGACGTCGTGGAGGTGCGCGACGGCTACGCCCGCAACTACCTGGTTCCGCGTGGCTTCGCCATCCGCTGGACCAAGGGCGGCGAGAAGGACGTCGAGCAGATCCGCCGCGGTCGCAAGATCCGCGAGATCGCGTCGATCGAGCAGGCCAATGACGTCAAGGGCCAGATCGAGGGCGTCAAGGTCCGCCTGAAGGTCCGCGCGGGCAACGGCGGCCGCCTCTTCGGCTCCGTCACCCCGGCCGACATCGCCACGGCGGTGAAGGACGCGGGCGGTCCCGAGGTCGACAAGCGCCGCGTCGAGCTGGGCGGCCCGGTGAAGACCCTCGGCACCCACAAGGTGTCGGTGCGTCTGCACCCCGAGGTCCTGGCCTCGTTCGACGTCGAGGTCCAGCCGGCCTGACGGCCGCACCGGTCACTCGTACGAGGGTCGCGCTCCGCAGTCGCGGGGCGCGGCCCTCGTGCGTGGCCCCGGGGGGTCCTGCGAACGCGGCGGTTCCGCCGCGTCAGGCCCGTACCGCGCCCGTCACGACCCAGCGCCCCGAGCGGGCACGGCCCCACAGGGTCGCCAGGCGCATCCCCATCATCAGTCCGGCCACCGTCCACCACAGCGCCGTCAGGCCGCCGCCGAGCACGGGCACGGACAGCACGACGGGCACGTACACGGCCAGCGTCACCAGCATCGCCGCGGCGAGGTACGGGCCGTCCCCCGCGCCCATGAGCACGCCGTCCAGCACGAAGACCACACCGGCGACCGGCTGCGTCACCGCCACGACGAGCAGGGCCGCGGCCAGTTGGGCGTGCACGTCGGGGTCGGAGGAGAACAGCGGCATCAGCAGCGGCCGGGCCAGCGCGACTCCCGCACCGAGCACGACACCGGCCGCGATGCCCCACTGCACCATGCGGCGGCAGGCGGCCCGGGCCCCCGCTTCGTCCCCGGCGCCGAGGTAGCGCCCGATGATGGCCTGCCCGGCGATGGCGACGGCGTCCAGCGCGAAGGCCATCAGGGACCAGATGGTGAGGGTGATCTGGTGCGCGGCCACCTCGGCGTCCCCCAACCGTGCCGCGATGGCGGTCGCCAGCACGAGGATGGCGCGCAGCGACAGTGTCCGCACCAGCAGTGGTGCCCCCGCCTGGGCACACGCCCGGATGCCGGCGGTGTCGGGGCGGAGCGAGGCTCCGTGGCGGCGTGCGCCGCGCACCACCACGACCAGGTAGGCGCCGGCCATGCCCCACTGGGCGAGCACGGTGCCCCAGGCGGAGCCGGCGATGCCGAGGCCCGCGCCGTACACGAGCGCGACGTTGAGCAGGGCGTTCGCCGAGAACCCCGCCACCGCCACGTACAGCGGTGTGCGGGTGTCCTGCAGGCCGCGCAGCACTCCGGTCGCCGCGAGCACCGCGAGCATGGCGGGGATGCCGAGGGCGCTGATGCGCAGGTAGGCGGTGGCGTGGGGGGCCGCGGTGGCGGAGGCCCCGAACAGGTCGACCAGGGCGGGGGCGCCGGGCAGCACGGCCGCCACCACCAGCACACTGATGAGCAGCGCGAGCCACACGCCGTCCATGCCCTGCCGGATCGCGGCGGGGAGATCGCCCGCGCCGACCCGGCGGGCGACCGCGGCGGTGGTGGCGTAAGCGAGGAAGACGAAGACGTGCACCCCGGTCTGCAGCAGCGTCGAGGCCACCCCCAGTCCGGCGAGCTGCGGGGTGCCCAGGTGGCCGACGATCGCGCTGTCGGCGAGGAGGAACAGCGGCTCCGCGACGAGCGAGCCGAAGGCGGGAAGGGCGAGGGCGAGGATCTCGCGGTCATGGCGGCGCATGCTCGGGGGGCTGCTGGTCATGGGTTCGATTCAAGCATCCACAAGTAATAGCTGCAAAGCTGTCTCATCCATTACCGGTGACTGCGCAGGGTGAGGGTCACGGGGCCGGTTGTCGCCTTCGGCGAAGCCGCGGAAGAGTTTTTTCCGCACACAGCCAGTGGACATCGTTTACGCAGCTCAGAGGCTATTCGCAGGCGGGTTCGACGCCTCCTCCACAGGACTGTCCACCGCTCCGTGCACAGCTTGGCCCGACTTCTCCACAGGAACCTCCGCGCTACCCACAGCCCCTGTGGATAACCGAGTAGGCGCGGGGCTCGCGGCCCGCCTACCGTAGGTCGGCGCATGCTTCCCGTTCCCCTCTTCTTCACCACGTCATCGACGCGACGACAGCTCGCCCGGGGTCGCCCGGAGAGCCGGGGAGAGCGCCAGTGACTGTCGGAGCCGTGCCCTAGGAAGAGGGGGCACCGGGTGAGGTCCGGACCGGACGGACGGGGCGGACGGGAGGAGGTGCGCCGTGACGCAGCAGCCGGAGCACGTCGAGGATCCCTGGGCGGGAGAGGCCGCCGTTCCGGGCGACCGTCTGCCCTCCGTGTCCCACCCGCGCCGCGCGAACGGCTCCGGGGGAGCCGTGGAGCAGCACGAGCGCGGCCAGGACGGCGGCGGAGCCTGGGCGGGCACCTCGTTCGAACGGGTCCCGCCGCAGGACCTGGAGGCGGAGCAGTCCGTGCTGGGCGGCATGCTGCTGTCCAAGGACGCCATCGCGGACGTCGTGGAGGCACTGAAGGGGCAGGACTTCTACCGGCCGGCCCACGAGACGATCTACCAGGCCATCCTCGATCTCTACGCCAAGGGCGAGCCCGCCGACCCCATCACGGTGGCGGCGGAGCTCACGCGGCGCGGCGAGATCGGCCGGGTGGGCGGCCCCGGCTACCTGCACACCATCGTGCAGTCCGTGCCGACCGCGGCGAACGCCCTGTACTACGCGGAGATCGTCCACGAGCGGGCGGTGCTGCGGCGCCTCGTCGAGGCCGGCACCCGCATCACGCAGATGGGGTACGCCGCCGACGGCGACGTCGACGAGATCGTCAACTCGGCCCAGTCCGAGATCTACGCCGTCACCGAGGAGCGCACCAGCGAGGACTACCTGCCGCTGGCCGACATCATGGAGGGCGCGCTCGACGAGATCGAGGCGATCGGCTCCCGCAGCGGTCAGATGACGGGCGTGCCCACCGGCTTCACCGACCTGGACTCGCTGACCAACGGCCTGCACCCGGGGCAGATGGTGGTCATCGCGGCGCGACCCGCCATGGGAAAGTCCACGCTCGCGCTCGACTTCGCGCGGGCGTGCTCGATCAAGAACAACATGCCGAGCGTCATCTTCTCGCTGGAGATGGGGCGCAACGAGATCGCGATGCGCCTGCTCTCGGCGGAGGCGCGGGTGGCCCTGCACCACATGCGGTCGGGCTCCATGACGGACGAGGACTGGACGCGGCTGGCGCGGCAGATGCCGTCCGTGACGGACGCACCGCTCTACATCGACGACTCGCCGAACCTGTCGATGATGGAGATCCGCGCCAAGTGCCGGCGGTTGAAGCAGCGGAACGATCTGCAGCTCATCGTCATCGACTACCTGCAACTGATGCAGACGGGCGGCTCGCGCCGGCCGGAGAGCCGGCAGCAGGAGGTCTCGGAGATGTCCCGGAACCTGAAGCTGCTGGCGAAGGAGCTGGAAGTCCCCGTCATCGCGCTGTCGCAGCTCAACCGTGGCCCGGAGCAGCGGACGGACAAGAAGCCGATGGTCTCCGACCTCCGCGAGTCCGGAAGCATCGAGCAGGACGCCGACATGGTGATCCTGCTGCACCGCGAGGACGCCTACGAGAAGGAGTCGCCGCGCGCGGGCGAGGCGGACCTGATCGTGGCCAAGCACCGCAACGGCCCGACGGCGACCATCACGGTGGCCTTCCAGGGCCACTACTCGCGCTTCGTCGACATGGCGAACGGCATGTGAGGGGCTGTAGGGTCTCACTGAGAGTGCACTACGGAATACAGAGCGTTGGGTGAGATGGGGCCGGGCTGACAGGCTGCATTCGTGGCCCTCGACGATGCCTGGACGTCGGTTGGGCCGAAACCACCCCCGAGCAGACCAGGGAGGCTGCCGTATTCCGGTGCTGGCGGCCTCGGGACCGGCCCCATCTCGCCGCACTCCAAGCGCATGGTCTGACAATTCAGACCGGACTGCACGTTCATGTGGTCGACAATGAGCGCATGGACGTCGCCGAGTTGCTCGAAGCAGCTTCCCTGCTGGTTCCGGAAGAGGCCGCCACCGAGAACGACATCACGGTGCGAGACATCTGGGACTACCTCGTCCACGACGAGTGGGAGATTGCACTGGGCCTGCTGGAGGAGCTCGGGGACGCTCGCTCGCTCCCTCTGGCGTTCTGGGAGCAGCTCGCTGAAGCGGCTGAGCAGCTCCGGCTGGAGCGGAGCGCGACGTGGTGCCATTGGCGATGCTCCGAGATCCGCAACGGTGTGATCCGGGCGGATCTGACGCTCCGCCCTGCCGCCGAGGCGCGACGCACGACGCCAATCTCCGGTGCCGGTGTTCTGCGGCCCATGTGGGACATCGGACTTCTCTCACCCACCGGCGGACGCGCGGTCAGCATCGCTGGGCTCTGGGTTGAGAGCATGCCCATGCTGGAGCCCGGCGGGCGAGCCACGGTTCGCCTTGTGCCCCTCACTCCCTCCCACTGGACGCACGTCCAGCCCGGCCAGCAGATCACCATGCACGAGGACCGAGCCGTGGCCGGCACCGCAGTCATCCTGGAGGTTTGCCGCCCTGCCACCGCCCTGCCCGCGCGATGACATAAGTCGCTGGTGCACGTATCTCCGTAGGTGATGGTGCACTCAGACCGGGTGCACGGATATGCGGTGCAGCCGGCTGGGCAGTCTGAGGAAATGACACCGATCTGAGACAGCCGCCTGTCGACACGTCGTGAGACTGGAGAGGAACGTCCAGGTCATAGCGTCGGTGCATGACATCGAAAGTGAGAACCTACAGGCGCGCCGGCATGCCAGTTCTCGACGGGTGTGTTGCGCCACACGGCGAGCGTGATGCGGGTGGCAGCGAGCCACAGCAGGGCGTCGTGGTCGAGGTGCCCGAACCGCTTGGCACAGTCCAACTGCGCAGGAGGCGAAGATGGCGCTGAAGCATCATGGCGACATGACCCAGCCCCTTCCCCGTGCTGTCCGAGTACCGCTCAGCTCCCGGACCTGGCCGGGTGCCGCGATACGCGGGTCACAGCATCGGCGCGGGACACCCGAAGCGCGAACCTGCCGGGCGGGGAGATGAGTGCCGCATGACCCGGCCGTCGCACGGCACACTGCATCACGTCGAGCTGTGGGTGCCGGACCTCCGACGCGCTGTCGCCTCGCTGGGCCGGCTGCTGGAGTTGCTGGGCCACGAGCCCACGCAGAGCTGGGACGGTGGACGCAGTTGGCAGCTCGGGCCGACCTACCTGGTCGTCGAGCAGTCCCCGGCCCTCTCCGCGGCGGAGCACGACCGCTGCCGCCCGGGACTGAACCACTTGGCCTTCCACGTCGAAGATGCCGCCACGGTCGAGGAGTTGGTGATCGATGCCGTACAGCACGGATGGCGGCTGATGTTTCCCGAGCGCCACCCCTATGCCGGGGGCGGACAACACTATGCCGCCTACCTGGAGAACGACGACGGCTTCGAAGTCGAACTCGTCGCCATCGACGCACCCGAACCCGACGGGGACCAACCGTGTCGCACGTTCTGACGACTGCCCGCGGCGGGGAGAGGAGCCACGGGATGATCGGGCCATGACCGAGATCATTCTGATGTCCGACCCGAGAGTCGCAGCGGTTGAGGTCCAGGAGTGCGGTGAACCGCTCGTAGACGTCCGACGGGCCGGTCCCGTACTGATCGACGAGCGGAAACGGCAGGATTCGGCGGGCGCTTTCGTCCACCTCCGGAAAGGAGTACTGGTCCGGCTCCTCGAAGCACAGGACCTGTTGCCGCGGGGCGTGCAACTCCTGTTCGTCGAGGGCTATCGCCCGCCCTCGCTCCAACGTCGCTACTTCGAGGCGTACGCGGCACGGCTCCGGGACGCTCACCAGGAGTGGTCCTCCGAGCAGGTCCGTTCGGCGGCCAGTCGCTTCGTGTCCCCGCCCGAGATCGCGCCCCACAGCGCGGGCGCCGCCGTGGACCTGACCCTTGCGGATGACGACGGGCGTGAACTCGACATGGGCACGCGCATGAACGCGACTCCGGAGGAGAGCGAGGGCGCCTGCGCCACGGCAGCCGACAACATCGGCCGTGAGGCCCGATCCCGTCGGGACCTCCTGGGCTCGGCACTCACGACGGTCGGCCTGGTCAACTACCCCACGGAATGGTGGCACTGGTCCTACGGGGATCGCTACTGGGCCCTGGCAACAGGAGCGCACGCCGCCCACTACGGACCCGCGGAACTCGACCGGTCGCAGCCGACCGCGTAACAGGCCCCGCCCTGCGGTCACTTCTCCGCGGTCGTGACGGTTCGGGGGATCAGCCGGGCGCTGAGCAGGCCGAGTGCCGCCGAGGCGACGGCGCTGCCGATCGCGACCCATCGCAGCAGGCGTTCGATCGACCCGCCGAGGCCGTGCTCGGTCGCCCCCACCTCGATCAGCGTGGCCCCCGCTGCCACGCAGATGCCGGCGATGCCGATCACCAGGGCCAGGGTGACCCCGGAGGCCTGCCCGGCGCGTTCCGAGGGCACGACGGTCTGTGTGCCGACGCTGCCCATCGACCATCCGATGCCGTAGCCGAATCCGGTCAGTGCCAGCCCGGGCAGGTAGGTGGCGAAGCCGCTCCCGAGCGACACCAGGAACAGGCCGACGGCGCCGACGAGGGTGGCGAGGGCCATGGTGCGGGGGATGTCGAAGTGCTCCCCGAGGTGTCCCGAGAGCGGTCCCGTCACGCCCAGGGCGACCGAGGTGGCCAGGAAGATCACCCCGGATCTCAGCGGCGAGTTCCCCTCGGCCTGCTGGAGGTACACGGTGGCGCTGTACATGGCCACCACGAAGGAGATGTTGGCGACCGTCGACATCAGGGTGACCACGACGTACGGCTTGTTGCGGAACAGGTCGAGTGCGACGAGCGGCCACCGGGCGAGGTGTTCCCGGATCACGAAAGCGACGAGGAGCAGCACGCCGAGGACGGCCGTGACGCTCGTCCAGGCCGGTGACCAGGTCGTCGAGCGGTCCACGGCGAGTGTCACCGCGGCGATGCCCAGGGCCACCGCGAGGACCCCGGGGAGGTCGACGGAGCGCGGCACGGTGGTGTCGCGCGACTCGCGCACGCCCACCCACACCACGGCGATGGCGAGGGCGACGACGGGGACGTTGATGAGGAGGACCACGCGCCAGCTGAAGAGTTGGGTGAGGCCGCCGCCGACGAGGGGGCCGAGCGCCAGGGCCAGCGCGCCGATGCCGTAGGCGTTGCCGATGGCGCGCATGGTGCGCTCGTGCGGGTAGGCGTCGGTGATCGCGGCGATGGCGAGGGGGAAGAGGACGCCCGCGCCGACACCCTGGACGATGCGCAGGGTGATGATGACCTCCGGGGTGGAGGCGAGGCCCGCGCCGAGCGAGCAGACGCCGAACAGCGCCAGTCCGACGATCAGGACCTGTTTGCGGCCCAGGATGTCGCCGAGGCGTCCGCCGGGGATCAGTGCCGCCGCGACCGCCAGCATGTAGCCGCTGAGCACCCATTGCAGGTCGGTGGTCGTCGTGCCGAGTTCCGAGGCCATGTCGGGCAGGGCCAGGTTGAGTGCCAGGAAGTCGAGTTGGACGACGAAGATGCACAGGGACGCGGCGAGCAGCGTGAGCCCCAGGTGCACCTGCCCGTCGGCGGAGGGCGCGCCGGGCGTGGTGGTGGCCGGAGCGACGCGGTGTCTCGGGCGGGGCAGGCCGAAGTGCAAGGGCGGGCTCCCGTGTCTGTGGACGAACCGGCGGCAGACGGTTGCGCGGGCCCGCCCATTGTGATCCCTCGACGCGGACATGTGGCGCATTTCGCCCATGTCGCGGGCCGTGGCACATGAGTGGCCCGCCGGCCGTGCGCGGCCGTACGCCCGTCCGGGGCGGGGCGGTGTTCAGTCGGTCGGGGCCAGCGGCTTCTTGAATCCCAGGTGGGAGGCCTCGAAACCGAGGCGCTCGTAGAACCGGTGGGCCTCGGTGCGGGTGGCGTCGGAGGTCAGCTGCACCAGGGCGCAGCCCTGGCGGCGGGCCTCCTCGACGGCGTGTTCGAGGAGCCGGGTGCCGAGTCCGGTGCCCCGGGCGTCTGCGTGGACGCGGACGGCCTCGACGAGGCCGCGGGCGGAGCCCTTGCGGGAGAGTCCGGGGATGACGGTCAGCTGGAAGGTGCCGATGATCCTGCCGTCCGCCTCGGCCACGGTCAGGTGCTGGTGGGGGTCGGCGGCGATGTCGGCGAACGCGGCCTCGTAGGGGGTGAGGTCGTCGGGGCTCTCGCGTCCGGCCCCGAGGGGGTCGTCGGCGAGCAGGGCGACGATCGCGGCCAGGTCGTCCCGGGTGGCGGGGCGCAGGGTGGCGGCGGGGCTTCCGGTGCGCTCGGCTGTCATGGGGCGCAGCGTACGCGGGCCGGTGGCGCCCCGGTCGGTGTTCGGCCCGGCGCGACCGAGTGCGGTCGGGGCCGCGGTGATTCGGGACGGGCCGGCCCGCGGGCGCCGTGATGTGTGTCTCAGTGGGAATCGTGACGGCGGCGTGAAGGAGGTTCGGGCCGCCGGTCCGGTGGGCGTCACCGATCCGCACCGGAAAAAGTTACTTGCCCGTATTCGCAGAGGGTGATCGGCGGGAGGAATCGGCCGGTCGCCGGCGGGCAATTCCGGTTCGATGCCGGGATGATCGGAAGGAAATCCCCAACGGCGAATCCATGGCGGGGATTTCGTGTCGTGCCAGGTAGGCGCGGGGTGCTCCGGGGCGCCGGGCGGGAACGCCGCGCGGCTGTCCCGTGCTTACCGGAAGGACGCGGTGCGGATCTTCGCAAGACACGTGAACACGCACCGTATCGTCATGACATTCTCATGAGGGGTGGATTCTCCGAATTCGGTGGAAGCGCGAGCGGGGCTTGTGGATCGATGCCATAACGGTATGGTCGAGTCCGCATCGCCGGGTTGTGAGGGCGCGGCCGATGCCTTCAGGGGGTCTCATATGCAGGCACTTGCCGACTTCCGGCGTGCGCGGACCGAGGGAAGACGTTCGAGGCGAGGCAGACCATGACGACCACGTCGGCCGGAAACGGCGCTTCTCCGGGTGACAGCGGTGAGTGGAGCTGGTTCGCTCCGGCGAAGAAGTCCCCGCCGCACCCGCAGGACGAGGGCGGTCAGGAGCGTGAGGACGGCCCTGCGCCGCATCGTCCGGTGGCGCCGATCCGTCCGGTGGGCTCCGGCCCGGAGACCGGCCGGTACCGGGAGGCGACGTCCGCGTACGGTGGGCGGGGCCCCGGCGCGCCCGCGTCGCCGTACGGCCCCACCGCGCCGAGGGGGCAGGAGCACGCCCAGCCGTTCGAGGACCTGCAGCGCGTCGACGCGCGGGCTCCGCACCCCGGTCACACCCCCGCCGCCCCGCCCGCTCCGGCAGCCCCTGCGCTGCCCCCCGCCGGGCAGGCGCCGGGTGCCGGGGAGCCGGCGCGTGAGCCGTCGGCCGACGCGGTGCTGATCCGGCGCACCCTCGAGGAGATCGGGCCGGTGGCAGACTCGGTCACGGCGTACTTCTACGCGATGCTGTTCGTGCAGCATCCGCAACTGCGCGAGCTGTTCCCCGCGTCGATGGACGCCCAGCGCGACCGGCTGCTCCAGGCGATTCTGACCGCGGCCCGGCTGATCGACGACCCCGAGCCGCTGACCGAGTACCTGTCGCATCTGGGGCGGGGCCACCGCAAGTACGGCACCTCTCCCGAGCACTACCCTGCGGTCGGCGAGTGCCTGCTGGGCGCGCTCGCCCAGTACGCGACCGTCACCTGGAGCGACGAGGCGGAGGCAGCCTGGGTGCGGGCCTACACCGCCATCTCGCAAACCATGATCGACGCTGCTGCCGAGGACGAGAAGCATGCGCCGGCCTGGTGGAACGCCGAGATCGTGTCGCACGAGATGCGCACCCGCGACATCGCGGTGATCACGGTCCGCCCGGACCAGCCCTACCCGTTCCTCGCCGGGCAGTACACGACTCTGGAGACGCCCTGGTGGCCGCGCGTGTGGCGGCACTACTCGTTCGCGGCCGCCCCGCGCTCCGACGGACTGCTCAGTTTCCACGTCCGTTCGGTGCCCGCCGGCTGGGTGTCCAGCGCGCTGGTGAACCGGGCCCGGCCGGGCGACGTGATCCGACTCGGTCCGCCCGCCGGGTCGATGACCGTGGACCACGCCGCGGAGCACGGGCTGCTGTGCCTGGGCGGTGGCACGGGTATCGCGCCGATCAAGGCGCTGGTCGAGGACGTCGCCGAGCACGGCCGTTCCCGCCCGGTCGAGGTGTTCTACGGGGCACGGCACGACCACGAGCTGTACGACCTGCAGACCATGCAGCATCTGGAGCAGCGCCATCCGTGGCTTTCGGTGCGGCCGGTCGTCTCCACCGGCGGTTTCGCCGGGCGGCGCCCTTCGGTGAACGCGGAAGCCATGGGCCCGGCGCTGCTGTCCGGCGATCTGCCCGAGGTGGTGCAGCAGCACGGGCCGTGGTCCTCGTACGTCGGCTATCTGTCGGGTCCGCCCGGTCTGATCCGCAGTGGTGTCGATGTCCTGCGGGGCGCCGGCATACCGCCGCATCGGATACGTCACGACTCCCTCGAGGAACTCGTCGCCGCGGCCGAGTGACGGCATGATGGGTCGCCTTGTCCGCGCAGAGCCGCGCCGGGGAAGCGATGAAGGAGAGACCGCAGGTGTCACACGCCGAGATGCGCCCGGGCAGCGACGGCGAGCACGTGCTGCAGCAGCGCCTGGGTACCGAGGAGCGCGCCGACCGGTTCTACGAGCAGCAGGTGCTGGACCACCTCAATCCGCGCATGCGGGAGTTCGTGCTCGCCCAGGAGATGTTCTTCCTGGCCACGGCGGACCGTCATGGTGAGTGCGACAACTCGTTCCGCGCCGGGCCTCCCGGCTTCCTGCGGGTGCTCGACGAGCGGACGCTGCTCTTCCCCGAGTACCGGGGCAACGGCGTGCACGCGTCGTTGGGGAATCTGCAGGAGAACCCGCACGTCGGGATCCTCCTGATGGACTTCCTGCGGGCCCGGATCGGACTGCACGTGAACGGGCGGGCCGAGGTGCACGAGGACGCCGCCGTGCGCGCGGAGCACCCGGACCTCCCGGTCGATCCGGTGCCGGGGCGCCGGGCGCAGCTCTGGGTGAGGGTGCGGGTGGAGGAGGCGTACATCCACTGCGCCAAGCACATACCCCACCTGCAGAAGGTGCCCAAGGACGCGGCGCGCCACTGGGGGACGGACGACCACAAGCGCAAGGGCGGCGACTTCTTCGGTTCGGCGCGGCAGGCGCGGGACCGGGAGCCCCGAGCGTGGCTGCCGCGCGCGCAGGAGGTGCCCCGGTCCGGGCCGGTGGCGGCGGCCGGCGCATCGGAACCGGAGGTGGCCGCACCGGGAGGGGCGGCGGACACCCTGTCGCTGCCCCGGCAACCCCATGGCCCCCGGCACGACGCTGCGGCCGCTCCGCAGGAGGTTCATGTTCATGCCCCGCAGGCGGCGGCCGAGCCGGTGCAGCCGGCCCCGGTGGGCGACGCGTCCCCGCAGCCGGGTGCGGGACAGCCGGGCAACGGGGCCGCCGACGGGGCGGCCGCCGTGATCGCGGCGCGGGGGGCCGTGCCGGAGGGCGAGAACCCCCAGGCGTGGCGCAGGGAGGCCGAGCGGGCGCTGGCCGACGCGCAGCAGCGGGCGACCGGCAGGGAGTCCGCCGCGTTCCAGGGATGGTTCGGCTGAGCGCAGCCCGTGCCGTGCCCGCGGGGGCGCGGAGTCACGCGAGGTCGGGTGCCAGCAGCGCCCGGACCCCTTCCAGGTTGCGGTCCAGGTAGGAGCGCAGTGTGGGGGGTACGACATCGACCGAGGCGATGCCCTCCCGGCTGAAGGGGAGGCGCACGATCTCGTACTCGCCGCACGGTTCCTCGACCTCCGGCCCGTGGCGCCGTGCGAGGTCCATCGACTCCAGTCGGCAGACGAAGAAGTGCTGGATCTTCACTCCGTCCGCGGCGTCCTCGGTGGGGTGCGGCACGGTGTCGACGAAGGCGGGGACGACGTCGGCGACCTTGGCGCCGAGTTCCTCGTCCATCTCGCGGTGCAGGGCCTGCACGACGGTCCCGTCGACGTCGGGCTCGACACCGCCGCCCGGCGTGATCCAGTACGGCGCGAGACCGGGCTTGGTCCGTTTGATCACGATCATGTCCGTGCCGTCGAGGAGGATGGCGCGGGCCGTGCGTTTGACCACAGGACGTTCAGGGGCCATGCAGGAGGTCTGGCCCGTCCCGCCGCGGTTGAAACCCGCCCGGCGCGACGGCGCCGCCCTCTCCGTCGATCGCCGGGCGCTCACCAGCCGACCGCAGCGCGGAGCAGCCACTCGTGGGTGCGGGCGATGTGCGGCAGGGCGAGGGTTCCGGCCCGGACGGTGAGGAAGTAGGTGCGCAGCGGCGGCACCGCGGGCTCCATCAGGGTGCTGAGGTTCCCCCGTCGCAGCGGGTCCGCGCACAGGTAGCGGGGCAGCACGGCCATGCCGGCGCCGGTGAGCACGCACTGCAGGACGGCTCGCAGGTCGGGGGCGACGAGTGCCCCGGACTTCAGCAGCGGCCGGTCGAAGACGGTGGTCCAGTAGCGGGTCATGAGCGGCATGCTCTCGTGCACCGAGAGGGCCGGGACCTCGTCCAGCACGCCCGGGCCCTTGTCCCGCACGGCGGAGGGCCCGCCGAGCGCGGACAGCCAGCGGGGTGCCGCGACGAGGACGAGTTCCTCGTCGCACAGGGGGGTGGTGGAGAGCAACCGGCCGCGGGGGAGTCCCGTGGTGAGGGCGAGGTCGCTGTGGCCCGCGGCGAGTCCTTCGAGGCTCTCCTCCGTGGAGCCGAAGGCCGCGCGGAGGTGGAGTCCCTGTTCGACGAGGGCGGCCAGGGCGGGCACCGCGCGGAGGGAGACGAACTCGGGCGGCCCGGCGAGGTGGACGGTGCGGGGTGCGCTGTCCTGGTCCGGCAGGTTCTCGGTGATGCCGGTGAGCGCGTCGAGGTGGGGGGCGACCTTGCGCGCGAGTTCCTCGCCGACTGCCGTGGCGGTGACGCCGCGTGCCATGCGGTGGAACAGCGGCCGCCCGATCTGGCCTTCCAACGAGCGGATCTGCCCGGTCACGGCCGGCTGGGAAAGGCCGAGGAGGGCGGCTCCCCGTGTGAACGAGCCCGCCCGGTGCACCGCGAGGAACGTGCGCAGCAGGGCGAGGTCCATGGAGGTCTCCACTGGTCGGGTCGGCGCGATCCCGCGGCTCCGGCGGGGGACGCCGCAGGGCGCGGGTCGCTCTGTGTCGTCGCGCCCGGCCGGTCGTCACTGTCGGTATCGCAACGATAAATATATCGATAGGCACGTGTCATTACCGTGATTGGACACTGACGCTGAGTCAACTAGCCTTGTCGTGCGGTTCTTCGCGCGGTGAAAAGGGCGCTTCGAGACGGGTGGGGGGAGTCTCGAGCCGGCCGATCCCCGCCGCGGACCGCATCGTCCCCGGGGGTTCGGGGCGTTGGGGGGCGCACGGGGGGTGCGCCGAACGGGGGCCGCATCGGGGGTGCGGCCCCCGTCGGCAGTCCGCAGGGGTCCGTCCGTCGGCGTGCCGTACACGGCGGCTGCCCCTCCTCGGTCCGCCTCCGCCCTCTCCACGACCGTCACGAAGCCGGGCCGTGCCCGTGTCTGCGTCGCCGCTCCGCGGAGTGTCACAGTGCTGCCGCGCGCTGTGGAAGGTCTGCAACGGCTCCCCGTCGGCGTGAACATCGTGTCCCATTCCCGGCCCGGGTGCGGGCGTCGCGCGAGGAATGTGCCGGTGCCGGGGCCCGTTCGTCCCCGCCGCGTGAGGAACGGGGAGATGCCCGGGAGGAGGGACGCGGAAGCCGCCGGGACGCCTCTACTCTGCCTGTCGGCACCGCGCACCACGGCAGATTGGACGGCCATGAGCAACCCCCACGGCCCCCCTCCCACCGATCCGTACTACGGGCCCGGCGGCGGGCCCCCGCCCGCCGGTCCCGGTCCCGGTCCGCTGAACCATCCGCAGGGCCCGGGGCAGCCGCCTCCTCCCCACGGGCCGGGGCCCGCGGGCCCGCCGTACGGCGGCGAGCCCGTGCAGCGGCCCTACGAGACCGCCCCCCACGCCCCGCAGTCCCCGCCGGAGCCTCGGTACGACCGGCACCGCGACGGAGAATCGCCGTCGCGGCGAACGGCCCTGGTGGTCCACACGCTCGCGGACATCGCCGCGGCGATCCTGGGGCTGTGGATCGTCCTGTACCTGTTCGACGCCAACCAGGGCAGCGGGTTCGTGCAGCTCGTGCAGGGGCTCGCGGAATGGCTCGCGGGATGGTCGCAGGACATCTTCACCATGGAGAACGAGCACGTGCGGATGGTGCTCAACTTCGGGCTGCCGGCCGTCGTCTACCTCTTCATCGGTCACGGCGTCGCGGCGAGGATCCGCAGGGGCTGACACTCCGCCCCTCCTCCCGGCCGGGTTGCGGGGGCGGTGGGAGAGCTTCCGAGCGGTCGCTGCTCCCGGCGCCCCCGCAGGCCTCACTCCGTGAGCGGGACCGCGCGGCCGCCGCGGCTCATTCCGCCAGCGGCAGCCGGATGCGGTGGCCCGAGGCGGCGAACTCCCGGGACTTCCGCAGCATGCCCGCGGCGATCTCCTCCTCCGTGGCCTCCTCCCGCTCCGCCGCGTCGCCGCCGAACCGCTCGGTGATGTCCCGGCTGATCCGCATCGAGCAGAACTTCGGCCCGCACATGGAACAGAAGTGGGCGGTCTTCGCGGGCTCGGCGGGCAGCGTCGCGTCGTGGAACTCCCGTGCCGTGTCCGGGTCGAGCGACAGATTGAACTGGTCCTCCCAGCGGAACTCGAACCGGGCGTCGGACAGCGCGTCGTCCCACTGCTGCGCGCCGGGATGGCCCTTCGCCACGTCCGCCGCGTGCGCCGCGATCCGGTACGTGATCACGCCCGCCTTCACGTCGTCACGGTCCGGCAGCCCCAGGTGCTCCTTGGGCGTCACGTAGCAGAGCATCGCGGTGCCCCACCAGCCGATCATCGCGGCGCCGATGCCGGAGGTGATGTGGTCGTGGCCGGGGGCGATGTCGGTGGTGAGCGGCCCGAGGGTGTAGAACGGCGCTTCGTCGCAGATCTCCTGCTGGAGGTCGATGTTCTCCTTGATCCGGTGCATCGGCACGTGCCCAGGACCCTCGACCATCGTCTGCACCTCGCGGGACCTGGCGATCCGGGTCAGCTCGCCGAGGGTGCGGAGTTCGGCGAACTGCGCCTCGTCGTTGGCGTCCGCGACCGAGCCCGGCCGCAGGCCGTCCCCGAGCGAGAACGTGACGTCGTAGGCCCGCAGGATGTCGCAGAGTTCCTCGAAATGGGTGTGGAGGAAGTTCTCCCGGTGGTGCGCGAGGCACCAGGCGGCCATGATGGAGCCCCCGCGCGAGACGATGCCGGTCCGGCGCCGGGCGGTCAGCGGCACGTACCGCAGCAGCACCCCCGCGTGGACCGTCATGTAGTCGACGCCCTGTTCGCACTGCTCGACGACGGTGTCCCGGTAGATCTCCCAACTCAGCTCCTCGGCCTTGCCGTCCACCTTCTCCAGTGCCTGGTAGAGGGGAACGGTGCCGATCGGGACGGGCGCGTTGCGCAGCACCCACTCCCGCGTGGTGTGGATGTTCCGCCCGGTGGAGAGGTCCATGACGGTGTCCGCACCCCAGAGGGTCGCCCAGGTCATCTTCTCCACCTCCTCCTCGATCGAGGAGGTCACGGCGGAGTTGCCGATGTTGGCGTTTACCTTCACCAGAAGGTTCTTGCCGATGGCCATCGGCTCGCTCTCCGGATGGTTGACGTTGGCCGGCAGCACGGCACGCCCGGCCGCGATCTCGTCGCGCACGAACTCCGGCGCGAGACTCTCCCGCACGGCCACGTATTCCATCTCCGGAGTGACCTCGCCCCGTCGGGCGTGGGCGAGTTGTGTGACGGCCACCCGGCCCCGCGCCCGGCGCGGCCGGCGCGGGCGCCCGGGGAAGACCGCGTCGAGGTTCCGCAGTCCACCGCGGGGCGAGGTGTGCCGGAGACCGTCGTCCTCCGGCCGCGGTTCACGGCCCGGGTACTCCTCCGTGTCGCCCCGGGCGACGATCCAGTTCTCCCGCAGCGGGGGCAGCCCGCGGCGGACGTCGGTGTCGATGGCGGGATCGGTGTACGGGCCGGACGTGTCGTAGAGCGACACGTCCGATCCGTCGGTGAGGTGCACCCGGCGGACCGGGACCCGGATGTCCGGGCGCGACCCGCTCACGTACCCCTTGTGACGGCCCGGACGGCGCGACTGGGCGCCGTCGCCGGACGGGGCGTTCCGGGGCGTGCGTGCATCCTGCGTGGTCATGTGACCCACTCCCTACGCCGGCATTACCCGGTACAGGTTCGGCGGTCGGCGCAGTCGTTCAGCGCCCTCTCAGCCCCGTGCTCGGAGCTCCCGCGATGTGCAAAAGCGGATCCACGCTAGCGGCTCGCGGCAGGGGACTGCCAGGGGGCCTGCCCCTCTTGCGATGATCGGGCGGTGACCACACCACCTCCACCGGCCCGCCGGCAGTCCGGACGACCCGGCACCGTTCTGCCGGGAAACCGAACCCGGGGAGAGGGCGAGCCGCCGGCCCGCCCCGCCGCACCGGCGACATCCGAGCACGGCCACTCCCACGGCCACGCCCACGGCCACGCCCACGGGCACGGGCCGGCGTCGCCGGCCTCCCGCCACCTGCGCACGGTCATCGCCGCCGTCCTCGTCCCGTTCGCCGCCGCCGTCCTTGCCGGCCTGGTGGCGCTCTGGCCCGGCGGTGCCCCCGGCCACGGCGACAGCGGCAGTGCGGGCATCGGCTTCGACCGCCCCACCTACGACGCCCGGGTCACCACCGTGCGCGCGGTGGACTGCGCCGACGTCGACGTGCGCACGTCGCCCGCTCCGGGACAGTCCCCGGACCCCGGGGCCGGGACGCCCGCCGCGGGCGGCGGCACCTGCCGCAAGGCGACGGTCGAGGTCACCAGCGGGCCCGGCACCGGGCGGACGTTCACCCACATCGTGACCCCGCGCGCCACCCGCACACTCACGGCCGGGCAGCAGGTGGTGGTCGCGCACGCCGAGAACGCTCCGCGCGACCTGCAGTACTCCGTGATCGACGTCGACCGCGACCTGCCGCTCACGCTGCTCGCCGGGATCTTCGCCGCGGTGGTCGTCCTCGTCGGCAGGCTCCGCGGCGTACTGGCACTGGTGGGTCTGGCGGTGAGCTTCGCGGTGCTCACCGTCTTCATCCTCCCGGCCATACTGCAGGGCTCCGACCCGCTGGTCGTCGCCGTCGTCGGCGGCAGCGCGATCATGCTGACCTCGCTGTACCTGTGCCACGGCCTGTCCGCACGCACTTCGGTCGCGGTCCTGGGCACCCTGGCCTCACTGCTGCTGATCGGCGTGCTCGGGTCGGTGTTCATCGACTGGGCCGGGCTGACAGGCGACACCGACGACCAGACGGGACTGGTCCACGGCCTCTACCCCGACATCGAGATACGGGGACTGCTGCTGGCCGGCGTGATCATCGGGTCGCTCGGTGTCCTGGACGACGTCACCGTCACCCAGACCTCGGCGGTGTGGGAACTCAAGGAAGCAGACCCCGCCGCCGGTTGGCGCCGCCTGTACGGCGCGGCGATGCGCATCGGCCGGGACCACATCGCCTCGGTCGTGAACACCCTGGTCCTCGCCTACGCCGGAGCGGCGCTCCCGCTGCTGCTGTTGTTCACGATCGCGCAGAGCAGTGTCGCCTCGGTCGCGGGTTCCGAACTCGTCGCCGAGGAGATCGTGCGCACGCTGATCGGTTCGATCGGGCTGGTCGCCTCGGTGCCGGTGACGACGCTGCTCGCCGCCTTCGTCGTCTCCGCCGACCGCGGCACGCGTACCGCGGACACCGGCAGGAACCGGGTCAGCGGTCGTCGCGGTAGGAGGAGGAAGACGAACCGAACTGGCGGACCAGATACACCAGGCCGCCGACCAGGGCCGCGAACAGCAGCACCTTGAACAGCAGGCCGACCAGGAACCCGACCACGCTGGCGATCAGTCCGCCGAACACGACGAGCGCGATCACCGGGATGGCGATCCACTTCACCCACCACGGCATGGTGGCCAGTACGTCCCTCACAGCCATGACACCCTTCCGTCCCTGTCCGGGGCCGCGCCGGCGCACGTCCGGCGCCGACGTTCTTCTTCGATGCTAGAACGCCCGGCAGCGCGGTGGGAGGGCGGCCGACCCGGACGTTTCCCTGAGTCACCCCCGTGCCCGGCCCCCACGGGGCGGCCCGCCCGGGCCCGGGCTGCTCAGCCTGACGGCGGCGAGAACACCACCATGACCCGCAGGTCCTCGCTGATGTGGTGGAAGCGGTGCGGTACGCCCGCCGGGACGTACACCACGCTGCCGCGCGCGACGGCCGTCGTCTCGTCGCCCACCGTGAGGGACGCCCGCCCGCTGACGACCAGATACACCTCGTCCTGCCGGTGGGGCTGCTGCGGGTCCGTCCCGCCCCGGTCCAGGGCGTACAGGCCGACCGACATGTTCCGTTCGCGCAGGAACTGCAGGTACGCGCCGTCGTGGGCGGCGCGTTCCGCCTCCAGGTCCTCCAGACGGAATGCCTTCACCTCGCCGACCCCCACCTCTTGCTCGATCACCGCGCCCTGATGGAACCATCAGCCTATGACGAACTTCCTCATCAAGACCGCCGCCAATGCGGCTGCCCTGCTGGTCGCCGTCTGGCTGGTCGCAGGGATCACCCTCACCGGCGAGAACACGGGCCGCCAGGCTCTGACCCTGGTCCTCGTCGCGCTGATCTTCGGACTCGTGAACTTCGTGGTCAAGCCGATCGTGAAACTGTTCTCGCTCCCGCTGCTCATCCTCACACTCGGCCTGTTCACCCTGGTGATCAACGCACTGATGCTGTGGCTCACCTCGTGGCTCGCGGACGTCGTCGACCTGAGCTTCCACGTCGACGGCTTCTGGGCGGCACTGCTCGGCGCCCTGATCATCTCGCTCGTCTCCTGGGCCCTCAACGTGATCCTTCCGGACGACGACTGATGGCCCGGCGCGACGACCGCTACCGGGTGTGCTTCGTGTGCACCGGGAACATCTGCCGCTCCCCCATGGCCGAGGCGGTGTTCCGCGCCCGGGTCGAGGAAGCGGGCCTCGCGGACGCGGTCCGCACCGACAGCGCGGGCACCGGGGGCTGGCACGTCGGCGACCCCGCCGACCCCCGCACCCTGGCCGTGCTGCACGAGGCGGACTACGTCCTCGACCACAGCGCCCGGCAGTTCGACGCCGACTGGTTCGCGGGGATCGATCTGGTCGTCGCGCTGGACGAGGGGCACCGCCGGGCCCTGCACCGCCTCGCCCCGAACAGCGGCGAGGCGGGCAAGGTCCGGCTGCTCCGGTCCTACGACCCCCGGGCCGCGGCGTCCGGCGACCTCGACGTCCCCGACCCGTACTACGGGGGCGACAGCGGCTTCGCCACCTGCCTGGAGATGGTCGAGTCCGCCGTGACGGGCCTGCTCGCCGAGGTGACCGCCGCCGTGGAGGACCGCGCCTCCGGCCGGGACGGCGCTACGGGGACCGGCGTCCGGTGAGTGCCGGGGCCCGCGTCGCGCGGCGGGCCGCCGAACTGCTCGGCGGCCCGGCGGGCGACGCCCGCCCGGTCCCCGGCGGCGACATCTGCGAGGCATTCCGCCTCGACGCCGGCGGCCGGGCCGTCTTCGCCAAGACGCTGACGGCCCCTCCGCCCGGATTCTTCCGGGCGGAGGCGGCCGGCCTCGCCCTGCTCGGCGGCTCCGGCGCGGTGGCCGTCCCCGAGGTCCTCGCCGTCGCGGACGACCTGCTGGTGCTGGAATGGGTCGAGCCGGGACGACCGGGCCCGGAGGCCGCCGAACGCCTGGGCCGGGACCTGGCCGCACTCCACGGCACGCCCGCCGAGGCGTGGGGGACTCCCGGCCGTCCCGCCTACCTGGGGCCGCTTCCTCTGCCCTCTCCCCCGCAGCCGCTCACCTCCGCCGGGGACTGGCCGGCCTTCCACGCCGAGCACCGGCTGCTGCCGTTCGTCCGGCAGGCCGTCGACCGCGGCAACCTGGCCGGGGACGACGTACGGGCCGTGGAGCGGCTCTGCGACCGGCTCGACGAGGTGGCGGGACCGCCGCAACCTCCGGCCGTCATCCACGGCGACCTGTGGTCGGGCAACGTGCACTGGGCCGCGGACGCCCCGGCCGGCTCCCCGCAGCCCGGACGGGCCCGCCTGCTCGACCCCGCGGCGCAGGGCGGCCACCCGGAGACCGACACCGCGATGCTGCAGCTCTTCGGCTGCCCGTTCCTGGAGCGGGTCCTCGCCGCCTACGACGAGGCCCGGCCGGTGCCCGGCCGCGCCGCACGCGTACCGCTGCACCAGCTCCAGCACCTCCTGGTGCACGCCGTGCTGTTCGGCGGCGGATACGGTGCCCGGTGCGGGGCGGCCGCGCGTGCCGCACTCGGCTGACCAGGGAGGACCCACCGGATGAACGACAGCGACGCGACCAGGGTCGTGCGGGCCGGGCTGCCGGACGAGGAGCCGTACGCGCCCCCGCTCCCCGGCCCCGTCTTCGCCGCGCACTACCACCTGCCCGGCGACGTCACCGGCGCCCCGTACGCCTACGGCCGGGACGCCAACCCGACATGGACGGCGCTGGAACGGGCGATCGGCGCACTCGAGGCACCCGGCAGCCGCACGGACACCGCGCCCGACGCGGCGCCCCGCCCCGACGCCGAGGACACGTCCCGACTCCCGGTCCACACCCTCGCGTTCGCCTCCGGCATGGCCGCGATCTCCGCCACGCTGCTATCCCAGCTCCGGCCCGGTGACGCCGTCGTGTTCCCCTCGGACGGCTACAACCTGCTGCGTCCCGTGGGTGAGCGGCTCGAAGGCTTCGGCGTGGAGGTGCGTACCGCACCGACCGGCGGGGACGGGCAGCGCGCACTCCTCGACGGTGCACGGATGCTGTGGATCGAATCCCCTTCGAACCCGGGGCTGGACGTCTGCGACATCCGGGCGCTGGCGGCCGAGGCGCACCGCGGGGGCGCACTGGTCGCCGTCGACAACACGCTCGCCACGCCGCTGGGGCAGCGCCCGCTCGAACTGGGAGCGGACTTCTCCGTCGCGTCCGGCACCAAGGCGCTGACCGGGCACGGCGACCTCCTCCTCGGCTATGTCGCCTGCCGGGACGCCGCACTCGCGGACGACATCCGGCTGTGGCGGAAGACGGTCGGCGCCGTTCCGGGCCCCATGGAGGCCTGGCTGGCGCACCGTTCACTGGCGACGCTGGACGTGCGGACGGCGCGGCAGGCGGAGAACGCGCAGGCCGTCGCCCGGGCCCTGCGGGGCCGCCGCGAGGTGGCGGGTGTGCGGCACCCGGGCCTGCCGGAGGACGCCGCACACCCAGTGGCGTCCCGTCAGATGGTCCGGTACGGCTGCGTGGTGTCGTTCACGCTGCCCGACCGGGCCTTCGCCGAACGGTTCCTGGCGGCACTGCGGCTGGTCGACGACGCCACCAGCTTCGGCGGCGTGCGCACCACCGCCGAACGGCGGGGCCGCTGGGGCGGCGACGACGTCCCGGAGGGCTTCGTACGGCTCTCGGTGGGCGTCGAGGACGCCACGGACCTGGTCGCCGACGTGCTCGGCGCCCTGGACGCGGCCGCGGCCTGAGGCGGACCCGTCCGCGGGCGGCGTCCGAACCGGCCCGTTGCGCCGATTCCCGGCATTCGGCGGATGCGCCGGAATCCGGGGCGGACAACACGGATCGGCGCAAGAATGCGCGCATGACGCGTACCGGAAACACGGTCGAGGAACGAACAGGTGCCCTCCCGGGGGATGAGGACGGCGCGACGGGGACCACGGGCGGCCGGGGCGGCGCCGGCACGCCGCAGCCGGGGCGCCGCAGGGCGCCGCGGCTGCGGAAGGTGCTGGTGTGGACTCTCGCCGCGGCGCTGCTCCTGCTCGGCGCGAGCGCGGGGTACGGCTGGTGGCGGGCCGATCGCGCGGCCGACTCGGTCGCCCGCATCCCCCACGCGCTGCCCGACCTGCCGGAGCGGCAGCAGCCGCCGCCGGCCGACGGGGTGACCTTCCTGCTCGTCGGGCTCGACACCCGCTCACCGGTGCCGACCACCGGTGAGGCGGCGCAGGCCCCCGCATGGCGGGTGGGTGCCTCCCGCAGCGACACCATGATGCTGTTCCACCTGTCCGGCGACCGGTCGGACGCCACCGTGGTGTCGCTGCCGCGCGACACCTGGACCGACATACCCGGGCACGGCCGCGCCAAGCTCAACGCCGCCTACTCCTGGGGCGGTCCGGCGCTGGCCGTGCGCACCGTGCAGGACCTCACGGGCGTCAGGGTCGACCACCTGGCCGTCGTCGACTGGAACGGCTTCCGCAGCCTCACCGACGCCGTCGGCGGGGTGGACGTCACCGTAGCGCGCGACGTCCCGGGGCTGGGCGGCGCACCCGCCCGGCGTGCCGGCAGGCACCATTTCGACGGTGAGGAGGCGCTGGCCTACGTACGGGAGCGCAAGGGGCTGCCCCGCGGCGACCTGGACCGGACGAAGCGTCAGCAGAACTTCCTGCGCGCCCTGATGCAGCAGGTCCTCAGCGCCGACACCCTGTCGAGCCCGTCACGGGTGAGCGGACTGCTCGACTCCGTGGGCCGGGTCGTGGGCGTGGACGAGGAGCTCAGCAACGGCGACATGTACGACCTGGCGTGGAGCATGCGCGGACTGCGGTCCTCCGACGTCCGGTTCCTCAACGCGCCCGTGTCCGGGCTCGACACGATCGACGGCCAGTCGGTGGTGCTGCTGGACCGCGGGCGTGCGGAGCCGCTGTGGCGGGCGATGCGCAACGATGCCCTGCCGGAGTACCTGGCGGCACACCGGACGGACGGACTCGGCGGCCCGGACTCCGTACGGTGAGCCGCCGCGCGGCACCCCGCCCTGCCGCGGGTGCCGCCGGCTCCGGCGGGCGCCGGAAGGGCGGCGGGGGACGCTCACGCCGTCGTCCCGCCGTCGCCCGCACCGCCTCCCTCGCCGTCGTCCGGCCGGTACCCGGCCTTCTCGAGGCCGGCGCCGGCTTCCCGCAGGAACGGCAGGATGCCGTTCTCCAGCAGCGCCGCGCGCCAGGCGGCCCGCGCCGCCGCCACCTGCTCGGCCGGGTCCGGGTCGCCCGGGCCGGGCGTCCGGCGGGCCGCGGCCCGTGGGCCGTTGCGCAGCGCGGCCAGCAGGATCCCGCACATGCCGAGGAGTGCCGTGGCCGCGGCGAGAACGACGAAGATCCACCCCGTGTCCCGCACCGGGGCGGCGAGGGCCGGTTCCGGACGGAGCAGGTGCAGGCCGTAGCCCAGCAGCAGGAGGACCACGGCCGCCGCTCCCGCGAGCATGGGTGCCAGCACCGACACCACGGCGACCATTCCGGCGCCGCTGCGGTCGGCGAGCCGCTCCCGGGTGGTGGGGCCCGCCGGTGCCGGCCCCGCCGGCGGAGGAGCGTTGCCCGGGCGCCGGAACTCCGCGCGCAGCGACACGAAGTGCCGGTACTCGGCGCCCGCGCAGGCGGCGATGGGCTCGGCCGCGCTCAGCGCCATGCTGCGCAGCTGCGCCCGGCCCGGTCGCCGGCCGCCGCCTGCGGAGGGGTCCGGGAAGGTGTGCGCGGTGCGCAGCGCGTCGTCGAGGAGCCGCTCGAATTCCGGGCGGTCCTCCCTGAGGAGGTGCGGAGTGCTGTCCATGGCGTCCCCCGGTGCTCCGTAGGTCCGTGGGTACCGCGGTGCGGTGCCGGTGTGCCGCGTGTGTCCGGCACCGACCCGAGGAGAGCTACGGTCGGAAACCGATGGTAGAGCGGACACCGCCGTCGGTGACAGGGAGTTCACCGAATCCGGCCGGGTATGTCCGCTCCGCCCGCGGTGTCGTGGCCTGTCCGCCGGGGCCGTCGGCGCCGCCCTGGAACGGGCTCAGGCGCGGCCGGAGAGCGGGGCGGGTGCCACGGGGAGGCGGGTGACCAGCAGCGTGCCGTCCATGGTGACGCCGCCGTCCATCGCCACGGCCAGTCCGTCCGCGTAGACGTGGGGGCCGGTGACCTCAACCGGTTCCGTCTCCTCCGCTCCCGGCTCGCCGAGCAGGTAGGGGATGGGGCTGTGGCCGTGCACGATGCGGTTGCCGCCGAAGGTGTCGAGGAACTCGCGGGCGACGCCGCTGCCGGAGTCCTCGTCGCGGAACGCGAAGCGCTTGGTGAAGCGGCGGAAGAGGTCCCAGGTCTCGTCGGCGTCGGCGCGCTGGATGGCCTGGGTGACCGCGTCGTTGACCTCCTCCACCGTGGTGCCGTAGTCGAGGTAGCAGGTCGCGTCGGAGTGCAGCAGCAGGTGGTCGTCGGTGACGGCCATGGCGTCCAGCCGGGACATCCACTGGATGTGGTGTTCCTGCAGGCGTTCCATGTCTCCCTGCTGGCCGCCGTTGAGGAGCCAGGCGGCCTGGAACGAGGCTGTTCCGGCTGTCGAGTTGACCGGCGTGTCGCCGAACCGCTTGGCCCCGAGAAGCAGGAGTTCGTGGTTGCCCAGCAGGGCTTTGCAGTAGCCGCCCGCGGCGGCGGCCTCCGCCGAGAGCTGCATGACGAGTTCGATGACGCCGATGCCGTCGGGGCCTCGGTCGGTGAAGTCGCCGAGGAACCACAGCCGCGCGGTGCCGCCGCTCCAGTGGTCGTCGGCGTCGACGAGGTCGGCGGCGCGCAGTGCGCCGCGCAGTTCGTCGAGGTAGCCGTGGACGTCACCGACGACGTACAGCGGTGACGTCCCGTCGGTTGCGGGATCGCCGGCGGGGGAGGGCATGTCGATCAGCGTGGGTTCCTGTCCGGGTGCCGTCGTTCCGGAGTGGGGTGGGGGCAGGTCGTGCCGTGGGCGGGTGCGGAGGTCGGGGCCGGAGGTGGCGTGCGGGCCGCGGGCCGGTGCGGAGCCTCCCGTCGCCGGGGCTGCGGCCGCGTACGGCGGGGCCGTACCGCCGCGAGTCGCGTGCGCCGCACCCTGCCAGCCACCGGGTGCCTGTCCGGCCCTCTGGACCATCGATCCCTCCACCATCGCGCGCCGCCGTGCACCTGCCGGACTCCTGCCCCTGGCGGGCGCCCGCGGCCCGGTGGTGTTCCGGGTCGCGCACCGGTCCCGGTGTCGTGGGCCCATCATAGGAACGAGGCGGGTGCCGTGGGACACACCTGGGTCGGCATTTGCGCGGTGGATCGCGGCCGACCCGTCCGGCTGTGCGCATTCCTCCCGATTTCTCGTGCCGCGCCCGCTGAGGGGTGCGTGTGCCGTCCCGGTCTCATTCGACGGTGGGGCTCCTCGGTGCGCTGATGGTGGTGCGGGGAGGGCGCCGGTGGGAACTGGTCCGCACGATGAGGTCGGTGGGCATCACCTGCTCGACGGGCCGGGCGGAGCCGCCGTTCTCGATGGCGTCGATGAGCAGCTGGACCACGGTGTTGCCGATACGTCCGGGCTTGAGGGACAGCGTGGTGATCGGCGGCTCGGTGGAGGCGTAGACGGCGGACTCGCTGCAGCAGACCAGCAGCAGGTCGTCGGGGACGCGGAGTCCGTAGCGGCGGGCGGCGGCCAGCAGGTCGGTGCCGTTGGGGTCGAACAGCCCGTACACGGCGTCGGGCCGGTCCGGTCTGGCGAGTAGTCGGTCGGCGGCGACGGCGCCCGCTGCCGGGTCGTGCGCGGGGTAGGCCTCGACGACGGGTTCCTGGTCCACGCGCCCGCACCAGTCGAGGTAGGCGCGGGTGGACAGTCGGGTGTAGGTGTCGGTGCTGGTGCCGGTGAGCAGGCCGATGCGGCGCGCGCCCGACTCGGCGAGGTGGTCGAGCAGGCCGTGCACGGCCGCCTCGTGGTCGTTGTCGACCCAGGCGGTGACGGGGAGGGTCTCGGCGGGCCGTCCGTCGGAGACGACGGGGATTCCGGAGCGCACCAGTTCGGTCACCACCGGGTCCTGGTCGGAGGGGTCGATCACGACGGTGCCGTCGAGCGCGACGTTGGACCAGATGTCGAAGGCGCTGTGCCGGGAGGTGGCGGGGAGGATGACGAGGGCGTATCCGCGGGCCAGCGCGGCGGACGTTGCGGCGCGGGCCATCTCCGCGAAGTAGGCGAACTCGGTGAAGGTGAAGGGTTCTTCGCCGTACGTCGTGACGGTCAGGCCGATCAGGCCGGATTTACCGGTGCGCAGGGTGCGGGCGGCGGCGGACGGCCGGTAGCCGAGGCGTTCGGCGACGGCGCGGACGTGGCTGCGGGTGGCGTCGGGCAGCCGGCCCTTGCCGTTCAGCGCGTCGGAGACAGTCGTGATGGAGACACCGGCTGCGGCCGCGACGTCGCGGATGCCCGCGCGCACCTGCCGTCGGCGTTCCGTGCGTGAGCCTGATGCCCGACTCACCTGATGCTTCTCTGCTGCTGTCATGGCGCCCCGATCGTAGGCCCGCGACCCTGCGTCGACGGGAGCGAACGTCGAGGGGGTGGAAGTCACGATTCTGCACGACGGTCGGCCCCGAACCCCCTTGGAAACAAGGGTAGTTGACCTTGCAGACAAGGAGATCACTGCTTTTCGGACTCGTTGCCCCCGCACCTTGCGGAAGGTTGCGATGCGGTTGCAACTCACCCGTACGAGGGACGCGCGCCACAGCTCGCGCCACCGGCGTGCGACGGTGCAAGTGCGCCGGGCGGACGGTTCGGCGTACCCCGGACGAGGTGCCGCATAGGCTTGGGGACGCCAGGCCGCGCCGCGGTGGGCGACGGCGACCCCCTCGCGCCGGCGGCGCCGGCGGAGCCATCCCCGAGAGGGTCAAGGAGGACCTGCGGTGAACGAGACGACGCCCAGGCTGCGTGCCGTGCTCGACGACATCCCGACCTACAAGCCCGGCAAGCCGGGCGCGGCCGGTGGTCCGGTGAGCTACAAGCTCTCCTCGAACGAGAACCCGCACTCGCCGCTTCCCGGTGTCATGGAGGCCGTGACCAAGGCGGCGGGCTCGTTCAACCGCTACCCGGACATGGCCTGCACCGGGCTCATGGAGGCCCTCTCCCAGCGGTTCGGCGTCCCCGCCGACCACCTCGCCACGGGCACCGGCTCGGTCGGTGTGGCCCAGCAGTTGCTGCAGGCCACCGCCGGCCCGGGCGACGAGGTGATCTACGCCTGGCGCTCCTTCGAGGCGTACCCGATCATCACGCGGATCTCCGGGGCCGCCTCGGTCCAGGTGCCGCTGACCGCGGGCGAGGAGCACGATCTCGACGCGATGGCGGACGCGATCACCGACCGCACCCGGCTGATCTTCGTCTGCAACCCCAACAACCCCACCGGTGTCGCCATCCCGCGCGGGAAGCTGGAACGTTTCCTGGACCGGGTGCCGCGCGAGGTACTGGTGGTGCTGGACGAGGCCTACCGCGAGTTCGTGCGGGACGAGGACGTCGTCGACGGGCTGGAGCTCTACCGCGACCGTCCGAACGTCTGCGTGCTGCGCACCTTCTCCAAGGCGTACGGCCTGGCGGGGCTCCGCGTCGGCTTCGCCGTCGCCCACCCGCAGGTCGCCGCCGCGCTGCGCAAGACCGCGGTGCCCTTCGGCGTGAGCCAGCTCGCGCAGGACGCTGCCGTCGCCTCGCTGGACAGCGAGGACGCGCTGCTGGAGCGGGTGGAGGGCCTGGTCGCCGAACGGGCCCGGGTCTCCCGCGAGCTGGTCGCCCAGGGGTGGACCGTCCCGCGGTCGCAGGCGAACTTCGTGTGGCTGCGGCTGGGGGAGCGCACCGTCGACTTCGCCGCCGCCTGCGAGAAGGCGGGGGTCGTCGTCCGGCCCTTCCCGGGCGAGGGGGCGCGGGTCACGATCGGCGAGACCGAGGCGAACGACCTGTTTCTGCAGGCGGCGGCCGCCTTCCGCAAGGACCTGTGACGCCCGGGCCCGCCCCGAGCAGGAGCCGGGGCGGGCCCGCGACCGTCGGCGTTGCCTCCGCGCAGCCCGGATGTGGCTGCTCTCACGTCCGCCGGGTGCAAAACCACAGGTCGGAACGGGGGATAATAGCTTGTGAATGTGAACTCATTCACAAGCTATTCCTTGCGCGACCGAAGGAGGCGGCGGCGTGGACCTCGCCCTGGCCCCGGAGACGCTGGCCCGTTGGCAGTTCGGGATCACCACCGTCTACCACTTCCTCTTCGTCCCCCTGACGATCTCGCTGGCCGCGCTCACCGCCGGGCTCGAGACCGCCTGGGTCCGCACCCGGAACGAGACCTACCTGAGAGCCACCAAGTTCTGGGGCAAGCTCTTCCTGATCAACATCGCCATGGGGGTCGTCACCGGCATCGTGCAGGAGTTCCAGTTCGGCATGAACTGGTCGGACTACTCCCGCTTCGTCGGCGACGTCTTCGGTGCCCCGCTGGCCTTCGAGGCCCTCATCGCCTTCTTCTTCGAGTCGACCTTCATCGGACTGTGGATCTTCGGCTGGGACAAGCTGCCGCCGAGGATCCACGCGGCCTGCATGTGGACCGTCGCCGCCGGAACGATCCTCTCCTCGTACTTCATCCTGGCCGCCAACTCCTGGATGCAGCACCCCGTCGGCTACCGCATCGACCCCGGCACCGGACGCGCCGAACTCACCGACTTCCTGGCCGTCCTCACCCAGAACACCACGCTCGTCGTCGTCTTCCACACCCTCACCGCGGCCTTCCTCACCGGCGGCGCCTTCGTCGCGGGGATCGCCGCCTGGCACCTGCGCCGCGGCCGCCACGTACCGGTGATGCGCACCTCCCTGCGGCTCGGGCTGGTCACCCTCGTCGCCGGCGGCGCCCTCACCGCCGTCAGCGGCGACCAGCTCGCCAAGGTGATGTTCGAACAGCAGCCCATGAAGATGGCGGCGGCCGAGGCCCTGTGGGAGTCGGAGTCCCCGGCACCGTTCTCCCTCTTCGCCTACGGCGACGTGGGCGAAGGACAGCAGGGCCACAACACCGTCGCGGTCGAGATCCCCGGGCTCCTCTCGTTCCTGGCCCACAGCGACTTCTCCACCACCGTCCCCGGCATCAACGACGTGGTCGCCGCCGAGCAGCAGCAGTACGGCCCCGGCGACTACCGGCCCAACATCCCCGTCACCTACTGGGGGTTCCGCTGGATGATCGGCTTCGGCATGGCGTCGACCGCCCTGGGCGCCGCCGGTCTCTGGCTCACCCGCCGCCGCTTCCTGCTCGCGCCGGAGCTGCGCACCGGAAGCGACGAGGTGCCGCTGCTCGCCCTCACCCGCCGCCGAACCCTCGGCCCGGCACTCACCGACGGCTACTGGCGCCTCGCCTTCCTCACCCTCGGATTCCCGCTGGTCGCCAACGCCTGGGGCTGGATCTTCACCGAGGCGGGCCGGCAGCCCTGGGTCGTCTACGGCGTGCTGCGCACCCGCGACGCCGTCTCACCCGGCGTCTCCCAGACCGAGGTCCTGCTCTCCATGACGGTGTTCACCCTGCTCTACGCCGCGCTCGCCGTCGTCGAGATCCGGCTGTTGGCGAAGTACGTCACCGCCGGCCCACCCGCACTCACCGACACCGACCGCAACCCGCCCACCCGCGTCGGCGGCGATCCGGACGACCCCGACCGGCCGATGGCCTTCTCCTACTGAGGAGCCCCGCGATGGCACTCCACGACCTCTGGTTCCTCCTCATCGCCGTCCTGTGGACCGGCTACTTCTTCCTGGAGGGTTTCGACTTCGGCATCGGCGTCCTCACCCGGCTGCTCGCCCGCGACCGGCCCGAGCGGCGCGTCCTGATCAACACCATCGGTCCCGTCTGGGACGGCAACGAGGTATGGCTCCTCACCGCCGTCGGCGGTACGTTCGCCGCCTTCCCCGACTGGTACGCCACCCTGCTCTCCGGCTTCTACCTGCCGGTACTGCTCGTGCTGGTCTGCCTGATCCTGCGCGGCGTCGCCTTCGAGTACCGCGCCAAGCGCGAGGACGAGCGCTGGCAGCGCTCCTGGGAACGCGCGATCTTCTGGTGCAGCCTGCTCCCCGCACTGCTGTGGGGCGTGCTCTTCGCCAACCTCGTCCGGGGGCTGCCGATCGGCCCCGACAAGGAGTACGCCGGCACCCTCCTGGACCTCTTCACGCCCTACACGCTGCTCGGCGGCCTCGCCACGCTGACCCTCTTCACCTTCCACGGAGCCGTCTTCGCCGCCCTGAAGACGCTCGGCGACATCCGCCGGCGCGCTCGCCGGCTGGCCCTCGGGCTCGGTGCCGCCGCCACGGCGGCCGTCGCCGGCTTCCTCGGCTGGACCCAGGTCCGGCACGGCGCTCCGGCGGCCCTCGCGGTCGGAGCCCTCGCGGTGGTGGCGCTGTGCGCGGCGGTGGCGGCCAACGGGCGCGGCCGCGAGGGCTGGGCGTTCGGCTGGTCGGGCGTCGCCGTCGCCGCCACCACGGCCGTGCTCTTCCTCAGCCTGTTCCCCGACGTGATGCCCTCCAGCCTCGACCCCCGGTGGAGCCTCACGGCGGCGGACGCGGCTTCCAGCCCGTACACGCTGCGGATCATGACCTGGCTCGCGGTCCTGGCGACACCCCTCGTCCTCCTCTACCAGGGCTGGACGTACTGGGTCTTCCGCAAGCGCATCGGCACCCGGCACATCGGCCGGAACGCGCACTGAGGTTTCACGTGAAACCCGTCGACCCGCGCCTCCTCCGCCACGCCCGCGCGACCCGCCCGTTCCTGCTCGCCGCCGTCGCCCTCGGCCTGACGGGGGCCGGACTGGTCCTCGCGCAGGCCGTGCTGATCGCCGACGTCGTCGTCACGGCCCTGCACGACCACCGGATCGACCGCACCGCACTGCTGCTGCTCGCGGTCACCGCCGCCGGACGCGCCCTCGTCGCCTGGCTCACCGAACGCGCCGCCCACCGCGCGGGGGCGGCCGTCACCTCCGAACTGCGGCTCCGCCTGCTCGAACACGCCTGCGCCCTCGGCCCGGACCGTGCCCCGAACACCGGCGAACTGACCACCCTCGCCACCCGCGGCATCGACGCACTCGACGACTACTTCGCGCGCTACCTCCCGCAGCTCTGCCTGGCCGTGGTGGTGCCCGCCGCCGTACTCGCCCGCATCCTCGTGGCCGACTGGGTCTCCGCCCTCGTCATCGCCGTCACCCTGCCGCTCGTCCCGGTCTTCATGATCCTCGTCGGCTGGGCCACGCAGGAGCGGATGGACCGGCAGTGGGGCAGGCTCTCCCGGCTCTCCCACCATTTCCTCGACATCGTCACCGGCCTCCCCACGCTCAAGGTCTTCGGGCGGGCGCGGGCGCAGGCGGAGCACATCCGCGCCCTGACCGACGACTACCGGCGCGCGACGCTGCGCACACTGCGCCTCGCCTTCCTGTCCTCCTTCGTCCTGGAGCTGCTCTCCACCCTCTCCGTCGCGCTCGTCGCGGTGGGCGTCGGCATGCGGCTGGTCCACGGCGAACTCGACCTGCACACCGGCCTGGTGGTGCTGATCCTCGCCCCCGAGGCCTATCTGCCGCTGCGTCAGGCCGGTGCCCAGTACCACGCTGCCGCGGAGGGGCTCGCCGCCGCCGACCGCGTTTTCCGCGTGCTGGGCACCGAGGCGCCCGTGCCGGGCGCCCGACCCGCCCCCCGGCGGCCCGTCCTCACCCTGGAGGCCGTCCGGGTACGGCGCGCCGGTCGCGCCGCGGACGGCCTGCCCGCCACCTCGCTGACCCTCGCCCCCGGCGAGACGGTCGCCCTGACCGGCCCGTCGGGATCCGGGAAGACCACCCTGCTGCACAGCGTGCTCGGCCTGACCCCGCCCACCACGGGACGCGTCCTCCTCGACGGGACGGACCTCCGCGAGGTGGACCTGCGCAGCTGGCACGATGCGGTGGCCTGGGTCCCGCAGCACCCGCACCTGTACGCCGGCACCCTCGCCGACAACGTCCGCCTCACCCGTCCGGACGCCACCCCCGCCCAGGTGCGCGACGCCCTGGCCGCGGCGGAGGCCGGGGACCTCGATCCGTCGACCGTCCTCGGCGAGGGCGGCGCCGGGCTCTCCGCCGGGCAGCGGCAACGCGTCGCCCTGGCCCGGGCCTTCCTCGCCGACCGGCCCGTGCTGCTGCTCGACGAACCGACCGCCGCGCTCGACCTCGGCACCGAGGAGGCCGTGGTGCGGGCGATCGGGCGACTCGCCCGGGGCCGGACCACGCTGCTGGTCGCCCACCGTCCGGCGCTGCGGCGGCTCGCGGACCGCACGGTGGCCCTGCCCGCGCCCGTCGAGCACCCGGTACCGTCCCCGCGCGGCGCGCCCGCTGCCGCCCCGGCCGAAGGCGTCCCGTCCGGAGCCGTGGCGGAGCCGACACCCGACCCCACCGCTTCCCCCGATGCCCTGACGGAACGTCCGGCACCCGGCGGCACCCCCCTCGCACGCCTCAGGGCGGCGGCCCGGCCGCTGCGCCCCCGGTTCGCCCTCGCCCTGCTCCTCGGCACCCTCGCCGTGGGCAGCGCCGTCGGACTGGCCGCCACCTCCGGCTGGCTCATCTCCCGCGCCGCCCAGCAGCCACCCGTCCTCCACCTCATGGTGGCCGTCACCGCCACCCGCGCCTTCGGCCTCGGCCGCGCTGTCTTCCGCTATGCCGAACGTCTCGTCGCGCACGACGCGGTGCTGCGCCTGCTGTCGGCGCTGCGGGTCGCGGTGTACGCGCGACTGGAGCGGCTGGCACCGGCGGGTCTGCGGAAGGCCCGCCGCGGCGACTTGCTCTCCCGCCTCGTCGCCGACGTCGAGGAACTCCAGGACCACCTGCTGCGCTGGCTGCTGCCCGCCGCCGTGGCCGCGCTGGTGTCCCTGGCGGCGACGGCCGTCACCACCGCGCTGCTGCCGCAGGCGGGTCTGGCCCTCGCCGCAGGGCTGGCCGTCGCCGGGGTCGGCGTCCCCGCGCTGACCGCGAGCCTGGCCCGCCGCACCGAGCGCCGCCTCGCACCCGCCCGCAGCACCCTCGCCGTCCGCACCGTCGACCTGCTCGGCGGCACCGCCGAACTGACCGTTGCCGGGGCACTCCCCGCCCGCGTCGCGGCCGTACGGGATGCCGACGCGCACCTCACGGCGCTCGCGTCCCGCAGCGCCGCCCTGACCGGCACCGGCGCCGCCCTGACGGCGCTGTGCACCACCGGCACGGTCACGCTCGCCGCCTGGGCCGGCGCCGCGGCGGTGACCCGCGGCGCGCTGGACGGCGTCCTGCTCGCGGTGGTCGTACTGACCTCGCTCGCCGCCTTCGAAGCCGTGGCGGGGATGCCGCTCGCCGTGCGGTACCGGCAGCGCACCCGCCGGGCGGCGGAGCGGGTCCACGAGGTCCTCGACGCGCCGCTGCCGGTGCGGGACCGGCGCGGCACCCACCCCGCGGCCGTCGACACCCTGCTGCTCCGGGCCGACGGCACCGGCGAGCGCTCAGGCCCCCGTCTCCTGCTGCGGGGCGTCACCGCACGCCACCCCGGGCAGCACCGCCCGGCGCTCCGGGGGATCGACCTGGACCTGCCGCCGGGGCGGCGGATCGCCGTCGTCGGGCCCTCCGGCTCCGGCAAGACCACCCTCGCCGAGGTGCTGCTCCGCTTCCTGGACCCGGAGGCCGGCACCTTCCTGCTCACCTCGGCGGGCACGCCCGCGGGCACCCCAGCGGGCGGCGAGGGCACGGGCGGGACATCGGTGGACGCCACGGCCGTCGACAGCGACGCGGTGCGCCGCCTGGTCGGACTCTGCGCCCAGGACGCCCACCTGTTCGACAGCACGCTCCGGGAGAACCTCCGACTCGCGCTGTCCCGCAGCGCGGCCCACGGCGACCCCGCGGCCGTCGACGCCCTGCTGCACACGGCCCTCGCCCGGGCACGCCTCGACGCCTGGGTGCGCAGCCTTCCCGAAGGGCTGGACACCCCGGTCGGGGAGCACGGCGCGCGGCTGTCCGGCGGCCAGCGCCGGCGGCTCGCGCTGGCCCGCGCCCTGCTGGCCGACTTCCCGGTACTCGTCCTCGACGAGCCCGCCGAGCACCTGGACACCTCCACCGCGGACGCGCTGACCCGCGACCTGCTGGCGGCGGCCGAGGGACGCACCACCGTGCTCATCACCCACCGGCTGCGGGGTCTGCACGCGGTCGACGAGGTGCTCGTCCTCGAGGAGGGCCGCATCACCGAACGCGGCTCCCCCGCGGAGCTCGCGGCACGCCCGCACGGGCGGTTCCGGACCATGCTGGAGCGGGAGGCGGCCGACGAGGGGGACCCGGCCGGGGACGGGAGTCCGACCGCCGGCGCCGCCGCCTGAACCGTCGCTCCGGGTGGACTACGGCCGACGCGTCAGCAGGTCCTCGATGGCGGCGGCGACGCCGTCCTCCTCGTTGGACGCCGTCCGGGCCGTGGTCGCCGCCAGCACGTCGGGGTGCGCGTTGGACATGGCGAACGACGTCCCGGCCCAGGTCAGCATCTCCAGGTCGTTGGGCATGTCGCCGAAGGCGACCACCTCGTCGGCGGAGATGCCGCGCTCGGCGCAGGCGAGGGCCAGCGTGCTGGCCTTGCTCACCCCCGGACCGCTGATCTCCAGCAGGGCCGAGGGGCTGGAGCGGGTGAACTCCGCGTGGACCCCTGCCGCCGTCCGGCCGAGGGCGAGGAACGCGTCCGGGTCCAGCTCCGGGTGCTGCGCCAGCAGCTTGAGCACCGGCTGGGTGGTGAAAGGTTTCCCCTCACTGTCGATGGTGTCGTCCGCGAGCAGTTTGTCCACCGGTGCGACGATCGCTCCGGGGTCCAGGTGGAAGGGCGGGTAGGCCGGCTCGTAGTGGATGCCGCCGGTGCGCTCCACGGCGAAGTTCACCTCCGGAGCGACCGACCGCAGCGCCTCCACCACGGTCAGAGCGGCCTCCCGGGCCAACTCGCGGACCTGGACGATCCGCCGTCCGCGGTGCAGGTCCACCACGGCGGCGCCGTTGGCGCAGATGGCGAGCCCGTGCCCGTGCACGTGGTCGCTGACGACGCCCATCCAGCGGGCGGGGCGGCCGGTGACGAAGAAGACCTCGATCCCGGCATCCTCGGCGGCGGCCAGGGCTTCGACGGTGCGGACGGACACGGACTTGTCGTCGCGGAGCAGGGTGCCGTCCAGGTCGGTGGCGATGAGCCGGGGCCGTGGCCGGACGGTGTCGGCGAAGGCGCAGGGCGCAGCATGATGCATCACGCACATATCTTCGCTCATGTCTCGCACAAGCGTGCACGGATGCGCACGTATGAGCCACTTCCGGTCGCAGTGGTTCGTCCGTTTCGGGCGGTTGCCGTCGGATGCCGGTCGGTTCTGTCCCCGGTCCGGTTCCCCGGCTCCGTCGCGCGCCGACCGTCGTCCCGTGCCGCGTGCGGAGGGTTCCGGAGCGCGGGTACGGCAGGGGGTATCGAGTCCGAGCCTCGGATTCCCCTCCGGACCGGAATCGTCGCGAGCGCGCGCGTGCGCGAGAGGCGCGGCGTCGTGCCCGACCTCCACGCGGCCCGCACCTCCGGGCCATCTGCCCGGAACGCTCCGTTCCGCGGGGGTTCGTGGTTCGGCGCGATTCCCACGCCGACGGCGGCCCCGGTGTCCCCGGCGGCCACGAGGTTCCGCAACCGAGTTTCGCGTGGACGGACCGGCGCGGATCTTCACCTACGGACGGCAGAGGAAGGAGTAGGCAGCTTGGCCGTCGGCTCGTGCCGTGGCATCGTGCAGTTCCCGCCACGCTGCGTGCTGCGGGTCGAGCAGCGCCTTGGCCAGAGCCGGCCTTCTTCGGTCCGACTTCCAGGGTTCGTCCCGGCGGGGTGGTCGTCAGATTCACTCGCGGACCGAGATTGTCCGGAGTCAGTACGTCCACCACCAGTTGCCCCGGCGCTGTGCCACGCTCGTAGCGATGCAGCAGACCATTTGTCCGCTGAGCGGAGACCACGCCCTCGGCATCGCTTCCGACAGGTCCAGCAACACGTTCCGCAGGTCCACCAGCGGCCCGGCCGCGAGGTCGGCTTCGATGGTGACGGCGCCTGGTGGGTCAGTCATCCGAGGCCCTTTCGATCGCGCCAGTGATCGAGGAGGAGCCGGTGCAGCAGTTTCAAAGTATCGAAAATTTATTCGATGCACGTAGGGTCGAGACATGAGTCTGCGTCTGAGTACCGTGATCCTGCCTGTCGACCGCTGGCACGAGGGCGGCCGCAGGAAGTGGCAGCGCGCCGAGGAGCTCGGCTTCCGCACCGCCTACACCTACGACCACCTCTCGTGGCGGGAGCCCTTCCGGGACGGTCCCTGGTTCGGTGCGGTGCCGACCCTCACCGCCGCGGCGACGGCCACCGAACGCCTGCGGCTGGGCACCCTGGTCACCTCGCCGAACTTCCGGCACCCGGTGACGCTCGCCAAGGAACTGCTGTCCCTCGACGACGTCAGTGGCGGCCGCGTCACCCTGGGCATCGGCGCCGGAACCAACGGGTTCGACGCCACGGTGCTCGGCCAGGACCCGTGGACGCCCCGCGAGCGCGCCGACCGCTTCGCCGAGTTCGTGCCGCTCCTCGACCGGCTCCTCACCGAGGACGCCACCACGCACTCCGGCACCCACTACTCCGCGCACGAGGCGCGCGGCATCCCCGGCTGCGTGCAGCGTCCCCGGCTGCCGTTCGCCGTCGCCGCGACCGGCCCGCGCGGCATGCGGTTGGCCGCCCGGCACGGACAGGCCTGGGTCACGACCGGTGATCCGAAGGTCGTCTCGGCGCCCGACGCGACTCCGGCCGCGTCCCGCGCGGCGATCGCCCGTCAGGTCGAGCGGCTCGGCGCGGCCTGCGAGGAGGAGGGCCGCGACGCCGCGGAACTCCACAAGGTACTGCTCACCGGCTTCACCCCGGAGCCGCTGCTGGAGTCGGTCGACGCGTTCGTCGACTTCGCGGGCCGGCACGCGGAGTTGGGCATCGACGAGATCGTGCTGCACTGGCCGATCGCCGACACGGTCTTCGCCGCCGACCACAAGACCTTCGAACGCATCGCCACCGCGGCCCCCGCCCAGCTCTGACGGCGGCCGCGTCGCGGGCGGGCGGTAGCAGCCCGCCCGGGACGCCGCCGCACACTCCTGTCAGCGGGCGGAGAGCAGCCGCCGGGCGTCGATGCGCTCGTCGGCGAGGTAGTAGAGCACGGTGTCCTCGCGCAGCGGCGCGTCCCAGGCGGGGCTGACCGTCATCGCGTCGTCCTGCCGTACGGCGATCACGGTCGCGCCGAAGACGCGGCCGAACCGCTCCTGGCAGACGCCGAACTCCTCACCGGCCAGGGCGGACGGCAGGCGCAGCGAATAGGTGTTGCTGCCCCGCACGTTGCTCATCAGCTCCGCGTAGACCTGCGTGAGTCCGGGGTCCAGGGCCTCTTCCGTCACCAGGTTCGGCATGTGCCACTGCACGCACTGGATGCGGGCGCTGACGTACCGCAGGTGCTCGGCGCGGTTCATGTCGCGCAGCGCGACGACCATGTGGACCCGGGGCTGCAGGTGGTCCACGGCGACGGACAGGGTCAGGGCCTCGTTGTCGTCGCGGGCGTCGATCACGACCGTCCGGGCGCGGTGCACGCAGGCCCGGCGGAGCACGCCCTCCGCTGTCAGGTCGCCCCGCACGAACAGCACGTGCTCCAGTTCGGGCATCGGATGCTCGGCCAGGTCGTCCCAGGCGCAGAGCACCAGGTCGCGGGTGCGGTCCTCGGAGAGGAGCTCCCCGATGATCCGCTCGGTGCGGCCCGCGGTGTAGCCCAGGATGACGATGTGGTCCTCGATGTCGAGGTCGACGGCGCCCTTCATTCGCTTCCCCTTGACGGACTGGATGTGGTTCGCCAGTTCGGTGAACAGGATGGTCAGTGCGGCGATGCCGCCCACGACGACGTACGCGCCCACGAGGTGCCCGGCGCCGGTCTCGGGGAAGTAGTCCCCGTACCCGACGGTCGAGCCGGTGACGAGGAACCACCACCAGAAGTTCTGCGGTTCGGTGATCGGGTTCGATACCGGTTCGGCCAGCCACATCGCCACCCAGCTGGTGGCGAAGACGAACAGGCCCACCGCGAGCGCCGCACGCCAGCCGCGGACGCGGGCGCGGACGGCCCTCACGAAGCGGGCGAGGAGGATCGGCACGTACGGCTCCCAACGACTCCGCGGAACAGGGAGCCGCAGCCTACCGGTCGTCCTCCGGGCGGGCCGGGAGCCCCCGGGCGGTGCGGCGGCACGGTGTCGGTCAGCCACACGCCGTTCGCGGTGCGCCGGAAGGTGTGCTCACTTCTGCGACCACCGGTGTTCAGGGCCGAGTGTCGGTGGCGGCTGCCAGGATGACAGGCATGGACAGCTCCGCCGCCGCGATCGCCGACTACTGGGACACCGCCGCTCCGCGGTACGACGAGGAGCCCGACCACGGGCTGCGCGACGCCGGGACCCGCGCGGCGTGGGCCCGGCGGCTGGCCGCGTGGGTGCCGCAGCCTGCCGGCTCGGTGCTGGACGCCGGGTGCGGCACGGGCTCCCTCTCGGTGCTGCTGGGCGAGGCCGGTCATGTGGTGACGGGCGTCGACGCCGCGCCGCAGATGGTGCACCGGGCGCGTGCCAAGGCGGAGGCGGCCGGGGTGCGGGCACGCTTCCTGGTGGGGGACGCCGCCGAACCACCGGTGGGGGACCGGCCGTTCGATGCGGTGGTGGAGCGGCACGTGGTGTGGACGCTGCCGGATCCGCACCGTGCGCTCCGCCGCTGGGTGTCGCTGCTGCGGCCGGGAGGGCGGCTGGTGCTGATCGAAGGGCGCTGGGCGCAGACCGCCGCCGATGCGGAGCCCTATGTTGCGGGCGCCGGGGCCCTGCCGTGGGGCGGTGGTGTGCGCGCCGCCGAACTGGAGCGGGCTCTCGCTCCGTTGGTGTCCGAGACGGAGGTCGTGCCGCTCGGCGACGATTCGGCGCTGTGGGGGCGCCCGGTCCACGACGAGCGGTACGCCCTCGTCGCCCGTCGCTCGTTGTACTGACCGCACGCGGTCGCCGGGGCGGCGTGACGCGGCCGAGCACGGTGGAGCCCGTGGGACCGCCCTGGTGCCGGACGGTCCTTGGCGCGACCGGACGCGTTGACCGGAAGTCGCTTGCGGCGGTCGGAGGCCGACGTCACCGGCCGTCCGGTCGCCACGACCATCGAGCCCGGCCCGGGCCGGCACTACCCCGCGCCCGGGTCCCCCTTCTCCGTCGATGCTCCTCCCGCCGCGCGGTGCGAGGAGGCGAAGTCGCCGATCCAGTCGGCGAGCTGCTGCGGACGGGTGCGGGGCACCCAGTGCTTGGCCGGGAGGGAGCGCCGGGTCAGGTCCGGTACCCACCGGTCGAGGTCGTCGTACAGCTCCTCGTCGAGGAAGGCGTCGCGTGTGGGCGTGACGAGCTGCACCGGTACGTGCGCGAAGCAGTCCTGGCGCGGGTGCCGCAGCCGGGACCGCACGTTGTCGCGGTAGAGCCAGGCGCCGTGGGCGGCGTCCTCCGGCAGCGACGGCGTGGGGTAGGCGCCGCTCGGCACCCCTTCCATCCGTGCCAGCATGCGCGGCCACGCCCGCCCCAGCGGTCCGCGCCAGGCGCGTTCGGGCAGGGCGGGGGTGTGCAGCAGGTAGATGTACCAGGATTTGGCGCCCTGGCCGATCAGTTGGCGCACGCCCCGCGCGGTCGGCCGGGACAGCCGGCGCTTGATCCAGTGCCCGAAGTGGTCCAGCGACGGACCGGAGATCGAGGTGAAGGAGGCGAGGCGGCCGCGGGTGCGGTCCACCGTCGCGATCTCCCAGCCCTGCACCGAGCCCCAGTCGTGGCCGACGAGGTGCACCGGGGCGTGCGGGCTGACGGCGTCGGCGACGGCCAGGAAGTCGCCGGTGAGCCTTTCCAGCGTGAACCCGCCGCGCAGCGGCAGGGGCGTCGAGGACCGTCCGCAGCCGCGCACGTCGTACAGCACCACGTGGAACCGGTCCCGCAGCGCCGCCGCGACCTGCGCCCACACTTCCTTGCTGTCGGGGTAGCCGTGCACCAGCACCACCGTCGGCAGCGAGGGGTCGCCCAGTTCGGCGACGGCCAGTTCCACTCCCTCGCGCGTCCGTACGCGCCGCTCCCGCACGTGGGCGGCGTGTTCTCCCCACACGTCCTGGCTCATCGGCTCCTCCTCGGTGGCCCGTCCCCGGGCCGGTACCACCCCGGGATACCCACGGTAACCCCGGAGGGCTGCCGCAGTGCCCCTCATCCTCCGGGACGAGCACCGCCCGATTCCTCAGAGGGACGCCGGGCGCGCCACGCGGCCGATACGGTCGGACGGTGACTGTGATCGCCACCCGGAGCCTGACCAAGCGCTATGCGCACGTCACCGCGCTCGACTCGCTGACCATGGACATCGCGCCGGGCGTGACCGGCCTGGTGGGGTCCAACGGCGCAGGGAAGTCCACCCTCGTCAAGATCCTCCTCGGACTCGCCCCCGCGACCGAGGGCACCGCCGACGTGCTCGGGCTCGACGTCTCCACCGACGGCACCGCCATCCGTGAACGCGTCGGCTACATGCCCGAGCACGACTGCCTGCCGCCCGACGTCTCCGCCACCGAGTTCGTCGTCCACCTGGCGCGCATGTCCGGGCTGCCCGCGGACGCCGCCCGCGAACGCACCGCCGACACCCTGCGCCATGTCGGCCTCCACGAGGAGCGCTACCGTCCGATGGGTGGCTACTCGACCGGCATGAAGCAGCGCGTCAAGCTCGCCCAGGCCCTTGTCCACGACCCGGAGCTGGTGCTGCTCGACGAGCCCACCAACGGCCTGGACCCCACCGGGCGCGACGACATGCTCGGCCTCATCCGCCGCGTCCACACCGAGTTCGGCATCTCCGTCCTGGTCACCTCCCACCTCCTCGGCGAGCTGGAACGCACCTGCGACCACGTTGTCGTCATCGACGGCGGCGCCCTCACCCACTCCTCCACCACCGCCGACTTCACGCGCGGCACCACCTCCCTCGCCGTCGAGGTCACCGACACCGACTCCCACCCCGACGGCACCGCCGCCCTCCTGGAGACCCTCACCGCGGCCGGGTGCGAGGTCCGCACCTCCGACCCCACCACCTCCGGCGGCAGGGTGCTGCTCGTCGACGCCTCCGACGACGCCGCGTACGACACCGTCCGCGACGCCGTCGCCGACCTCGGACTCGGCCTGGTGCGCATGGAACAGCGCCGCCACCGCATCGCCGAGGTCTTCACCGGCACACCGGCCCGGACCGCCGACACCCCCGCACCCGAACTCGCGGCAACCGGCCCGCAGGAAGGACGCAGCGGCGATGCCGCCTGAGACCCGCGCCACCACCGACGCCCCGGGGACCGGCGAGCCCGCCCCCGACGTCATCCACAACATCGGGTACCGGCACTACGACGGCCCCCGCCTGGGCCGCGCCTACGCCCGCCGCTCCCTGTTCACGCACACCCTGCGCGGCGTCTTCGGCATCGGCCGTTCCGCCCGCTCCAAGGTGCTCCCCGCGATCCTCACCGCCGTGATGTACCTGCCGGCGCTCGTCATGGTCGCCGTGGCCGTCGTCTCCGGGGCCTCCGATCTGCCCTCGGGCTACACCGAGTACGCGCTGATCATGCAGCCCGTCGTCGGTATCTTCGTCGCCTCCGCCGCGCCCCAGGCCGTCTCCCTCGACCTGCGGTTCGGCACCACACCCCTGTACTTCTCCCGGCCCGTCGAACGCCGCGACTACGTCCTCGCCAAGTACGCCGCCCTCGCCGCGGCACTGTTCGTCTTCGTCGCCGGACCCGTCGTCCTGCTGTACACGGGCGCGCTGCTCGCCAAGTTCGACGTTGTCGACCAGACCGTCGGATTCGCCGAGGGCCTGATCTTCTCCCTCGTCTTCGCCGTCCTCCACGCCGGCATCGGCCTCGCCGTCGCCGCCCTCACCCCGCGCCGCGGCTTCGGGGTCGCCGCCGTCATCGCCGCCCTGACGATCCCCTACATGCTGGTCTCCGTCCTGCAGGGCATCGCCTTCGGCCAGTACGACACCGTCCTCGTCGGCTGGCTCGGCCTCGGCTCCCCCGGCACCCTGATGGCCGGCTACCAGCAGATCGTTCTCGACGGACCCTCGCTGTTCCCCGGCAGCCCCCACCTGACCGCACCCCAGGGCGTCACCTACGTCCTGCTCATCGCCGCCCTCGTGGCCGGCACCTACGCCCTCCTGCTGCGCCGCTACCGAAAGGCCGGGCTGTGACCACCCTGAGGATCGACCGCGTCTCCTGCTGGTACGGCAACGTCGTCGCCGTCAACGACGTCACCATGTCCCTCGGCCCCGGCGTCACCGGCCTCCTCGGGCCCAACGGCGCCGGAAAGTCCACCCTCATCCACATGATGAGCGGCTTCCTCGCCCCCTCCACCGGCAGCGTCACCCTCGACGACGCGCCCGTGTGGCGGAACGAGCAGGTCTACCGCGAGATCGGCCTCGTCCCCGAACACGAAGGCATGTACGACCAGCTCACCGGCGGCGAGTTCGTGACCGCCGCCGCCGAACTGCACGGCCTGGCCCAGCCCGGCGCCGCCGCCCGCACCGCCCTCGCCACCGTCGAGATGGAACACGCCGCGGACCGACGCATCTCCACCTACAGCAAGGGCATGCGGCAGCGGGTCAAGATGGCCTCCGCGCTCGTCCACGACCCCTCCGTGCTCCTCCTCGACGAACCGTTCAACGGCATGGACCCCCGCCAGCGCATGCAGCTGATGGCCCTGCTGCGCGAGCGGGGCGCCGAAGGACGCACCGTGCTGTTCTCCTCCCACATCCTCGAAGAGGTCGAGCAACTCGCCTCCCACGTCGAGGTCGTGGTCGCGGGACGCCACGCTGCCGGCGGCGACTTCCGCAAGATCCGCCGCCTGATGACCGACCGGCCGCACCTCTACCTCGTCCGCTCCAGCGACGACCGTGCGCTGGCCGCAGCGCTCATCGCCGACGGCAGCACCTCCGGCGTCGAATTCGACGACACCGAACACGCCCTGCTCGTCCAGGCCGTGGACTTCACCCGCTTCACCGAGCTGCTTCCCCGCGTCGCCCGCGACCACGGCATCCGGCTCCACACGGTCTCGCCCTCCGACGAGTCCCTCGAAAGCGTCTTCTCGTACCTCGTCGCGGCCTGAAAGGAATCTGCGTGATGAGCGCCCTGTACCACCCCACGGTCGCCCGGCTCACCCGCCGGTCCCTGCTCGGCCGCCGCCGCGGCCTGGTCCTCGCCGCCCTGCCGCTGCTGCTGCTCGCCGTCGCCGTGTTCGTCCGCGTCACCGTCGGCGCCGACGACCGCATGACCGCCGACCTCCTCGGCGGCTTCGCGCTCTCCGCGATCGTGCCGCTCATCGGCGTGATCGCCGGAACCGGCGCCATCGGACCGGAGATCGACGACGGCTCCGTGGTCCACCTCCTCTCCAAACCGGTCGAGCGGTCCACGATCGTCCTCACCAAGCTGTACGTCGCCATCGGCGTCACCGTCGCGTTCTCCGCCGTCCCCACGCTGCTCGCCGGGTTCGTCCTCAACGGCAACAGCGGGCAGCTCGCCGTCGCGTACGCGGTGGCCGCGGCCGTCGGCTCCGTCACCTACAGCGCCCTGTTCCTGCTGCTCGGCGTCGTCTCCCGGCACGCGGTCGTCATCGGCCTGCTCTACGCCCTGGTCTGGGAAGCCGTCATCAGCAACGTCATCGAGGGCGCCCGCGCGTTGTCCGTCCAGCAGTGGTCGCTGGCCGTCGCGGAGAAGTTCGCCGCGGACGGCACGGTCACCTCCGCCGTCAGCTTCTCCACGGCCGTCCTGCTGCTCGTCGGTGTCACCGTGGCCGGAACCGTGTGGGCCCGGCGGAAGCTGCAGACCCTCACGGTCGCGGGCGAGGCGTAGGGCAGGTCCGGGCCCTTCGGCCGCACTCAGCCGCCCGTCGCGGAACCGGCCGGAACCGGACGTGGCCCGCGGGCCGCACGGAACAGCGCGTACCCGCCACCGGGAGGGCCGGGCTGCGCGGGGACCGGTGGCGCCGCGTCGTCCGCCCGGCACTCCGGGCACAGGACGGCGTCGCTGCCGGGCGGCGGCGTGAACAAGCGTGGCTGGGTGTGCGCGGCGACGCACTCCCGCATCCCCGCGACGCGTGGCGGTGGCAGCGGTGCGGCGGGAGCGGGCGCGGGCCGCTGCTCGGGCAGGGCGTGCCGCAGCCGCCAGCGGAACACCCCCACGGGGGAGCGGACGTCGTCGAGGCCGCTGGTGAGCGCGTGCTCGATCTGTGCGGCGCTCAGGTCGGTCCTCAGCCAGGGCACGGCCAGCGGCGCGACATCACGCAGCGTCCGCGGCGACAGTGCCAGACGGGGATGGGTGCCGACGAGCGCCCGCAGGAAGGTCTCCGCCGCCCGCAGCGCCCGCCCTGGCGTCTCCACCGTTTCCGTCGACGTCGCTGTCTCCCCTGCTTCCACCGTCTCCGGTGCCCGGGTCTCGGGGAGTTGCGGGGAGGCGGCTGAAGCGGCGACGGCCGCCGCAGCCGCAGGCGCGGCCGCCTCCGGGACGGGCCTGGTCGGTGGGGAGGTGTTCTCCTTGATGTTCTTTCCTGGTTGACGACCGACGGACCGGATTCCCGGTCCACCGGCGGCCGGTGGGGCGGCACCCGGCGTCGCGGAGCAGCGGCCGTCGCGCAGCGCCGCGGCCTCGGCGGGCTCCAGCGGCACATTGGAGACGAGCTGCACGGTGGTGAAACGGCCACCCTCCACCCGCACCCGCCACTCGTGGACGTAGCCCTCGGCCAGCAACTCGCCCTTGGCGCGCTGGAACGCGGCCTTCCCGATGCGGGCGCGCCGAGCGGTGTCGCTCAGGCACTGCCGGGCGTCGGCGGGCAGTGACAGCTGCCAGGTGAGCAGCGTCTTGGCGGCGGCCGAAAGTCGAGGGTGCCGCAGGATGGCGTGGGGAATCTGGGCGAAGGCGCGCGCAGGCGCGGTAGCATGCCGAAGCATTCCGGGGACTCCTTGCACTGTAAGTCCTCGAGGGTGCAGGTCCCCGGCAGGTGCTCCTACACCTGTTGGGGACCGCCTCGTTCCGGAGGAGGCGACCCTCGTCGAGGGGCACACTACACCCCCTGTGACCGTATGACGACCGCCGGTTGCGGAGCGTGAGGGTCAGGCCCGGGCCCGGCTGATGCTTGTGCCGGTCATCAAGTGCCAGGATCGGCTCAGAAACCACGAATGACGGTGCATATGACTGCACTGCGTCAAGCTCGGCGTGACGCGTCGCTGACATGGGGTGACGAATGCTGCGTGGTGGGGTCGGGCCGCACCGGTTCCACGATGAGCCGGGCCCACACCGTCTTGCCGACCTCGCGGTCCCGCACCCCCCAGGAGTCGGCGAACGCGGCCACGAGGGCAAGACCTCGACCGGACTCCGCCACGTCGTCGGCGGAGTCGTCCGGCGGTGCTGCCGGCGGCCTCCGGTCGCCGGCATCGGACACTTCGACCGTGACGATCTTCTCCAGGCCGTAGGTCATCCGCAGTTCGAGCAGCCGCCCGGGAACGCGCCCGTGCCGCACGGCGTTGGTGACCAGTTCCGACACGAGCAGTTCGGCCGTGCTGCGCGCGGCCTCGGGCACACCCCGGTCGGCGAGGAGGCGCGACGCGTGGTGCCGGGCGACGGGGACACTGCGCGGCACGGCCGGGTACCGACGCCACCAGATCACCGAGGCGAGGGCGGGAGACGTCTCATGACTTTCCGGTTTCATGGAGCCAGGATCGTGACGGATCGCTACGTTCGGTAGTAGTGGCATGTCAACGGCCGCAACGGGTGAACGGGACCGCTGCGGCGTTGAGATCGGTTGAGGCGCGTTGAGACGGGCCGAGGTGCGCGGGAAGGGTGGTGGCGGCGATGGCACCGGGCAGGAGGGTGGTGTCCCCGGCCGGGCAGTACTTCGCGGAGGTCCTGCGGCTGACACGTGGCAGAGCGGGCCTCTCCCAGAGCGAACTCGGCAGCCGCATGAGCTACACGGGCGCGGCGGTGAGCGCCGTGGAGACGTGTGCGAAGCCCGCGACCGACGAGTTCGTCGACGCCGCCGAGAAGGCGCTCGACGCCGGGGGCGTGCTCCGTGCCGCGAGGCGCTACCTGCGGCTGGAGCGCTATCCGGAGCACTTCCAGGGCTTCGTCCAGCTCGAACAGGAGGCGTTGAGTCTGACGTCGTTCTGCAGCCAGGTCATCCACGGATTGCTGCAGACCGAGGGCTACGCGCGCGCGGTCCTCGCCTCCGGTTTTCCACCGCTCGACGAGTCGGACCTCGAAGCCCTCACGGCTGCTCGGATGGAGCGCGCCGCGTTGCTCACCCGGAAGCCCTTCTGCGTCATCAATGTGGTCCTCGACGAGGCCGTTCTCCGCCGGCACGTCGGTACGGCGCGGACGATGACGGACCAGTTCGATCATCTACTGGCCTGCAGTGAGTTGCCCAACGTGGTCGTCCAGGTCATGCCGGTGTCGCGGGGCGTGCATGCAGGTCTGGAAGGTCCGTTCACCGTCATCGAGACGCCTGAGTGCGATCGACTGGTGTACATGGAATGCAACGGGAACAGCACTCTTGTGGCTCGGCCGGAAGAGGTGGGTGTCTACGCTCGGCGCTGTGCCATGATCGGCCAACAGGCCCTTCGTCCGGAGGAGTCCTTCGACCTGATCAAAGAGCTGGCGGGTGGGGAATGAGCGATCTGGTCTGGCGCAAGAGCACCTACAGCGACTCCAGCGGCGGGGAATGCCTCGAAATGGCTCCCACACGCAGTGCCGTCCACGTGCGGGACTCGAAGGACACAGCCGGCCCGGTGCTCCGCGTGCCGCGCGCTGCGTGGCGCTGCTTCGTGGCCCGGTTGCGGGAGGACGCCTCCGGGCCACCGGCGTCCTGACGGTCACCGCGCCAGCAGTTTCTCCAGCACGACCGCGATGCCGTCCTCCTCGTGCGAGGCGGTGATCTCGTCGGCGACCGAGCGCAGTTCGGGGTGCGCGTTGTCCATGGCGACGCCGTGGGCCGCCCAGGCGAACATCGGAATGTCGTTGGGCATGTCGCCGAAGGCGAGGGTCTCCGCAGCCCGCACGCCCAGCCGCCGGGCGGCCATCGCCAGGCCCCTGGCCTTGCTGAGCCCGAGCGGCAGCAGTTCGACGATGTCCGGGCCGGAGACGGTGACGCTCACCAGGTCCCCCGCCGCCTCGCGCGCCGCCCGGCCGAGTGCGTCGTTGTCCAGCCGCGGGTGCTGGATGTAGAGCTTGTTCACCGGCTCCGCGTAGACCTGTTCGCGGTCCTGAAGCGGCCTGGAGGGCAGCGATCCGTCCTGCTCCCGGTACTCGGGAGCCACGAGCACCTCGCCGTCGACGCCGTCGCGGGAGACGGCCAGGGCCAGCGGGCCGACCGACTCCTCGATCCTCGCCAGTGCCAGCCGTGCCAGTTGCCGGTCCAGCGTCACCGACGTCAGCATCCGCCGCTCGCCGGCGTGGTACACCTGCGCGCCCTGCCCGCAGACCGCCAGGCCCTCGTGGCCCAGCAGGTCGAGCACCGGCAGCGTCCAGGGCACCGACCGGCCGGTGACGATCAGGTGTGCCGCGCCCCGCGCGCACGCCGCACGGAGCGCGGTGCGGGTGCGGGGCGACACGGTGTCGTCGGGGCGCAGCAGCGTCCCGTCGAGGTCGGTGGCGATCAGTCGGTACGGGAAGGGGCCGGGCGTGGGCGCGGGCTCCTGGCTCACTTCGCGACCGGTTCCAGCACCTCACGGCCGCCCAGGTAGGGCCGCAGCACCTCGGGCACCCGTACCGAGCCGTCCGCGCGCTGGTGGTTCTCCAGCAGCGCGACGATGGTGCGCGGCACCGCGCACAGCGTGCCGTTGAGGGTTGCCAGCGGCCGGGTCCTGCCGTCGCCGCGCATCCGCACGGACAGGCGGCGGGCCTGGAACTCGTCGCAGTTGGACGCCGAGGTCAGCTCGCGGTACTTGCCCTGGGTGGGGATCCACGCCTCGCAGTCGAATTTGCGGGAGGCGGAGGCGCCGAGGTCCCCGGTGGCCACGTCGATGACCTGGAAGGGCAGTTCGAGGGAGGTCAGCCACTGCTTCTCCCACTCCAGCAGCCGCGTGTGCTCGGCCTCGGCCTCCTCCGGGTGCACGAAGGCGAACATCTCCACCTTGTCGAACTGGTGGACGCGGAAGATGCCGCGGGTGTCCTTGCCGTAGCTGCCGGCCTCGCGGCGGAAGCAGGGCGAGAACCCGGCGTACCGCAGCGGCAGCCGGTCCGCCTCGATGATCTCGTCCATGTGGTACGCGGCGAGCGGTACCTCGGAGGTGCCGACGAGGTACAGGTCGTCCTGTTCCAGGTGGTAGACGTCCTGCGCCGCCTGGCCCAGGAAGCCGGTGCCCTCCATGGAGGCGGGCTTGACCAGCGCCGGGGTGAGCATCGGGGTGAAGCCGGCTTCGGTGGCCTGGGCCATCGCGGCGTTCACGAGGGCGAGTTCGAGGAGGGCCCCGACGCCTGTCAGGTAGTAGAAGCGGGAGCCGGAGACCTTCGCGCCCCGCTCCACGTCGATCGCGCCGAGCATGCTGCCGAGTTCGAGGTGGTCGCGCGGCTCGAAGCCCTCCGCCTCGAAGTCGCGCTTCTCGCCGAGGGTTTCCCGGACGGTGAAGTCCTCCTCGCCGCCCACCGGAACGTCCGGGTGGACGACGTTGCCCAGCTGGAGCAGCAGGCGCTGTGCCTCCGCGGCGGCCTCGTCCTGCTCCCCGTCGGCGGCTTTGACTGCCGCGGCGAGTTCGCGGGTCCGCTCCAGCAGCTTCGCCTTCTCCTCGCCCTGCGCCTTGGCGACCTGCTTGCCGAGCTGCTTCTGCTCCGACCGCAGCTCGTCGAAGCGGACACCGGACGACCGGCGCCGTTCGTCGGCGGCGAGCAGGGCGTCGACGAGTTCGACGTCCTCTCCTCGGGCGCGCTGCGACGCGCGCACACGGTCGGGGTCCTCACGGAGCAGGCGAAGGTCAATCACGCCGCCACACTACCGGGACCGGTGCACGCCGTTCGACCTCGAACCCCCCTTTCCGCCCGGCCGCGTCACGCGGGGCGCGGCGCATGATCGGACCTTCTCCACACCCGCGGCGGAGTGCCCCGCGGAAGCGTGTCCGGGATGTTCGCGGTGGCCGGGACCCGTCTGGCGGACGTTGCTCCGACCGAGTTATCCACAGCTCCAGTGATCTTCCCCGGTGTTGTCCACAGGCCGGGGGCGGGGCCTGTGGAAACGTTGAAGATCCTTTGACGGTGCATGGGGAGGGGCTCGAAGCTCCGCCGAGAGTGCCCGAATCGTCCTCGATCGAACGGGATTGCCTCACCCTAAAGGGTTGATGAGGGGACTTGGGGTGACGTAACCCGGTCTGCGGCCATGTGGGGGACTCTCGCGTCACCTTGGAGCTTTGTCGACAACGACCGTTTCGTTCCACCGGTTGTGCACAGGCAAAGCGAAGGGCACCCCTCCGCCTGTGGACAACTCTGTGGACAACTTCACGACCTGCCCGTGAGGCGCTACGGACGTCCGTCCAAGCACCTGGTCAGCCAGTCGGCGGCAGCCACGAAGTCCTCGTCGGAGGTTCCCGCGCGGAGCGTGGGAGGCACCTCGTCCGCGCGCGGGTACGAGCCCAGGAACCGCACCTTCTGGCATGCCCGCTTCAGTCCCATGAGGACGTCCCCCACGCGGCGGTCGGACACGTGGCCCTCGCAGTCGACCGAGAAGCAGTACCGGCCGATGCCCTCACCCGTGGGCCGCGATTCGATGCGCATCATGTTCACCCCGCGCGAGGCGTACTCCTGGAGCAGTTCCAGCAGCGCACCCGGGTGGTCCTCGCGCAGCCACATCACCACCGACGTCTTGTCCGCGCCGGTGGGGGCGGCGGGCCGTGCCGGGCGGCCCACCAGCACGAAGCGGGTCTGCGCGTTCTCCGCGTCGTGGATGCCGGTGACCAGCGGCTCCAAGCCGTATGTCGCCGCCGCGAACTCACCGGCGAACGCGCCGTCGAACCGGCCCTCCTGCACCAGCCGGGCACCGTCCGCGTTGGACGCCGCCGACTCCCACCGGGCGTCCGGAAGATGCCCGGCCAGCCAGTTCCGCACCTGCGGCTGCGCCACCGGGTGCCCGGTCACGGTCTTCACCGCGTCGAGCGAGGTACCGGGCCGCACCAGCAGCGCGAAGGCGATCGGCAGCAGCACCTCGCGGTAGATCATCAGCGGTTCGCCGCTCGCCAGCTCGTCCAGCGTCGCGGTCACCCCGCCCTCCACCGAGTTCTCGATCGGCACCAGGGCCGCCGCCGCCTCCCCGGCCCGGACGGCGTCCAGGGCGGCCGGTACCGACACCATCGGCAGCAGTTCGCGGGTCGCCGCCTCCGGAAGGGTGCGCAGGGCGGCCTCGGTGAAGGTCCCCTCGGGACCGAGATAGGCGAAACGACTCGCGGGTGACATGCTGCACAGGGTAGTGCGCAGGGCACCCGCGACCTGCCGCGTCCCAACCCTCGGGCCGCCCCGCCCTCCGCCCGGCCCCGCTCGCCCTCCGCCTCCCCGGGGCCCGGTGGAGCCGCCCCTCAGCCCTCGAGCAGCCGCTGTCCCACGTACTCGCCCTCCGCCGGGCCGCCGGGCACCGCGAACAGGCCGCTCGCCTCGTGGCGGATGAACCGGGACAGTGCGTCGCCGCTGTCCAGCTTCCGCTGCACCGGCACGAAACCCGTCAGCGGATCCGCCTGCCAGGCGATGAACAGCAGCCCCGCGTCCGGCGAACCGTCCTCGCGGAACCCGTCGTGGTACGAGAACGAGCGGCGCAGCATGGCCGCCCCGCCGTTCGTCTCCGGCGCCGCCACCCGCACGTGGGCGTCGGCGGGCACGGCAACGCCCCCGCCGCGGCGCGCGTTCAGATCGACCTTCGTCTCCTCCGTCGCGTCCGGACCGCCGGACAGCGGCGCCCCATCCGACTTGCGGCGTCCGATGACCTCCTCCTGCTCGCTGCGGGACGTGCCGTCCCAGTCGTCGAGCAGCATCCGGATGCGGCGCACCACCGCGTAGGAGCCGTGCGCCATCCACGCGGGGCTGCCGCCGCCCGGCACGAAGATCCGCTCGTCGAAGTCCGGCTCCGAGGGCTTGGGGTTGTTCGTGCCGTCGACCTGCCCCATGAGGTTGCGGGGCGACCGCGGCGCGGTGGCAGCACCTCGGGCCCGGTTGAAGCCGGTGTGCTGCCACCGCAGCCGTGCCGTGCCGGCCGCCGCCTTCTGCAGGGTGCGCAGCGCGTGGAAGGCGACCGGGCCGTCGTCGGCGCCGATCTGCACCCACAGGTCGCCGTCGGAGCGCTCTGCGTCGAGGGCGTCCTGCGAGAAGCGCGGCAACGGCGCCAGCGCCTCGGGGCGCTGCGCCTCCAGCCCGGTGCGGGTGAAGAAGGTGCGGCCGAAGCCGAAGGTGACGGTCAGCGACGAGGGCCCCGCGTCCCGGGCGACCTCGGAGTCGTCGTCCACCTCGCGTCCGGAGGTCAGGGCCGCCGCGGCGGCCGACCAGCGGCGCATCAGCGCGGCGGCCTGCTTGCGTCCGGCGCCCGGACGCAGGTCGAACGCGGCGAGGTGCCCGACGGCCTGCGCGCGCTGCACGATGCCGGCCTGGTGGGTGCCGTGGAAGGGCACGGTGGCCGAGCCCAGTTGCGAGAGCGCGTCCGGCGGGGCACCTGCGATCGCGTCCTGCGTCAGTGCGCCGCCGGCTCCGCCGAGCAGCATTCCTCCCGCGCCCGCCGCGGAGACGGTGCCGAGGAGACGTCGGCGGGACACGGTGACGTGCGGCTCGTCCATGGGGCGAGCCTCCTTTCCTTTCAGCCGAGAGTGACGGTTTCGGTGAGGGTCACCTGGTCGATGTCCGAGGAGCGCACGGTGACGGCGAGCGTCCAGTCGCCCGGAGCGGGGACGACCACCCTCCGGCTGCGCCAGGCGCCCGGTCCGGTGCGCTGCGGGGCGTACCGGAGCGGGCCGAGGTCCTGGGAGGGGAGGGTGAGGGCGAGACGCACCTCGGGCAGGTCCAGTGGTGCCCCACCGGGGTCGGTGGCGGTGATCCGCAGGGTGTTCCTCCCGGTGCGCCCCGGGTCGAGGGCGACCGCGACGGTGCCCTTGCCGCGGCGGGCGCCGCCGGTGTCGAACGGGAGGCTCAGATCGAGGGGGCGGTCGGGCACCGCGGCCGATGGGGCGGTCAGCGCGGCGGAGGCCGCAGCGGTGCGGGCCGGCTCGGTACCGGTCAGCTGCACGGTGACGGCGAGCACGACCGCGCCGACCAGAGCCTCGGCCAGGACGGCGCGGCGCAGGCCGACGCGTCGCGGATCGGCGTCGCGGTCGCGGCGCACCCGGGCCCTCCGCACGGCCGCCTGCTGGCGGGCGAGTTGCGCCGCGCGCACCGGGTCCTCCACGGGCGCCGCGGCCGGCGGCCCGTCCGCGGCGTCCGGGCTGTCCCCACCGCCCGTGCTGCCCGTGCCGCCCGTGCCGGCCGGGTGGGCGGTCGGGAGCGCGGCCGCGCGGGCCGGGGCAGCCGTCGCCGCGGCCTCCTCCCCGGCGGGCGCCGCCCGGTCGGCCGCGGACATGAGGCGGAAGGTCCAGCGCCGGGCGAGCAGCGCGAGCAGCACCAGCACCAGGACGAGGCCGGTCTTGAGCAGCAGCAGGCGGCCGTATGCGGTGCCGGTGAGCGCGTCCACCGAGCCGGTCTGCCGCCACGACTGGTACAGCCCGGTGGCGGCCAGCACCGCGACGGAGGCGGCGGCACAACGGGAGAAGCGGCGCACCGCCGACGCCGGGAGCGGCAGGCCCGCCGGGCGCGTGAGGACGGCGAGCACGGTGGTGAGCCCTCCGAGCCAGACGGCCACCGCCAGCAGGTGCGCCAGGTGCGACACCTGGGCGGCGGCGGACTGCGGGCCCGTCAGGGCGTGTTCGGCGAGCGCCCAGGTGGCCGCGAGGGCGGTCGCGAGCCCGGCCCCCGCGAGGAGGAAGAGGCGGCGGTGCGCGTCCTCGCGGCCCGCGCCGGGGCCGTCGTCCGTCCGGAGGGGTGCGGCAGGGGGGCGGTTGAGGAGCAGCACCAGGAAGAAGGCCGCCGCGCCGAGGAGCAGCAGCCGGCATACGAGCGCGGTGCCGACCGTGGTCTGCACCGTGGCCGCCAGGCCGCCCGGGTCGAGGGCGTCGGTGAGGTCGCCCGACCCGGTGTAGGGGTGGCGCAGCAGCAGCCGCACGAGGGTGGCGGCCACCGCGGTGAGCCAGCTCGCGCGCAGCAGGCGGCGCACCGTGCGGTGCCGTGTTCCCTCCCGCCAGCAGGTGAGCAGCAGGGTGGTGGTGCCGATGAGAAGGGTGAAACCCGCGTAGGCGGCGTAGCGGGCGAGGGCGTGGAGGACGCCCGCGGTGCCCCCGCCGGCCGCCTGCTCGGGGAGCGCGACGGCGGTGGCGGAGGGGGTGCCGACGGAGAAGGTGAAGGCGCCGGAGACGGGATGGCCGTCCGCCGACACGACGTGCCAGGCGACGGTGTAGGTGCCGTCGGGCAGGCCGGGGCGCAGCAGGGTGCCGAAGCGGATGGTGTCGCCGCTGCACAGGTTGACCTGTTCGCCGGTGTCGGCGCGGCTGCCGTCGGGTCCGAGGACGCGGAAGGAGTCGTCGTCCGGGCGTACCGCTTCGGAGAAGGTGAGGGTGACGGCATCGGGCGTGCGGTCCACCACCGCGCCGGCGGCCGGGCTGGAGCCGGTGAGGGAGCTGTGCGCGACGGCCGGACCCGCGGCCCCCAGCAGGAGCGCGCCGAGCGCGGTGAGCGCGGCGAGCATCAGGCCGAGGGCACGGACGGGCCGTGGCCGGGCTGCGGTGGTGGACTGCACGCGGCGGTGTCCTTACCGGTTGGGGTTGTGGTTGGAAGCCTTGACCGGTGCCGTGACCGTGACGGGCTTGTGGTGCTCGAAGTGCAGGGTCAGGGTGACGGAGTCGCCCTCGGCCGGCTTGTGGTCGAGCCCCATGAGCATGAGGTGGTTGCCGCCGCGGGAGAGCCGCAGCGTCCCGTTGGCCGGCACGCGGAAGCTGTCGACCTGCTGCATCTTCCGGTCGACGGTCTCGTGGAGTTCGGCCTCGGCGGCGGCGTCGGTGGTGACCTTCGTGAGGGTGTCCGCGGTGTCGCCGGTGTTCTTCACGGTGAAGAAGCCCGCGGCCATGTCCTTCATCATCGGCTCCGGCACGTAGGCGCCGGAGACCGTGATCCCGGACGGGGCGGGGGCGTCGTCGCTCGGCTGCTCCGAGGAGCAGGCGCCGAGTGCCAGGGCGCCGGCGAGTGCGGCGACGGAGGCGAGTGCGGTGGTGCGGGTGGTGCGGGCGCTCATGGGCGCTCTCCCTTGATGATCGCGGGGAGTTCCTCGGTGAGGGTCTCCACGGTGACGTTCTGTTCGGTGTAGACCACGTGGGCCTTGTCGTCCTTCGGCGAGAAGGCGAGGACCTGCGCTCCGTGCGTGGAGACGATGTCGCCGTTCTTCTTCTCGTAGGACGGTTCGACGTGGACGCCGACGCTGCGTGCGCCGGCCTGGATGGTGTCGAAATCGCCGGTCAGACCGATGAACGAGGGGTCGTTCATGCCCAGCCACTTGTCGAGCCGCTCCGGGGTGTCCCGCTTCGGGTCGGTGGTGACGAACACGACCTGCAGCTTCTTCTGCTGCGCCTCGGTGAGCTTGGAGTGGGCGATGGCGATGTTGCTCATCGTCAGCGGGCACACGTCGGGGCAGTGGGTGTAGCCGAAGTAGAGGAGCGTGGGACGGCCCGCGGTCTCCTCCACGAGGTCGTACGTCTCGCCGCGGGTGTCGGTGAGGGTCAGGTCGGGCTTGGCGAAGGGGCGGTCGAGCGTGATGCCGCCCTTCTCCCGGCCGCCCTCGACCGACGCCACGGAGCCGTCCTTCCCGCCGGACGGGTCGCTCCCGGCGCAGGCGGTGAGGGTGGCTGCTGCTGCCAGCAGCGCGGCGGCCGCGGTCAGCGTGCGTGAGGTCTGCATGGGGTCACAACATCCTGGTTCGGTGAGGATTCGGGCTGTCAGGTGCGGCGGCGCCTCGCGAGGACGCCGAAGGCCACGCCGGCCGCACCGACGAGGATGCCGACGACGCCCAGGGCGCGGGCGGTGCTGTCCGTGGCGTCGGCCGCCGCGTCGTGGGCGTCGTCGTGGTCCGGTGCGCCGGCCTCGGCCGCTCCGGCCCCCGGCGCATGGGTGGCGTCACCGGCCGTCCCACCGCTGTGGTGGCCCTCGCCTTCGGCGGCCGTGAGCTCCAGCACGGGGGCGGGGTGCTCCGGCTCGGCGGCCCCCTCCTCGGGGACCTCGATCCACCGCACGACCTCGCCGCTGTCGTAGCGCTGCAGCGCCTTGAAGGCGAGCCGGTCGGTGTCCTCCGGGAGCGGGCCCATGGAGACGGGGAACTGCTGGAAGCGGCCGGGCTCGATGGTGCCGCCGCTCCAGGTGATCCGGGTGACGGCCTTCTCGAGCGTCGAGCCGTGCTGCTCGATCGGCTCGTCCAGCGTGCTGGTGGTGACGTCGATGTCCCAGCCGGGCACCGGCTGCGGCATCGCCGACCCGATCGGGTGGTTGGCGGGCAGGTTGACCTCGAGCTTCACGGTCGAGGCGTCGTCCCGCTCGTTGGGGACCTTGAAGGTGACGGTGCTGTAGCCGCCCTTCTCGGCCTCGCCGGGGTCGACGCCGACGTGGGCGGAGGCGGCACCGGCACACGTCAGCACGGTCGCCGCCGCGAGAGCGGCGGAGACGGCGAGCCGGCGGGTGGCGGGACGCGTGGTGTGCGCAGTCGTCATGACGGGCGTTCTTTCCTGTCGCGAAGCGGCCCACTCCGTGACGGGTACGGCATGTCCGGATCGGGCGGGGCGCACGAGGAGCACCGGCCGGTGTGCGGGCATGCGGGAGGGGCCATGGGTGGATGGGGAGGGCGCCCGGCACCTCGCGCACGCCCGGCGCGGCGCGAGGCGCCGGAGTACCGGGGCGGGGTGGGTGTCAGGCGACCAGGGCGAACCGGTCCGCCGCGGAGGGAGGACCGCGCCGGGCCACCCCACCCGACAGCGGAGGAGGGACCGGCAGCGGCGTGTGCCCGGCCGCCGGGCCGCGGCGCCGCAGGCGCGGCGCGGAGTCGTCGTCGCCCAGCGCGTGGCGCAGGGCCCGCAGCAGGCGAGCGGCCGCGCGCAGCGCGCGGACCGTCAGCAGCTCCTGGACGGCGCGGGCCGCGACGGCGGAGAGGCGCACCAGCCGCCAGAGGGCGACCTCGCCGCGCCGCAGCAGCCACCCGACGGCGGCCGCGGCCAGCACGTGGCCGAGCAGCATGGAGAGGGAGAGCTGCGCCAGCGCGGCATCGATCACGGCGGACGTCCCGTCCACCGGCGTGCCTGCCGGCACCCCCGCGACGGCGGCACCGTGGCCGGAGAGCCCGGCATCGTTCACCAGGCGCTGCGCCTCGGCGGGAGTGAGAGGACTCCGGGCGGCGCCGTTGCAGACCAGGTCCTGCGCCAGCGCCCCGGCACCGCCCGATACGGGTGCGGGCGACGCGCCGGCCGTGGCGGCTGCGGCGGACGGGCTGTGCGCCACGGAGAAGACGGTGTGCAGCGCCACCTGGCCGACGGTGAGCAGCGCGGCGATGCCGGGGAGCGAGCGTTCGCGTCCTGCCAGCGGTGCGGCGACGGCGAACACCAGGGCGCATCCGAGGCCCAGCGCCCACAGGGGCAGCGGCGCCCCGGCCGCGAGTGCGTGGCCGCCCGCGGACAACAGCACGCAGACCGCGGTGAACACCGCGGCCCGCAGGAGTCTGAGATCCGCGCCGACAGTCATGGCGCCGCCCATCTTCTCACCGGCCGTCGGCGAGGCCCGGCCCGGGGGCGCCCGTCGGCGCCGTTGCGCCGGGTGGCGGGCACCGCGCGTCCGCCGATCGGGGGGAGTGGGCGCGTCGGGACGCTTACCGCTCGTCACGGTCGGCAATAGGTAGCGGTATGGCCGGAGGGCTCCCTGCGGAGCCCGAGTCGAGCCGCGCGCCTGGAGGCTGAGCATGAGCATCTGGTGGTCTCTGCATCTGCGCCGAGAGGCGGCCACAGTGCCGCTCGCACGGCGCATGCTGCTCGGCGCGATGGATTCGGCGGGGGTGGACCCGGAGATCTCCTACGATCTCGCCGTCGCGGTGTCGGAGGCCTGCGCGAACGCGGTGGAGCACGGCAGCGGCTCACCGGCGGACGGCTACCGGGTCACGGCCTGCATCGACGGCGACACCTGCCACGTCGAGGTGACCGATGCCGGTCCCGGGTTCCCCGGTGTGCGGGCGGACCTGCCGGCGACGACGGTGCCCGTGGGGGAAGGGGCGGCGCAACGGCTCGACGAGGAGCACGGCCGGGGCCTGTTCCTCATCGAATCCCTCGCGGACCACGTCCGGTTCGCCAACCGCAGCCGCCGCGGCGGCGCGGTGGTCAGCTTCGACAAGATCCTCAAGTGGCGGGACGACGCCCTGGTCCGCGCGGGCTGACCCACCGCATGCGCAGCGGGGCCGTCGGATCCCGCCCTGCCGTACGCGTCAGTCGCCGAGCAGGCTCCGCAGGAAGGCGCGGGACCGTTCCGGGGTGTCGGCCTCGGCCGCCAGCCGGTTCATGATCAGCGAGTACTGGTCGATCTCTGCCTGCCGGTCCAGGTAGACGGCGCTGGTCAGGTGCTCCAGGTACACCTTGTCCGGCAGGGTCGGCTCCTGGAACCGGAGGATGGTGATGGGCGACCCGGCCGCGGCGGCACTCACCTCGAAGGGCGCGACCTGGAGGGTGACGTTGGGCAGTTCGGTCACCCGCAGCAGGTGCTCGATCTGGTCCCGCATCACCTCCCGGCTGCCGAAGCGGCGGCGCAGCACGGCCTCGTCGACGACGGCCCACAGCTTGGGGGCGTCCTCGCGGGTGAGGAGCTGCTGGCGGCGCAGGCGGAGTTCGACGAGCCGCTCCAGCTTGTTCTCCGAGGCGTCCGGGTAGCCGAGGCGGCTGACCGCGTAGGCGTACCCCTCGGTCTGGAGCAGGCCGGGGAGGAACTGCACCTCGTAGGTGCGGATGAGGGAGGCCGCCTCCTCCAGGCCGATGTGGAGCTCGAACCAGTCCTCGAGGACGTCGTTGTACTGGTGCCACCAGCCGGGGGCGTTGGCCTTGATGCGGAGGTCGAAGAACTCGGCGCGCTGGTCGGGATCGGTGACGCCGTAGAGCGTCAGCAGGTCCGCGAGGTCGCGCTCCTTCGAGCCCACCTGCCCGCGTTCCAGGCGGCTGATCTTGGCGTGGGAGCCCCGGATGTGGCTGCCGGCCTCCTCGCGCGTGATGTCGCACTGCTGGCGCAGCCTGCGCAGGCGGCCTCCCAGCAGGATCCGGAGTGCGGTCGGGCCGTTCTCCTGGTGCGAGGACCCCTGCATGGCGCGGGTCTCACCGATCGGCAGCGACTTCGCGGACATTCCCCAACTCCCCAGCGCGTCGTAAGGACGCACCAGTCTGGCACCTGTCGGGGTGTCAGGTACAGCTCTCGTCCGCCTCTTCGTCCGGTTCGGTACGGACCTGGGACGAAAGCTTCACCTCAGAGGGCCTCGGTGGCCAGCTCGTCGAACTCGCCTTCCTTGACGCCCTCCAGGAAGGACGCGAGGTCGGCCCGGTTGTACACCAGCGCGGGCCCGGAGGGGAAGCGGGAGTTGCGGACGGCGACCCCGCCGGAGGCCAGAGCGGTCATCTCCACGCAGTTCCCGCCGGGGGCGCTGCGGCCGCTCTTGCGCCAGTTCGCACCGGCGATCAGGTCGGCCCGAACTCCGTTGGCGATCTGCTGCATCCGGCTCTCCTTCGTGGGGTGCTGGCCCGTACTGCGCCGCCGCCGGATTGGGGAGGGGTGGCCGCGGGCCGGCGGGGCGTCGTTGGACGGTCGACTGCAAGTACATCTGTGCTTACCGATGTGAGTACAACTGTAATTGCAGACGCGCTTGCACGGCTATGGGGTGTGCCCGGAAGTTTGAAAGCGGTGGGTCGTCAAACTTCCCTTCCTGCAGGGAAGTCGGGCGGTCACAAGGACCTGGTGCGGACCCTCGCTGGGCCCGCGGGTGGTGAGGTTCGGCAGCCTCGACGATGCGGCCGTCAGCCTTTGGGCGGGTGTCGCCGTCAAGCGCTGGCCGCCGTACGGCCACGGGCCGGTGCCCCCAACCGCCGTCCGCGCCCGACCGGTCAGCCGCCCGAGGCCGGCGAATCCACCGGAAGCTCCGCGTCCCCGGCGGCGGCCCTCCGCCCCGCGGTCGGCGCGACCCCGGCCGGCCCCGGACGGGGCTGCCGCGTGAGCCGCCGCGCCAGCGGCTCCGTCCACCGCGCGGCAAGGGGCCCGACGAGCACCAGCAGCAGCACGTACGCCGTCGCCAGCGGGCCGATGCGTGGCTCCACCCCGACAGCGAGCCCGGCGATGACGATGGAGAACTCGCCCCGCACCACGAGCGTTCCGCCTGCCCGCCACCGTCCGGCCCGCTTGATGCCGGCGCGCCGGGCCGCGTACCAGCCCGTGGCGATCTTGGTGCCGGCCGTCACCACGGCCAGCAGCAGCGCGGGCAGCAGCACGTGGGGGATCCGCGACGGATCGGTGCTCAGCCCGAAGAACACGAAGAACACCGCCGCGAACAGGTCCCGCAGCGGCGTCAGAAGGTTGTGCGCCCCCTCGGCGACCTCCCCCGACAGCGCGATGCCCACCAGGAACGCCCCCACCGCCGCCGAGACCTGCAACTCCTGCGCCACGCCCGCCACCAGCAGCGTCAGTCCGAGCACGACGAGGAGCAGCATCTCCGGATTGTCGGAGGACACCGCCTTGCTGATGAGTCGGCCGTGCCGCACCGCCAGGTACAGCACGGCGCCGACCGTTCCGAGCGAGACGAGCAGCGTCAGACTGCCCCCGGCGAGGCCCACACCGGCCAGCAGCGCCGTCAGGATCGGCAGGTACACCGCCATCGCGAGGTCCTCGATGACGAGCACCCCCAGGACGACCGGCGTCTCCCGGTTCCCCAACCGCCCCAGATCCCCCAGCACCTTGGCGATGACGCCCGAGGACGAGATCCAGGTGACCCCCGCCAACGCCACCGCGGCGACCGGCCCCCAGCCCAGCAGCAGCGCCGCAGCGGCTCCGGGCAGCGCGTTGAGCACGAAGTCCACCAGCCCCGAGGGGTACTGCGTCCGCAGGTTGGAGACCAGCTCGCTCGCGGTGTACTCCAGGCCGAGCAGGAGCAGCAGCAGGATCACACCGATCTCGGCACCCGTCGCCACGAACTCCTCGCTCGCGCCCAGCTCGAACACACCGCCCTGCCCGAACGCGAGACCGGCGAGCAGGTAGAGCGGGATCGGGGAGAAGCCGATGCGCCCCGCCAGCCGGCCCAGGATGCCGAGACCGAGGATGATGGCGCCCAGTTCGATGAGCATGGCGGTGGTGTCGTGCACGGGCGTGTCATCCTCCGGCGATCAGTTCGGCGACGGCGTCCACACCCTCGCGGGTGCCGACGACGACGAGGACGTCTCCGCGCGCGAACCGGAAGGCCGGTGCGGGCGAGGGCTCCGCGGCGGTGCGGCGCAGCACGGCGACGACGGATGCGCCCGTGCGCGATCTGACCTGTGCGTCCCCGAGGGTGCGGCCGCAGTACGGCGACCGGTGGGTCACCTCGATGTGCTCGGTGACCAGGTCCAGTTCGAGGTGCTGGTACAGGTGCGCCACCGGGTCCGGTACGAGGAGCCGGGCGAGTGCCGTCGCCTCGTTGGGCTCCAGCGGAGCCGAGTCCTTGCAGGCGTCGTCGTCCTGGGGGTCGTGGAACGCGAGGATGCGCCGGCCGTCCTGGTGCGCCACGACAGACAGGTGGTGCCCGGCATCGGTGTCCAGGTCGTAGCGTGCGCCGACCCCGGGGAGGACGGTCTTGCGGGGGTGGGCGGTGGGCTCCATGGGCGGGCTCCAGAGGACGGTGTGCCGTTCGTGGTCACGGCGGCTCGCTGCCGGGCCGCCGTGCCGGACGAGTATGGCGCCGCCCGGGCGTTGCGGAAACGAGGCGTGCACACCCCTTCGTGCCGCGGCGCGTCCCGTTCCTTGACCAACACATTACCCGACGGCGTTCCGGTCCCGGGGGCCTCGCGACGCCCGGCACCGGCCCGCGGGCGCCGGAACGACCGCCGCCCGCCCCGCGGCAGGGCGCGGAACGGGCGGCGGGAAGTGCTTGCCGGGCGGGCGACGGAGCATCCCCGCGCCCGGGTGCGATCAGCCCTTCAGGCGGGCCATCCACTCCTCGACGTCGGCGCTGGTGCGCGGCAGGCCTGCGGAGAGGTTCCGGTTGCCGTCCGCGGTCACCAGGATGTCGTCCTCGATACGGACGCCGATGCCCCGGTACTCCTCCGGCACCGTCAGGTCGTCGGGCTGAAAGTAGAGCCCCGGCTCGACCGTCAGGCACATGCCCGGCTCCAGCGTGCCCTCGGCGTAGAACTCCCGCCGCGCCGCCGCGCAGTCGTGCACGTCCATGCCGAGCATGTGGCCGGTGCCGTGCAGGGTCCAGCGGCGCTGCAGGCCCAGCTCCAGCACCCGCTCGACCGGTCCCTCCAGCAGACCCCACTCGACGAGACGCGTGGCCAGCACCTGCTGCGCGGCGTGGTGGAAGTCGAGGTACTTGGCGCCGGGACGCACCGCGGCGATCCCGGCCTCCTGCGCCTCGTACACCGCGTCGTAGATCTTCCGCTGCAGCTCGGTGAAGCTGCCGTTGATCGGGAGCGTCCGCGTGACGTCGGCGGTGTAGTAGGTGTCCGTCTCCACGCCGGCGTCGAGCAGCAGCAGGTCGCCGGAGCGCACCGCGCCGTCGTTGCGCACCCAGTGCAGCGTCGTGGCATGCGGGCCTGCGGCGCAGATGGAGCCGTAGCCGACGTCGTTGCCCTCGACCCGGGCGCGCAGGAAGAACGTGCCCTCGATGTAGCGCTCGGAGGTGGCCTCCGCGCGGTCCAGCACCCGCACGACGTCCTCGAAGCCGCGCACCGTGGAGTCCACGGCTTTCTGCAGCTCGCCGACCTCGAAGTCGTCCTTGACCAGGCGCGCCTCGGACAGGTAGCGCCGCAGTTCCGCGTCGCGCTCGGCCGTCACCTTGTCGGTGAGCGCGGCCTCGATACCGGAGTCGTGCCCGCGCACCACGCGCACCGGGCCGGTGGCCTCGCGCAGCGATGCGGCGACCTGCCGGACGTCCTTGCAGGGGAGGCCGTACAGCTTCTCGCTCTCGGTGAGGCTGTTGCGGCGGCCGACCCACAGCTCGCCCTGCCCGTCCAGCCAGAACTCGCCGTTCTCGCGGTCGGACCGCGGCAGCAGGTACAGCGTGGCGTCGTGGCCGCCGGACTCCTTCGGCTCCATGACCAGGACGCCGTCCTCGGTCTGGTTGCCGGTGAGGTAGGCGTACTCGACGGAGGCGCGGAACGGGTAGTCGGTGTCGTTGGAGCGGACCTTCAGGTTGCCCGCGGGGACCACGAGGCGCTCCCCGGGGAAGTGCTCGGACAGTGCGGCACGCCGCGCGGCGGTCTGCCGCGCCTGCGCGATCGGCTCCAGGTCGGTCCGCTCGGTGTCGGCCCAGCCCGTCCGCATGCTCTCCGCGAGCTCCTCGGAGACGCCCGGGTAGAGGCCGTTCTTCCGCTGCTTGATCGGCTTCTCGTCGGCAGCCTGCTCTGCGGACTGCTCCTCGGCGGCGTCTGCCACGTCGCTCCTCCTCGTGCGGGTGCTCGGACCGCTGTCCATCGTATGGGCCCCGGAGCGATGTACAGGGGCAAAATGCTGTGACGTTTGTGTCAGCCGCGAGAAGTGCAGGTCGAAGGCTCAGAAGCGGGCGGCGAGGAGGACGACGTCTTCCGGGTCTTCCGGGTCTTCCAGGTTTTCCGGGCCTTCCGGATTCTCCCGGCCCGCCGGACCGTCGGGCCGGGTCGTCCCCTCCGGCAGCAGAGCGGACAGGACGTGGTCCACCAGCAGTTCCGGGTCGTCCGCCGCCTCCGGGGGCGCCGTCGAGACCGCGGTGTGGAGCCGGGCGTAGGCCCGGTCCGTCGACTCGCCGGTGCGGTGGAGCAGCCCGTCGCTGTAGAGGAGCACCGTCTCGCCCGGCCGTACGGTCAGCTCGACGCTCGGCGCCTCCCAATAGGCGAGCATGCCCAGCGGGGCGGACAGCGTGGTCTCCACCCACTCGGTGCGGAACGGACCGGTGAGCAGCGGAGGACAGTGCCCCGCACCTGCGAGAACGATTCTGCGGGTCGCCGGTTCGGCGTACGCGAACAGCGCGGTGGCCGAGCGCGCCGGCTCCGTCAGCCGCAGCAGCAGTTCGAGATCGGAGAGCACCGCGACCGGGTCCTCGCCCTCCATCACGGCGTAGGCCCGCAGTGATGCACGCAGTCGGCCCATCGCGGCCGTCGCGCCCGCACCGGCGCCCGTCACCCCGCCGACCGCGAGCCCCAGCGCCCCCTCCGGCAGCGGCAGCGCGTCGTACCAGTCGCCACCGCCGCGCGGACCGCTCCGGTGCCGCACCGCGAGCCGCACCCCCGGCACGCGCGGCAGCCTGCTGGGGAGCAGCCCCTCCCGCAGCGCGGCCACCTCTGCCCGAGCGCGGGCGAGTTCGAGGTGGCGGGCGAGGCACTCCGTGGCGTCACGGGTGTAGAGCTCCAGCAGGTGGCCCTGCCGGGCGGTGGGTTCCGCCGGCTCGTCGTAGAGCCACACCGCCGCGCCGAGTCGGGTGCCGTCGTGGGCGGTGAGGGGCAGGGCGTAGCTGGCGCCGAAGCCGAGCCGGGCGGCCACCTCGCGGTGCCGCGGGTGGAGCGTCTCGTCGCCCGGGATGTCGGCGTGCGTGATCCCCGCACGCGGGCGTTCCTCGACCGGGTCGCACGGTCCGGTGGTGCCGGCGGCGGAGGGCGGCGGGATGTCCGGCGCCGCGTGGCCGTCGAGGAGCCTGCTGAGCGAGGAGGAGTCGCGCGGGACGGTCTCGATCGCGCCCAGCTCCGCGGCCGCGAGACCGAACCCCACGGTGTGCTCGGCGCCGCCGGCGTCGCGGGAGGCAAGGGTGATCACCCCGCGACGTGCCCCGATCAGCGCCGCACCGGCCGCCAGCGTCTCCCGGAGCGCCGGGTCCAGTGCGTCGGCGCGGGAGAGGCGTCCGGTGAGGTCGTGCAGAGCGGTGAGATCCGCGATCCAGTCGGTCAGACGGCCCTGGACGGCGGCGAGCCGATCGGCCGGCGCAGTTTGCGAAGGCGGAGAGAGGGTGGGGCTGAAACCGGCCACTTTCGGCGGATGTGGGGTACTCATCGGCGACGGCTTTCGGCCGAGTTCGCTCTTCTCAATAGCATCGCAAACCCCCATGTCGTGTTGCGCCGCTATGAATGCATCCAGATGTACACGCACTGCTGTGACGATGTCCAGCACTGCTGTGAGGGGTTCGATGGTGTCGCCCGGAGGCGCTCGTCCACAGCGGGCAGGCCGCGTGTGTTCCAGAATGGCCGAAAAACAACCCCGGGTGGAATGTTTTACGGTCGACTGTGCGCAGTAGGACAACCCGGCCACGGTCGAAGCCCAGCCACATCGGGCGACGAACAGGCCCGGGCGGAGAGTCACCCCGGCCGTTGCGGGTACGGAACCCGAGAGGGAGCCCGCGCGTCACACCCAGCGCGACGGCCTTGCCCCATCGAGCCCCATCGAAGAAGCAACGGGCAGCACTGAAGTGGAACGCGCTCGTGCGCGCCACCCCCCGCCAGGTACCACGCTCGACCGGCGATGTGATCCAGTGTCGCCGCAGCAGCAGTCCCACCGCCTGCGCACCGCGCAGGAGCGCAAGTGTTGCCGGCACCGCGCGTGTCAGGGGCCGGACGATCTCCGAATCGACAGAATCGGCGTTTACGGAAAGGAACGAGCGCTCATGCGCGAGATCCTCGGAAGGCGACGCATGACCCGGTCGACGCTGCGGAACGCGGCGCTCACCTGTGCCACGCACCGGCGCTGGCCGGTGCTCCCCGGCGCGTCCGTCCGCTCCGGCGACGGCTCCCCGCACCTCTCCTGCTCCTGCGCCGACCCGGAGTGCGTGGTGCCCGGAGCCCACCCGCTCGACCCCGTACTCCTCGCCGCGACCACCGACGCACGCATGGTCCGCTGGTGGTGGACCCGGCGCCCCGACGCCTCGCTCCTCCTGGCGACCGGCACCGCCGTCGACGGCCGCCGCGCCCCCTGTGCGCTGAGCGTGCCCGCCACCGCGGGCGCGAGCGCCCTGGCCCGCTTCGACCGACTCGGCGTCCGCCTCGGCCCGGTCGTCGCCACCCCCACCCGCTACGCACTGCTCGTGGAGCCGTACGAGCTGGCCGAACTCGGCGAGATCCTCTACGCCCAGGACAGGGTGCCCAGTTCACTGCGCTTCCACGGCGACGGCGGCTACGTCGTACTGCCTCCCAGCCCGGTGGTCACCGGCGGCGTGCGCTGGGAACGCCCTCCCCAGGACGACGCCGAGCAGGGAACGCCCTGGCTTCCCCGCATGGAGGACCTGCTGGAAACCCTCATCGAGGCCAGCGTGGACGCTCCCGACAGCGGCAGCCGGCTGGCGTACTGAACCGCGCGGTGCCCGGCGGAGGATTCACGGCAACGGGCGGATACTTACTGGGCCTCCCGGTGACGGAGCTGCGGCTGACGGATCCCGCGGGCGACGGAAAAGCGCCGAACGGCACACCACCTCCGGACACACGAAAACCCGGTCGCTGGCGACGGGGGATGCACCAGCGACCGGGCACTTAGAACCGTAACAAGAGATCGGGCGTTCGCAAATTCGAACGCCCGAAATCCCCGCAAGAATTTACTCGCCGGTACCCGCCACGGCGGCGTGCCGTGACGCGCCGTCTCAGCTCAACGTCACCTGGCGGTTGGTGAGTCCGCTGCGCGCCCGCCGCTCCTGCGGCGTCAGCGGCTCGGACGACGTCAACGCCTGCGCCAGCCGCTCGGCGAACACCTCCGCCGGCTTCTCGCAGTCCTCCGCCGTCATGGAACTCGGCAGGTCCCACACCGGGACGGTGAGGCCGTGCGCCCGGAACGAGCCCACCAGGCGCGTCCCTTCACCCAGCGAGGACGAACCCGCCGCATGCAGCCGCGCCAGCGCGTCGAGCAACTTCTCCTCCGGATGCGCCATCACCCAGCGCAGATGGTTCTTCTCCGGCGTCTCGCACCAGTAGGCGCCCTCGACCGACGACAGCCGCGCAGTCGGGATCGCCGCCGCGTTCGCACGCTCCAGCGACGCCGCCACCTCGCCCGCCGCCTGCTCCGCGTCCTCCAGCCAGAACTCGAAACCGTCGTGCACCTGCGGAGCGAACGGCGCCTCGTCGTCCAGCAGATCCTGCAGCCGCGGACCGTCCGGCGCGGCACGACCCGCACCAACCGGCGTACCCGGCTCCGCCTCCAGCGCCCGCTGCAGCACGTCCGCCAGGTCGCGGCTCAGATCGCCCGACGCGGTGTCGTTCTGCAGCCCCAGCAGCACCCGGCCGTCATCACGCCGCAACGCGGGCCAGGCCATCGGCAGCACCGTCGCCAGCCGCACCGACGGAACACCCTCCGGCAGACCGCCCTTCAACGTCAGTTCGGCCGTCGCCGCGGGAACAAGCTCCCGCAGCGCGACCCAGTCCGCCTCGCCGGGCAGACCCTCGAACGGGCGCTGCACCAACTCGGCGGCGGCGTGCGCGGCGGCCCGCCCGTGGCACGCCTTGTATCGGCGGCCCGAGCCGCACGGGCACGGCTCCCGGGCACCCACGACGGGAATCTCCCCGTCGGCGCGCTGCGGTGTCCGGGCTTCTCTCTGGGGACGGCGCTTCTTGGCCATGGCGTGCGGTACTCCCGGTCTGCGGACGGCTGAGCGGTCAGAATGCTTCCGCCGCGAGCCTATCGGCTCAACACCTCAGCGCCGCCCTCCGGCGAAGAGGTGTCACGCCCACGGAACCGGACGCCCCGAGCCTCAGTGCCCGAACCCGTCGGCACCCTCCCCGTCCAGCGCACCGGGCACCGACTCCGCGATGTCCAACCCGGCCAGGGCACCCGAGAAACCGCCCCCGCCGGGCGCAAGCACCGCCCAGACGGTCACCCCCACCACGGCCTCGCCGCCCTCGACCTGCCCGTCCCCGACCTGCCCCGCGCGCTGCGCCGCCCCGCCGGCAGCCGTCACGTGCTGCTCCACGCCCCACTCCTCCGTCAGCGACGTGATGATCGCCAGCCCGCGGCCCCCGCGTGCGGTGACGGAGGGGTTCGCGGTGCACGGCTGCGTGGAACCGCCGCCGTCCGTCACGGCGATCGTCACCTCGCCCTCGTCCGTGCAGGTCCACGCCGCGTGCACGAAACTCCCCCGCGTACCGACACTGAGCGGACGCGCATGCCGGGAGGCGTTGCTGAGCAACTCCGAGAGCACCAGAACGGCATCGTCGACCAGCCCCTCCGGCGTCCCGCACGCGCGCAACTCCGTGCGCATGCGGCGCCGAGCCGGCCCCACACCGACCGGACCGTGCGGCACGGCCATGGTCGACGAAGTAGGCACCTCCTGTGCCACCACCAACGCCACCCCCGAGACCTCCTCTGCCATGCCAGAAGGATGGATGCCCATGCCGTCACAGCAGGAAACCGGACGTTCCACCTCTCTTGACGATTTTGTGGCGATCCCCTACGCCCCGAACGCGCCGGTGCACAGCGGGTGCCGACATCCGGCCGCCGCGCCGGCCCGGTTCAGGCCAGCGCGGCCAGCTGCTCCCGCACCCTCCGGGGCCGGTTGGTGATCAGCGCGTCCACGCCGAGCCGCGCGCACCACTCGACGTCGTCGGGAGCGTCGACCGTCCACACGTGCACCTCGTGGCCCGCCCCGTGGGCACGCCGCACGTACTCCGGGTGGGCACGCAGCAGGCGCAGGCTGGGGCCCGCGATGCGCACACCGGCGGGCAGCCGCCCGTCGCGCAACCGCGGCCGGAGCAGCTGCATCAGCTGCACGGTCGGCATGCCGGGAGCCTCGAGGCGCACCCGCTGGAGCGAACGCGTCGAGAAACTCATCACGCGTACGGGGGAGTCGAGCCGGTGGGCGGACAGCAGCTCCAGCAGCCGCTCCTCCACCTGACCCGCCCAGCGACTCGGATGCTTCGTCTCGATCGCCAGCCCCACCGGCCGCTCGGCCTCCGCCACCAGGCGCAGCAGCCGGTCCAGGGTGAGCACCGAGGTGCGGTCCGGGCCGTTCTCGGTGTCCGGCGACTCGAACGCGTCCGTACCGGGCTCCTCCCCGGCGCGCGCCTCGCCGCGCCGCACCTTCCAGGAGCCGAAGTCCAGCTCCGCCAGGTCGGCCAACTCCAGCCGCGACACCGCCCCGCGGCCGTCGGACGTGCGGTCGATCCTGCGGTCGTGCACGCAGACCAGATGACCGTCCGCGGTGAGCCGGACGTCGCACTCCAGCGCGTCGGCCCCGTCCTCGATCGCCTTGCGGTAGGCGGTCAGCGTGTGCTCCGGCGCATCCTCCGACGAACCGCGGTGGGCGACGACCGCGATACGGTCTGGCGAGCGTGCTGCCAAGGGCCGTGCCCCGCGGCGGATCTCATGGCTCACCGGGTTATCGTGCCACCGCCTCGCACGCGGGCGGCGGTCGCGGCACCCCGGGAGGGTCCACTTTGTCCGCTGTAAAGAAAGCGGCCCGAGGCGGGTACGGCGATTTACGTCCTGTTGACGAGCCATGGGCGATGCTGTCCGGGATACCGGAGAACAGGAACGTGCACCCCGGCGATGTCGTGTACCTGAGGAGAGAGCTGTGAGCACCGAGAACGAAGGCGCTGCCGCCGGCACACCAGCGGCGGGGCCCTCCCCCGCGCAGGACGCGGCCGCGCCCGGCGCCCCGGTCGGAAGCCCGCCGGAACCCTCGGCACCTCCCGCGGTCCCGAACCCGTCGGAGGAAGAGGACTTCCCCCTCGCCCGACCGGAGCGCACGCAGGCGCCCGCCGCGGAGACCTCCCCCGCACCGGCCGCCGCACAGGGCGGGCCGGCAGCGGCCACGGACACCGAGCACACGACGCGGCTGCCGCGCATCGACCCCGACGACCCTGTACCCGGGGGGCCGGGCCCCTCGGCCGGCGGAACCGACACCGCCACCACCCAACTGCCGCCCGTCGTGCCCGGCGCGAAGGACGCACCGGAATCCGCCGCCCCCGGTGCACTGCCCGCGCAGCGCCCGGCGGCACCCGCCGGGCACCCCTCGCCCACGGGCGAGGCCGGCCCGGGCGGCACCGGCGCGCACGGCGACGCCGGAGCCCCGCCGCCCCCGCCGCCCGGCGGGTACGGCACGCCGTACGGCCCGGGAAGCCCGGGCGGCCCCGGAGGACACGGCGGCCCCACGGGACACGGAGGGCCGGGCAGCCCGGGCGGGCCGCAGAGCCCCTGGGGTGCACCGCCCGTACCGCCCCCGCCGCCCGGAGCCAAGCGCCGCACCGGTGGCGTCGTGGCAGCCGTCCTCGCGGCGGCACTCGTCGCCGGCGGCGTCGGAGGAGGCGTCGGCTACTGGGCAGCACAGGGCACGAACGGCGTCACCTCCTCCTCGTCCACCACGGTTTCCGCGGACGGCGGGTCCTCCAGCCGCAGCCCCGAATCCATCGCGGGCATCGCGGCGAAGGCGCTGCCCAGCGTCGTGACCATCGAGACGTCCGGCGGCGGCGAAGGCGGCACCGGCACCGGCTTCGTCTTCGACAAGGAAGGCCACATCCTCACCAACAACCACGTCGTCGCCAGCGCTGCCAGCGGAGGCCGCCTCACCGCCACCTTCTCCGACGGCAAGAGCTACGACGCGGAGATCGTCGGCCGCGCCCAGGGGTACGACATCGCCGTCATCAAACTCGTGGACACCAGCGGGCGCGAGCTCAAGCCCCTCCCGCTCGGCGACTCCGCGAACATGCAGATCGGCGACAGCACCATCGCCATCGGGGCGCCGTTCGGCCTGTCCGGCACCGTGACGACCGGGATCATCAGTGCGAAGAACCGTCCCGTCGCCTCCAGCGACGGGCAGGGCAGCGAGGCGTCCTACATGAACGCGCTGCAGACCGACGCCTCCATCAACCCCGGAAACTCCGGAGGCCCGCTGCTCGACGGCAAGGGCGCGGTGATCGGCGTCAACTCCGCCATCCAGTCCGGCGGAGGCGGCGGTCTCGGCGGCGGCCAGGCGGGCAGCATCGGCCTCGGCTTCGCCATCCCGATCAACCAGGCCGAGCGCGTGGCCAAGCAGCTGATCGAGACCGGCGTGCCGGTGTACCCGGTGATCGGCGTCCGTGTCTCCACAGGACAGCAGGGCAACGGCGCGGTCATCGCGGAGCGGGTCAGCGACGGCGAACCCGTGGCCCCCGGCGGCCCGGCCGACAAGGCCGGCCTCAAACCCGGCGACCGCATCGTCGAGTTCGACGGCTCGACGATCGACAGCAGCCCGACGCTGATCGCGTCCATCTGGGCTCACAAGCCCGGCGAGACCGTCAAGATCAGCTACGTCCGCAACGGCGAACGGCAGACCACCGACATCACCCTCGGCGCCCGCAAGGGCGACGGCTGACCGCACGTCCCCCCGCACCCGTTCCCGCGCGGAGCGGCGCGAACGGATACGCTGTCCCGGTGCCGCCGTCCGACGGACGGCGGCACCGGGAGGTGTGCCCGAGCGGCCTAAGGGAACGGTCTTGAAAACCGTCGTGGCAGCGATGTCACCGTGGGTTCAAATCCCACCGCCTCCGCAGATCAACGGCCTCTGACCAGCGAGAACGGTCAGGGGCCGTTGTCGTGTCTCGTGCCCGCGAGCCTCCGCGCATCCCCGTGGCTCCCCGCTCGATCTGGCACGGAAGTGGCACGACCTCCGGAGCACTGCCAGTTCTGGGCCTTGCCCTTGATTTCGGTACCTGTGTTGCTTCTTGTCCTGGAAGTCGTGATCCGAGTCTGCCTCCTGTGGTGCTGCCTCGTCACACCGTTCTCCTGCGCTGATCACTCAGCCAGGTGTCGTCATCTGTCACCGTTGGCCGTCCTTGGGCGGCCCCACCACGGCCCGGGATAAGTAGGCAGCATCACCGTGCGGGTTGATGCGCAGATGCGTTGCTGCCGGACGCCTGGATCAGGGAATGCGAGGGCGCTGTTGTGCGCCCTCCCTGACCAAACCAGTAGCCAATGATCGTTCCAGCGATTCCGGTTACGGGGATCATGTAGAGCCCGAATTCCTCTGGGGGGACGCCAGCGAAGATGGCGCCCCATGGTGAGATGACAATGGTGATCACCACGGCGACAAGCGCCCACCCGCGTATGCCTTCCGCGCGCCGGAGGAGCATCGCCTGGTTCGAGGCTAGGTCGGCACGGTGCTTACGATCATCAGACTCTAGGTCGGCACGGTGCTTACGATCTTCGAGCTCGACTTCCCAACGACGCTCCGTGTCGCGCAGCTGCTTCTCGGCTTCGACTTCTTCGGGGGTCTCTGGCCGCTTGCCGAGCTGGAAGCTCTGGCCTCGTTCCTTCTCCTGAGAACTGCCGCGCACTACGGCCGCGATGGTCTCCTTGACCAGCTTGTACTCAGTCAGCCAGTCAGCCTCTGACTGCGGCTTTCGACCGATTTCCCACCTTCGGCCGAGGAGGCTGCCGTAGCTCTCTTCGAACTCGGCGGTTCCGACGGGTATACCGCTGATCTCGCTGACATCACGTTCCCAGCCGCTGGCCTGATCGTCGCTGTAGCTACTCACTGGGCCCCCATTGCCTACTGAGCTGATGGCATATCAGTCGTCACCTTAGCTTGACGTTTAACCTCGATCTTGCGTTATCCAGGCTGGCCAGGCCCTTGGCGCCCGGTCCGGCTGAGAGCTTCTGCCACGCCCGCTTCGGAAGTTTCTTGACCAGGGCGTCGGCCCGGATCTGGCCTGCCGGGGTCGTGATGTGGTGGTCTCGGGCCACCGCCAGGACGTAGTTCTGCCCGCGTTCTTCGAGCACGTCACGCAGGTGGGTGTTGCCGTCGTAGGCCTCGTCTCCAGTGACCCAGGTCGCGGTGATGCCGGCGTCCAGGGCCCGGTGGATCATGCGGGTGGCGAGCTGGGGTTTCGTGGCGAAGGAAACGGTGTCGGGGATACCGGCCGCCGCGCAACGGTCGGGGTCATCGGTCCAGGAGCGGGGGATGTAGAGGTCCCGGTCGATCGCCGCGTGTCCGCGCTGGGTGGAGTAGGCGAGGTAGACGGCGACCTGGCAGTTCTCGATACGTTCGGCGGTCCCGGTGTCCTGACGCTGGACACCGACGGTGTGGGTGCCCTTCTTCAGATCACCCGGTCTCGTCGACGACCAGGACCACGTCGTCGGCGCCGAGGTGGTCGATGACGAAGTCTCGCAGGTCGTCCCGGACGGCGTCCGCGTCCCACTTCGCCCTGGACAGCAGGTGTTGCAGGCTGTCCGGCGTCGCGTGGCCGGCGTGCTCGGCGAGCGTCCAGCAGTTCTTGCGGGGCAGGCCCGCGAGCAGACCGGACACGAACTCCCGGGCGTGCCTGCGTGGTTCAACCCGGGCGAACCGGGAGCGATCCGGTCCATCAAGAGCTCGAACGTGCGGCCACCAGCTGTTCTTCTGTCTTCACACACCGATGATCACTGGTGGCCGTACGCGTACCCAGACCGCCCCCGACCAGCAAGATCACGATCTACAGCTGGAGTACTAGCACCCTGGACTGGCGCTGCGGCCATGCCCGATGCAGAGGCCGGTCGAGGTGGGCTGGACCTGTGGTCGTGGGCCGGGGAGCGCACCTGGGTCGCGCTGTCGGAGCCGGTACGTGGGGCACCGCTTTCAGGCGGACGGCAGTACGAACTCCCTCGCCGTGTGCCAAGAACCTGGAGTGTCGCTGCCGACCATCAGGTGAACGCGGTCGCCCCGGGAACGGATCGGCAGGTGCGCCTGCAGCTCGGCAGCTGCCTCCCGCATTTCCGGCAAGATCTGCCAGGTGCGCACTGCCCACTGTGAGATGCGGGGCTGGGTCGAGCACTTTCCCCCGGTACGGCGGGCACTCGGGGAACTGCCGTGCCACCTGCTTCGTGAGCGCACGGAAGGGCGCGTCAGGCTCGGGGGCCAGCCACACCACCTCCTGCCCGAACCACCCCCTGCGCGAGGACGCGCAGGTGAAGGCAGGTGCTGTGCTCAAGCAGGCCCGCACGTCCTCGATCACGTGCTCCGCGAGGCGGTTCGGTGCGACGAACGGATAGCGGACCGTGGCATGCGGGCAGGCCCGTGCACCTCCCACCTCCGCGACAGGCGCAGTGACCCAGGTCACATCCGGCCCCTGTCAGTAATCGGGGCGCCGTCTCGTTCAAGGGGCACGCGAACGAGACGGGAGCACCGCCATGAAGCATCGCATCGTCGTCCTCGGCGCCGGATACGCCGGCGCCTTCGCCGCCGGAAGCCTGGCGCGCCGGCTCTCCCCCGCCGACACCGAGATCACCGTCGTCAACGCCGCGCCCGAATTCGTCGAGCGGATGCGGCTCCACCAGCTCGCGATCGGCCAGGACCTCGCGTTCCGCCAGCTCGCCGACGTCTTCGCGGGTACCGGGGTGCGGCTGCGGCTCGCGCGCGTCACCGGCGTGGACCCGGAACGCCGGATCGTCGCCGTCACCGGCGTGGACGGCGACGACGAGCTCGCGTACGACACCCTCCTCTACGCCCTCGGCAGCTCCGTGGCACAGCACGGCGTCCCCGGCGTCGCCGAGCACGCTTTCGATGTGACCGGCCTGTCCTCGGCGCTGCGCCTGCGCGAGCGCCTGGCCGGTCTGGGTGCGGGTGGCCGGGTGCTGGTCGTCGGCGAGGGCCTGACGGGTATCGAGGCCGCCACCGAGTTCGCCGAATCGCGGCCCGACCTCTCGGTCGCGCTCGCCGCCCGCGGCGAACCGGGTGCCTGGCTCTCCCCGAGGGCGCGCCGGCATCTGCACCGGGCCTTCGACCGGTTCGGTATCGCCGTCCACGCGCACACCCGCATCGAAGCCGTCGAGCCGGCACGGGTGCTCGCCGCCGACGGGACGGCCCTCCCGGCCGACGTGACGGTGTGGGCGGCAGGGTTCGCCGTGCACCCCATCGCGGCCGCGAGCGGCCTCGACGTCGCCGCGACCGGCCAGATCGCCGTGGACCGCAGCATGCGCTCGGTCTCGCACCCGGACGTCTACGCCGCCGGCGACAGCGCCTATGCGATCGGCGGTAACGGCCGGCCGCTGCCGATGTCCTGCGCCTCGGCCGGTATGACCACCATGCAGGCGACGGCCGCGATCGTCGCGCGCCTGACGGGCAGCGAGGTCCCGGAAGCGGGCCTGAAGTACCACGGGAACCACATCAGTCTGGGGCGGTGCGACGCCATCATCCAGAGGGTGGACGGCGACGTCCGGTCGGTCTCGTGGTACCTGGGCGGCCGAACGGCGGCGTGGCTCAAGGCGGGCGTGCTCACCGGGGCCGGATGGGGCATCACCCATCCGACCTTCGGCCTGCCCAAGCGCAGGCGCCGCCTGACCACCGCGCGCGACCGGGCCGGTGCGCGGGCCTCCGCCTAGGGTGCAGGGCATGGACAGCGCAGCCGTCGAACGGTTCGAGGCCGGACGGAACCGGCTGGCCTCGCTCGCCTACCGTCTGCTCGGCTCGGCGGCCGACGCCGAGGACGCCGTGCAGGACGCGTTCCTGCGCTGGCAGGCCGCGGACCGGGAACGCATCGAGGTACCGGAGGCGTGGCTGACGAAAGTCGTCACCAACCTCTGCCTCGACCGGCTCCGTTCGGCGCAGGCCCGGCACGAGCGCGCCGTCGGGGACTGGCTTCCCGAGCCGCTCCTCGACGGCGACCCGATGCTCGGCCCTGCCGAGACCGTCGAGCAGCGCGCCTCGGTGTCCCTGGCCGTGCTGACGCTCATGGAGCGCCTGTCGCCGGTCGAACGGGCCGCCTACGTGCTGCGCGAGGCCTTCTCCTACCCCCACGCAGAGATCGCCGGGATCCTCGACATCACCGAGGCGGCGAGTCAGCAGCACGTCCACCGCGCCCGGCGCCGGGTCGCCGCCGAGCGCCGCGGCGGCGGTGACGTGGACCCCGCGTCCGCGCGCCGGGTCGTCGAGGAGTTCCTCGCCGCCGCCGTCTCGGGGCGCACCGACCGGCTGGTGGAGATGCTCACCGCCGACGCCACCGCGGTCTCGGACGGCGCCGGACGGGCCAGGGGGCTGCTGCGGTACGGGACGCGCGAGCGGGTCGCCACCTTCGTGCGGGCCGGCTTCACGCCCACTCCGGCCAAGCGTCGGCTGGCCGGCGGCACCCCCGCGCTGCACATCGCGCCGGTCAACGGCTCTCCGGCTGTCCTCGCCGTGGTCGGCGGACGGGTGGTGGGTGCCGTGATGTTCGACGTGGGCGACGGCAGGGTCGCTGTCGTGCGCGGCATCGCCGCCGCGGGCCGGCTCGCGCGCCTCGACGACGCCTGGCAGCGGTACGAACCCGGCGCGCCGGTCGTCGAAGCATGGTGACGGGGCGACGGCCGCCGCTCGGTCACGCCCGGGCGCACTGCGGCGGCAGGGTGACCTTTCCGGTCTTGTGCGTGAACGTGTCCATTACCAGCCACTCGTCCAGTTCCGGGTCGTAGAGGTTCTGGACACCGAACTGCAGAACCTGCCAGAACGTCCCCGGATCGTTCCGGTCGACGTAGATGTCGCCGAGGGCGAGCGGGAACCGCAGGAAGTTGCCCGGTGGACGCTCGGGTACGACGATGCCGACCCGCCAGTGGTTCACGCGGCGCGGGCGGCCCCGCTCCAGGGTCTCCTTTCCGACGAACCGTCCGGACGCGAGGATCTCGTTCAGCTGCCGCAGGTCGAATCCGGGAATGCGCGAGCAGGAGTGCTCGGTCAGGCCGGGCCACTTGTACGTCAGCGTGTAGAGCGAGCCGCGGTGGATCAGGTTCGTGAACCAGATCGGGTACTGCGGCCCTCCCGCGATCATTTGGCTGTCGCCGTTCCGGCCCTGCCAGCGGAACGGGACGGTGATGCCCAGGTCCCGGACGATCCACTTCCCCTTTCCGCGGAAGTTGCGCGGCAGGCGGGGCGGTGGCGGCTCGTCCCCGGCGGGTCGCTGCGCCGCCACGGTCTCCCACGAGGAGGCACTCGCCGACGGTGTTCCGGCGCCCTTCTGCGGCAGGGTCAGTGGAACGACGGCGACGGCGGCGGCGAGGGTCGCGGACGCCGCCGCGCGGCGTGTGAGTTTCCAGCCCATGGTGTTCCTCGGCTCTCGCGTCCGCGCCGGCGTGGCGGCGCGGTGTCGAATGCAGGGACGCTCCCCGGTGCCCGGACCGTGAAGACCACGAGTGGGATATCAGAGCGCGGAGGACGGTACGGGAGAGGCGCGCCGCCGCAGCCGCAGCGGCGCCGGAATGCCCGAGGCCATGCGGGTGGCGGGCCGGGTGTCCGTGGGCGGCGGCAGACTGCGGTCATGCGTGCCGCACGACTGATCAGGATGGTGCTGCTGCTCCAGAGCCGGAGCGGGATGACGGCTGCCGAGTTGGCGTCCGAGCTGGAGGTGTCCGAGCGGACGGTCTCCCGCGACGTCCTGGCGCTGTCCGAGGCCGGGGTTCCGGTGTACGCGGACCGCGGCCGTACGGGCGGCTACCGACTGGTCGGCGGCTACCGGACGCGGCTGACCGGCCTGGAACGCACCGAGGCGGAGGCGTTGTTCCTCTCCGGCGTGCCGTCCGCGCTCCGCGGGATGGGGCTGGAGGAGGTCGGTTCCGCGGCGCGGTTGAAGGTCTCGGCCGCGCTCCGGCCGGATCTCTCGGACGCACAGCAGAGCGTGGCGCAGCGCTTCCATCTCGATGCGCCCGGTTGGTGGCGCGAGCCGGAGACGCCTCGGCTGCTGCCGGTGCTGGCCGACGCCGTGTGGAACGACCGCCGGGTCGGCGTGCGGTACCGGCGCACGGCGGGCGTGGTGGCGCGGCGCCTGGACCCGCACGGGCTCGTACTCAAGGCCGGGGTCTGGTACCTCGCCGCGCGCGTGGCCGACGGTGACGGGGCGGACGGTGGTGCGGCAGGTGCTGCCCCCGGTTTCCGCGTGTACCGGGCGGACCGGTTCACGGCGGTCGAGGGGACCGGTGAAGTCTTCGTGCGGGACGGTGAATTCGTGCTGCCGGAGTTCTGGTCCGAGCGGGCCACCGCGTTCGCCCGCTCGCTCCTCCGGGACCGGGTGCGGCTGCGGCTGACCGAGGCGGGCGCGCGGCGGCTTCGTCACGTGACGGACCGTGCGGCGGCGGAGGATGCGGTCGGGTGCGGAGAACGGGACGGGCAGGGCCGCCTGACGGTGACCCTGCCCGTGGAGGACCTGGACGTGGCGTTCTCCCAGCTCCTGGCCCTGGGGCCGGAGTGCGAGGTGCTCGGCCCGGCGGAGCTGCGGCGCCGGTTCGGGGAGGCGGTCCGGCGGATGGCGTCCTGCTACGCCGCCGACGACACCGGCGCTGTCGGGAGCAGCGGGACTTCCGGCAGCACGGGGGCCGCTGTCGGCTGAACCGCCGCGGTCACCGGTATCCGGAGGCGTCCGCGGGCCCGTCCTTCTCCACCACCTCGACGAGGTACCGCCAGCAGTCGGGCCGGGAGCCGTCCGTGTCCGTCAGGCCGTACTCCCGTGCCAGTCCGGTGCTGGAGAGCGAGGCGCCGTGGAAGCGGGCACGCTCCGGGTCGGCCGCCAGCGCGGCGACGCCGCGCCCGAGGAAGGTCGGCGACTCCGAGATCGCGAAGTGCGGGTCCTGTGCGCAGCCCTGCTGCCAGTTTTCCTCGGTGACCCGGAAGTGGGTGTCGAGCATCGTTTCCGAGCGCAGCCACCCGGGAGTCACGCAGACGGTGGTCGCCCCGTACGGTGCGAGCTCCTCGGCCAGTCCGCGGGTCATCCGCAGTGGGGCGGCCTTGGCGAGGTCGTAGTAGAAGGGGGCCCGGTAGCGCCGGTTGTACTCCTCGGTGCCGTCGGTGACCTCCACCAGCAGCCCGCCGGGTTCCCGGATCAGCAGCGGGAGGGCGTACCGGCTGGTGATGATGTGCGTCTCGATGCCGAGGCGCAGGATGCGCAGCCCGTCGGCCAGGTCGTGCTCCCACATCTTCCTGTCCCACTGGACGAGGTGGTCGCCGCCCCAGATGTCGTTGACGAGGACGTCGAGGCGGCCGTGGTCGCGGTCGATGCGTTCGGTGAGGTCCCGCACCTCCTCCGGTACCAGGTGGTCGGCCGGGACGGCGATCCCGTGCCCGCCCGCCGCGGACACCAGTTCCGCGGTCTCCTCGACGGTCTCGGTCGCCCTGCCGGTCTCGCTGGTCCGTCCGCGTGTCGTGCGACCGGTGGCGTACACGGTGGCGCCGGCCCGCCCCAGTTCGACGGCCATGGCACGGCCCGCGCCGCGCGTCGCGCCGGCGACCAGCGCCACTCTGCCGTTCAGTCCGCTCGTTCCGCTCGTTCCGCTCATGATCGCGTCACCTCTCTGTCGGATGCCCGCTCGACGGTGACAGCGATACCGGACACCTCGTGTCCGGTATGGGGTGCGGCTTCCGCGGCTGCGGCCGTGACGGCTGTGCGTCACTCCTCCGGGCGGAGGATCATGAGCCGTTCGGGGTCCGGGACGGGTACGAAGCCGGCCTTGGCGTAGACCTCGTGGGCGTCGAGAGTGGCGAGCAGCACCCGCTTGAGGTCGTACGGGGCGAGGTGGTCGCGGACGCTGGTGGCGATCCAGGTGCCGAGGCCGCGCCCGCGGTGCTCGGGGGAGACGTACACGTCGCAGAGCCAGGCGAAGGTCGCACGGTCGGTCACGACGCGGGCGTAGGCGACCTGGTGCCCGTCGGGGTGGTAGACGCCGAAGTTGAGGGACGACCGGACGGACCGCTCGACCGTGTCGCGGCTGCGGTTCAGTGCCCAGAACGCGTCGGTCGAGAGCCAGTGGTGGATCAGGGCGGTGTCGAGACGGTCCACCGCGGTGGACATCTCGTAGCCGTCCTGTCTGCGGGCGGTCGTCGTCATACCTCGGCATGGTAGTGCGGTGTTCCGCCGGGCCGGTTCGTGAGCGGTCTGGCCAGGTGCGGGTCCGGTTCGTAGCGTTCGGTGCGCAGGCATCACCGAACCGTGAACCGGGAGGTCCGGGTGGAGGGCAGGAAGGCGCTGGTGCGGCGCCCCGGCGGCAGGGTGGCGGAGGGCATCGTCACGCACGTGGAGCGGCGGCCCGTGGACGCGGCGCGGGCGCTGTCGCAGTGGGAGGGGTACGTCGACGCGCTCGCGCGGCACGGCTGGGAGCCGGTCGAGGTCCCTGAGGAGGAGGGCGCGCCGGACAGTGTGTTCGTCGAGGACGCGGTGGTCGTCCACCGGGGGGTGGCGCTGCTGGCGCGGCCGGGTGCGGCGGAGCGGCGGAGCGAGCCGGCCGGGGTGGAGCCCGTGGTGGCGGGGCTGGGGTACGAGGTCCGGCACGTCACGGCCCCGGGCACGCTGGACGGCGGTGACGTGCTGAAGGTGGGCGACACCGTGTACGTCGGCTCGGGCGGTCGGACGAACGAGGAGGGGGTGCGGCAGCTGCGGGAGGCGTTCGGTCCTGGGGGAGCGGACGTCGTCCCCGTGCCGGTGCGCCGGGTGCTGCACCTGAAGTCCGCGGTGACGGCGCTGCCGGACGGCACGGTGATCGGGCATCCGGACGCCGTGGACGCGCCGGAGGTCTTTCCGCGTTTCGCCCAGGTGCCGGAGCCCGAGGGCGCGCACGTGGTGCTGCTCGGCGGAGGGCGGCTGCTCGTGGCGGCGAGCGCGCCGCGTACGGCGGAGATGTTCGCGGAGCTGGGCTACGAGCCGGTGCCGGTGGACATCGGGGAGTTCGAGAAGCTGGAGGGCTGCGTGACCTGTCTGTCGGTGCGGCTGCGGTAACTCCTCGCCCGGGTTCGCCGTTGCACGGGGGGAGAGGCTCGGCGAGGCAGGGAGGCGGATGCGGTGGCGGAGGTGCCTTCCTCGCGTCGGGTGGCCGGGCTGCTGGTGCTGACGTTCAGTTCGGGCATGGTCGACGCGGTCGGGTTCATCGCGCTGGGTCACGTGTTCTGTGCGCTGGCGACCGGGAACGTGCTGTTCCTCGGTCTCGCCGTCGCGGGCGAGCCGCAGTTGGGGGTGAGCAACACGGTCGCCGCGCTGGGGTCGTTCGTGGTCGGGCTGGCGGCCGGGCACCATGCGATCGTGCGGCTTCTGGCGCGGGGCCGGGACTGGTTCCGGATCACGATCGGTGCCGAGACGGTCGTGCTGGCCGCGGCGGCGGCCGCGGGGTGGGGGCTGACGGCGCGGCCGCCGGGGGAGCTGGGGCTGCGTCACTACGGTGTGGTGGTGATGCTCGCGCTCGCGATGGGGGCGCGGACGGCGACGACGCACCGGGTGGGGGTGCCCGGTCTGTCGACGATCCTCATCACCACCTCGCTGGCGCTGCTGTTCGGTACTCCGCCGGGCGGTTCCGGGGAGGTGCGGGGCGACGCACGTGCCGGCCGCACGCATCGTCGGCGGTACCTGACGGCGGTGTTGAGCATTTTCTGCGGCGCCGTGGCCGGCACGTTGCTGCTGCGCCTGGGGGTGACGGCCGCGCTGGTGGTGGCGGCGGGGTGTGCTGCCGCCGTCCTGTTCGTCGACGGTGGCGGCAGGGCGCGCGCCGGGCCCGCGCGGCCGGTGTGACGGGCCGCGGGCCGCGGGGGACGGATTCGCGGGCCGCAGTCGGCGCGGTGTTGCTGCGTTCGGATGAAGCCTGCCGCGTGCCGGAGCCACGTCCGGCATGTCGGTTCCCTCGCGGGCGCGCTCTCCCCGTTCACTCGGCACATGCGGCAGAAAAATCACATGATCCGACGCATCGTCGTGCTGGTGTCCGCGTACGCCTCCCTCTTCGCCGTGGCGCCCGCGGGCCCCGCCCACGCGGACACCGACCCCGCCCGCGACGCGGCCGTCTTCACCGGCCGCGCCTTCGACACCTGCCAGGCACCCTCGACGCGCACCATGGAGGCCTGGACCGCCTCCCCCTACCGTGCCGTCGGCGTCTACATCGGCGGTCGGGGCCGGGCCTGCCCCGACCAGCAGCACCTGACGCCCGGGTGGGTGCGGAGCGTCACCGCGATGGGCTGGTACCTGCTCCCCCTCTACGTGGGCTCCCAGTCCCCCTGTGTCCACTCCGACCGCAAGCGCTCCTACGCTCTCGACCCGTGGCGCGCGGAGGAACAGGGCGCCTCGGAGGGACGCGACGCCGTGCGCAGCGCACAGGACCTGGGCATGCAGCCCGGCAGCCCCCTCTACCTCGACATGGAGGCCTACGACCAGGACAACACCCGCTGCGCGCGGAACACGCTGCGCTTCGTGCAGGCGTGGAACCGCGAAGTGCGCCGGCTCGGCTACCTCCCCGGCTTCTACAGCAGCGCCGGCTCCGGGGTGGCCCACATGCAGCAGGCACGGAACGGGGGCCGCCGGAACCTGCCCGAAATCCTGTGGTTCGCCCGCTGGAACACCGCCCCCGACGTGCGGGACGAGCCGGTCCTGAACCCCGGCGACTGGCAGCCGCACCGCCGCATCCACCAGTACCGCGGCAACGTCACCGAGACGCACGGCGGCCACCGGATCACCATCGACCGCAACTGGATGGACGCACCCGTCGCCAAGATCGCGTAGGGTCGGGGCGGCCGCAGCCGCCCCGACCGCCCGCCCGACCCCGAGACGGAACCCCGAGCGGCACCGGAGTCCGCAGGTGGTGCGCCTCCACCCGCAGGAGGTCGGCCCGCGCCCCCTCCTCCACCCTGAGGCGGACGGCCCTTCGGGACTTCCGGGCGATCCCCGACGCGGCGCGTTCTCCTAGCGTTGAGGCATGACCACGCCTGGGACCGTTCGCGGCACGCGTCGCCCCGGAGCCGCCGCCACGACGGAGCCGCCCACCTTCACGTCGTACGTGCGGCACCGCGGGCCGGCCCTGCTGCGCACCGCACGGTCGCTCACCCCGGACCCGTGCGACGCCGAGGACCTGCTGCAGACCGCGCTCACCAAGACCTACCTGGCCTGGGACCGCATCCAGGACCACCGCGCACTGGACGGGTACGTCCGCCGCGCCCTGGTCAACACCCGCACGTCCCAGTGGCGCCGGCGCCGGGTCGACGAGTTCGCGGTCGGCGAGCTGCCCGAGCCGGAACCCCTCCCCGGCCCCGACCCGGCCGAACAGCAGGCCGTGCGGGACGCCATGTGGCGTGCGGTGTGCGCGCTGCCCACCCGGCAGCGCGCCATGGTCGTCCTGCGCTTCTACGAGGACCTGAGCGAGGTGCAGACCGCCCGCGTGCTCGGGGTGTCGGTGGGGACCGTGAAGAGCGCGGTGTCGCGCGCCGTCGGCAAGCTCCGGGACGACCCGCAGCTCGCGGCAGACCTGCGGGAGCAGACGGCCCCCGCAGCGTGACGACTCCGCCGCCGACGGCCCGTACGCGGCCGGGGCGCGCCCGCACGGGTAGTGACATACCGAACGGTATGTGTCCACAATCTCAGCACCATTACCCACCCGTAACTGGGGAGGAACCTGTGCTGAGCACCATGCAGGACGTTCCGTTGACCGTCACGCGGATCCTCGAGCACGGCGCGACCGTCCACGGCAGGTCCCAGGTCATCACCTGGACGGGTGAAGGAGGCCCGCGACGGCGCAGCTTCGCCGAGATCGGGAGGCGCAGCGCACAACTGGCGCACGCGCTGCACGACGATCTGGGGATCGAGCGCGGGGATCGCGTGGCGACACTCATGTGGAACAACGCGGAGCACCTCGAGGCGTACTTCGCCGCCCCCTGCATGGGTGCGGTGCTGCACACGCTCAACCTCCGCCTCCCCGCGGACCAGTTGGTCTGGATCGTCGGACACGCCGCCGACCGTGTCGTCCTCGTCGACGGCACCCTGCTGCCGCTGCTCGCCCCCCTCCTGCCCCGCCTGGAGAGCATCGAGCACGTGATCGTCGTCGGTTCCGGTGACACCTCGGTGCTGGAGGGCTGCCGCCCCGCCGTCCACGCCTACGAGGACCTGATCGCCCGGAAGCCGACAGCCTACGACTGGCCCGAGCTGGACGAGCGCGAGGCCGCCGCCATGTGCTACACCTCCGGCACCACCGGCGACCCCAAGGGCGTCGTCTTCTCCCACCGTTCGATCTATCTGCACGCCATGCAGGTCAACCTGGCCGAGTCGATGGGCCTGACCGACGCCGACACCACGCTGCCCGTGGTGCCGATGTTCCACGTGAACGCCTGGGGGCTGCCGCACGCGGTGTTCATGACGGGCGTCGACCTCCTCATGCCCGACCGCTTCCTGCAACCCGGCCCGCTCGCGGAGATGATCGAGACGGTCCGCCCCACGCACGCCGCGGCCGTACCGACCATCTGGCAGGGGCTGCTGGCCGAACTCGCCGACAAGCCCCGCGACATCTCCTCCCTCGCCACCGTCACCATCGGCGGCTCCGCCTGCCCGCCCGCGATGATGCGGGCCTTCGAGGACGACCACGGCATCCGCGTCTGCCACGCCTGGGGCATGACCGAGACCTCACCACTGGGCACGCTCGCCCACCCGCCCGGCGGCCTCACCGCGGAGGAGGAGTGGCCCTACCGCGTCTCGCAGGGCCGCTTCCCGGCCTCCGTCGAGGCACGGCTCGTCGGACCGGACGGCGAGGTGCAGCCCTGGGACGGCGCATCCGCCGGCGAGCTGGAGGTACGGGGGCCCTGGATCGCAGGCGCCTACTACGGCGGTGCCGGCGAAGACCCCATCCGCCCGGCGGACAAGTTCAGCCCCGACGGCTGGCTGCGCACCGGCGACGTCGGCGTCATCACCCCGGACGGCTACCTCACGCTCACCGACCGCTCCAAGGACGTCATCAAGTCAGGCGGCGAGTGGATCTCCTCCGTCGAGCTCGAGAACCACCTGATGGCTCACGAGGCCGTCGCGGAGGCCGCCGTCGTCGCGGTGCCCGACGAACGGTGGGGCGAGCGGCCGCTCGCCGCCGTCGTCCCGGCCCCGGGCGCCGAGGCGGACTACGAGGAACTGCGGGACTTCCTCGGCGAACGGATCGCGCACTGGCAGCTGCCCGAGCGGTGGACGCGCATCGCCGAAGTGCCCAAGACCAGCGTGGGCAAGTTCGACAAGAAGGTGCTGCGCGCGCAGTACGCGGCCGGGGACCTGGACGTCACCCGGCTCTGACACGACGCGCCCGCACGACGGCGGCGGGCCGGGGAAGACCCGGGCCCGCCCGACGGGCACCTTCCGCGCGGCACGGGCGGACGCGCTCAGTGCGCCCCGATCTTGGCGAGCAGGTCCACGATGCGCGCCTGCACCTCGTCGTTCGTCGAACGCTCCGCGAGGAACAGCACGTTCTCGCCCGACGCGAGCTGCGCGAGCCCCTGCTCGTCGATGCCCGAGGAGGTGTAGACGACGAACGGAGTGCGGTGCAGGACCCCGTTCACCCGCAGCAGGTCGATGATCCCCGCCCGGCGGCGCCGCACCTGCATCAGGTCCATCACCACCAGGTTCGGCATGAACTGCGCCGCGGTGTGCACGGCGTCCGTGTCGGTGGGCGCGTGCGCGACCTGCACCCCGCGCCGCTCCAGCGACTGGCAGAACGCGGCCGCGACGGCCTCCTTCTCCTCCACCAGCAGCACCCGCGGCGGGTGCTGCTCACTGTCCCGCGGCGCCAGCGCCTTCAGCAGCACGGCAGGGTCGGCGCCGTACGCCGCCTCCCGCGACGCCTGACCCAGACCGGCCGTGACCAGGACGGGAACCTCGGCGGCGACGGCGGCCTGCCGCAGCGACTGGAGCGCCTTGCGCGTGATGGGGCCCGTCAGCGGGTCGACGAACAGGGCGGCCGGATAGGCCGCGATCTGCGCGTCGACCTCCTCGCGCGAGTTGACGATCACCGGGCGGTAGCCCCGCTCGGACAGCGCCTGCTGCGTGGACACGTCGGGCTCCGGCCACACCAACAGCCGACGCGGATTGTCCAGCGGCTCGGGAGGCAGCTCGTCGTCCGCCGGCCGCGACTGCGCCGGCATGCCGCCGCCGTCGGTGACCTCCACCGCGCCGTTCGGACCGTCCAGCAGCTCCGGCCCCTCTGCCGCCCCTGCCTCGGGAGCACCCACGGCGAACTGGCGGCCGGGACCCTGCGGCTGGGGTGGAGGTGCCGCCGGTGCGGGGCCCGCACCCTGCGCCGGAGCCGCCGGCTGCTCGCCCCCAGGAGTGGCCAGCTTCCGGCGACGGCCGGAGCCGGGCTGCGGAGCGGGCGACGACGGGGTGGACGGTATCGACGGCGCGGCCGACGGCGGGGCGTCGGCAACACCGGAACCCTGCCGCTGTTCTTGCCCCGGCGCGTGCCCCTGCCGGTGTCCCTGCCCCTGCCCCTGCTCGGCGACCCGGCGCGCGAACGGCACGCCCTGGCCCAGGGTCCTCACACTGATGCCGCCCGTGCCGTCCTGCTCACCGCCGTACGACCCGCCGTGGCCGTTCGGCATCGGCAGCGCCGGCCGGTCGCCGTGCCGCGCGGCCTGTTCCGGGAGGTGACCACCGCCCAGTATCGGACTCGCGGCAACCCGCACCTGGTCGCTGCCCGCCGGCACCTCGCCCGGAGCGGCCGGTGCCTGCCCGTTCGGTGCGGCCTGCCCCGCCGGCGGCGCCGACTGCCGGGCGGTCCTCGGATCGCCCGAGCGGTCCACCTCGGCGGGCGGCAGTGCGAACGGCTCCTGGGACGGGGCCCGGCCCGCCGCCTGCTCATCGGCGCGCGCCTGCGCGGCCGCGAGTCGCCGGGCACGCCGACCGCCGGGAGCGGGCGCTGCGGCGTGCTCCGCCGGCTGCTGCGGCTCCTGCCCCGGGGGCCCGGACGCGCCCCCGGGCACCTCCTGGGCCGAGGCCTCCTGCGGACGTCGGCCGCGGCGACCGGTACCCGGAGGGACCTGCTGCGGCAGCGGCCCGCCACCGTGCTGCGCCTCGGTACCGGGCTGTCCGGGCCCGGGGGCCTGCGGAACCTGGGGAGCCTGCTGCGCCTGGCGGTTCTGCTGGTTCTGCCGGTGCTGCCGCGCCGGCTCGACCGGTCCGGCGGCGGCCCGCGGCAGCGCCGGAGCGCCCTGCCCCTGCGTGGTCGGACCGTTCGGCGGTCCGCCGTCGCCCGTCCCCGACGGAGCGGCCAGCGCCCGCCGGGCGCGCCTGCCCGTGGTCTGCGAGCCGCCCCACGCCTCCCGCTCGCGGTGCTCGGCAGGCTGCGCGTCCTGGCTGCCACCCGGCAGTGCCAGAGCCGTGCCCGGGGCTTTCCCCTCGGCGGTACCCGCGCTCCCCGCCGACTGCTCCGCCGGGTCGGGACGCCCGCGACGCCTGCGCCCCGTGGGCCTGGCCCCCTGCTGCTCCGCACCGGCCGTCCCGCCCGCGGCGGACGGCTGCCCGCCCGCGACCGATGCGCCGTCCTCCGGCTGCCGCGCCGCCGGCACGGCAGCCGCGGGCGGCGCGCCCGTGCCGCGCATGGGCTGCGTCGGCACCGGCATCACCGTGGTCTCGTTGTCGACCTGCGCCCCGGCCGTGTCCAGCCCGCCCGAGCCGTCCGGGCCGCCGGAAGCAGCCGTGCCGGCCCCGTCGGTACCGGCGTCCGCGGACGCCGAAGCGTCCCGCGTGCCGGCGCTCGCCGCGCAGGGCACCTCCAGCACGTACGCACTGCCACCCGAACCGGGCACGTCGTGGGTCTGCAGCACACCGCCGTGCCGCTCCACGATCCCCCGGACGACGGGTTCGTGCACGGGGCTGCCGCCCGAGTGCGGGCCGCGCACCTCGATGCGGACGACCTCACCGCGCTGCGCGGCGGCCACCACGATGGTCGAGTCGCCTCCGGCCGCCGCCGAGTTCTGTGCGCCCGTCGCGTCGACGCCGCCCACGTCCGCGATCAGATGGGCGAGCGCGGTCGCCAGCCGCTCCGGGTCCACCTCGGCCTCGATCGGCGGTGCGTGCACCGCGAACTGCGCCCGGCCCGGCCCGATCAGCTCGACCGCGCCCTCGACACCGGCCGCGACCACGTTGTCCAGCGACACCCGTTCCGTGCGCAGCTTCTCCTTGCCGGTCTGCAGACGCTGGAAGGCCAGCACGTTGTCGACCAGCGTCGTCATCCGCGCGTACCCCGCGGAGAGGTGGTGCAGGATCTGGTTGGCCTCGGGCCACAGCTGGCCCGCGGGGTCGGCGGCCAGCCCGCCCAGTTCGTCGCGGAACTGGTCCAGCGGGCCGCGCAGCGCGTCGTCCAGCACGGCCCGTAGCTGTTCGTGCCGCTCCCGCAGCGTCACGTACGGGCGGCGATCGGTGAAGGTCAGCACCGCGCCGACCAGCTGGTCACCGTCCCGTACGGGGGCCGTGGTCATGGCGACCGGTACGGCCGTCCCGTCCTTCGCCCACAGCACCTGCCCGGCGCGGACGCGGTGCTTGCGGCCGGAGCGGAGCGTGTCGTGCAGCGGCGTCTCCTCGAACGGCAGCGCGGAGCCGTCCGGGCGGGAATGGTGCACCAGCGGGTGCAGCTCCTTGCCGCCGAGGTCGCCGGCGCGGAAGCCGAGTATCTGTGCCGCCGACGGGTTGACCAGGACGACGCGGCCCTCGGTGTCGACGCCCACCACGCCTTCGGAGGCGGCGCGGAGGATCATTTCGGTCTGCCGCTGCTGCCGTGCCAGTTCGGCCTCGGTGTCCAGGGTGCCGGTGAGGTCGCGGACGACCAGCATCAGCAACTCGTCGCCGGTGTACCGGGCGGTGCCGGAGCCCGTCCCGTGGTCCGCCCAGGCGGCCTCGAAGGACGACGCGTACGGGGTGCGCCCGTCCTCGAGACTGGCGCTGGTCACCTCGACCGGGAACTCGCTGCCGTCCGTGCGGCGTGCGGTCATCCGTGTCGGCTTCGTCCGGGCCTCGACCTCGTCCTCGTCCGGCCGCCGCATGGATCCGGGGATCCGGTTCGGGTCGAACTCCGGCAGGAGGTCGAGCAGCCCTCGGCCCACCAGTGCGGTTCCGGGGGCTTCTAGGGCCTCCAGCGCTATCGCGTTGGCGTTGACGACGGTGCCGTTGCAGTTCACCAGGAGCAGTGCATCCGGCAGTGCGTCGAGTATGGCGGCGAGACGAGCAGCGCCTCGGGGTGGCCTGCTGCTCACGACGGTGCTTCCTCCCTGTTGCCGCTGGTACCGGGGGCCGGGCCCGGCCGACCACGAGGGCCAGTCTGCCCAACGCCCGCCGGGACGTCACTAGCCCACGAGTCTACGGGGAGCAACGAGCCGGGAAGCGGCGGTTGCGCGACGGCGACGAGGGGGAAACGTGTGCGCCCGCTCAACCTGCCGGGACATCACCGCAGTTGAGAGCGGGTGTGAGGTCCTTTCAGCGCGGGGAGCGCGGGCACCAGTCGATCCCAGCGGGACATCTCGCACCCGTTGCTGCGGTCGAACCGGGCATCCACCGGTCTTCCCCGCCAGACGCCCCTGATGCGGGCGGTGGCCGGGCCGCCGTCCACCATCGTGCACAGCGCGTTCTCGGGGACCGGGCCGAACGGCCCCCCGTACGGCGCGTGGCGGGTGCGATCGGTCGGCACGGCACCGCCGTCCTCCTGGGGGGAGGTGCCCAGGTCGGCGGAGTCGAGGACGGCGCAGGCCCGCTCGGGCTGCGGGTGGGTGCCACCGGCGGGATGGCAGAACAGCGAGTATGTCCGGTTCTGCTGCGGATCGCCGGAACGGGTCACCGAGATGCTCAGGTAGTCCGTCTTCGCGGGCGGGACGGCGGCCGCCGGGTACTGGTCCGAGGGGCCGCCCACGGCATGGACGGGAAGGGCCGGGGCTGTCAGTGCGGTGGCCAGGCCGGCGAGGGCGACGCCCGCGGTGCGGGCCGCGAGCAGGGTGGTGCGGGGCATGGTGACTCCCGGAGGTCGACTGCGACTGCCGTGTCGGTCTCTTCCCGTTTCGCTGCGATACCTGGCGCCGCGCGGCGCCACCTCCCCCGCGTGGCGGCATGCGCCGCGCCTCGACCTGCGCGGAATCTTTGCCCGGTGGCGCGGCGGGCTAGTACTGTAGGGACCGATTGGTGGCGACGGCGCAGCCTGTGCCATCATCGGCACGCATACCTCGCCCGCTGTGAGCGGGCGGCAGGTGTGTCTGGAGGCTTCGCCTAGTCTGGTCTATGGCGCCGCACTGCTAATGCGGTTTGGGTTTTACCGCCCATCGAGGGTTCAAATCCCTCAGCCTCCGCTCGATCACCCATGATCGTGCGAAGCCCCGGCCGACGGTCGGGGCTTCTGTGTTCTTCTGGCCTTCTGTGCAGGTCACGGCGGGTTTCGAGGGGGCAGCGGGAACGGATTTCGCCTCTGGGCGGCGGTCATGTAATGTTGTTCCCGCAACGCCGCCCCGGGCAGAGATCAGGGCGGGAGTCAAGCGCTCGTAGCTTAACGGATAGAGCATCTGACTACGGATCAGAAGGTTGCAGGTTCGAATCCTGCCGAGCGCGCACAGGTCGAAGGCCCCCTGCGGAATCCGCAGGGGGCCTTCGACGTCGGCGGGTGACAGCCGCGCCACGGTGCCGCCCACGGTCTGCGCGCGCCGACCCGCCCCGGGGGCCGCCGGAGCGTCCCCCCGGGGCAGGCCCGGCACGTGTCCTGTCAGACGCCCAGCGCGCCCACCCGCGCCCGGGTCACCGCGGTGCCCAGGCCGCCCATGTCGCGGCGCAGTTCGTCCTCGTCGTAGCGGCCACAGCCGCGGTGCCACACGAGGATGCCGGACATCCAGTTCTGCAGCTCCCGCGCGTACCTGTCGAGGGCCCTGCGGACCTCCTGCGGCAGGTCCAGGTCGTCGCACAGGGCGGGGATCTGCACGGCGAGGACGTGCTGGAACTCCCGCATGCGGCCGTCGATCAGGTCGTCGACGATCCGGCGGGCCTGCGCCTGCGTACAGTCCAGGAACCGCTGCACGACCAGCACCGCGTTGTGGATCTCGCCCTCGAACTCGATCTCCTTGCGGAACGAGAACACGTCGTTGAGCAGGCCGGCCCAGTCCGCCGCCGAGTGTTCCAGCGCCTGCACCGGACGGGAGCGGTACACCTCCTCGGGGACGACCCCGCCGTGACCGATGCGCGACAGGCTCATGGTGAGGTCGGCGCCGAAGGTTTTGCGGCGCATCTCGATGTAGTCCACGGGCTCGGGAACCCTGCGCTCCAGCGCGTTGACCAGTTCCCACACCCAGGAGTCCGTCATGTCGACGATGGTCTGCCGGAACGTGACCCGGGCCTCCCGCGTCATCGGCGACGCCGTGCGCATCCACAGGTCGTACAGCGAGCGTTCCATCGCCGTGTCCGCCTGCCGCGGCGGCGGCCCCACGTCCACCGGCATGAAGTCCGCCAGACCCTCGGTGTAGCGCCTCGCCGCGGCCAGGTTGCCGGTGCGCCCGAACACGAGCGGGTAGTAGTCGTCGCCGTACGTGCCCCACGCCAACCAGCCGGAGGTCAGGTCGAGGCCCTCCGGCGTGGCGTCCGGGTGGATGCCGGCCGCGCACAGCGGCAGGTCCGCCGCCCGCAGCTTCCGCTCGTCCCACACACCTTCGGCGGTGATCCCGAACGTGCGGCACCAGGTGACGAGTTTCTCCCGCGAGGCGTCCAGGTGCGGGGAGCACTGCGCCGCGTACGGCATGCGCGGGTCCGGCTCCGGCAGGCCGCCCGCGGGCTGCTGCACGTGCGTGAAGCCGCGCAGCCGCTGCGGCATGGTGTGCGCGTACGACCCCGCCAGGCGGGACGCGCTGGTGCCGAGGCCGGTGGGGCCGGCCGGCAGCCGGGAACCGCTGTCCGGACCGGGCCCGGACTCCCGCATGTAGCGACTGGACCGGCGGTGCCACTCGTGACCGCCGGACTGCCAGTCCTGCAGGCCCTTGGCGTACGCGGCGATGCGCACCTGCTCGTCGGGTGTCAGCCCGTGCTCGGCGCACAGCGGCGGCACCTCGGTGAGCGCCGTGTGCTCGAACTGGTGGAGGCGGGCGGTGAGCAGGTCGTTGACCCTGTCCGCGGCCTCCTGCGTGGTGCACTCCAGGAAGGTCTCGAACACGAGCACGCCGTTGGACAGCTCGCCCTCCTCCTCCACCTCCCGCTGGTACGAGAAGAGGTCGTTGCGCAGGTGGACGGCGTCGGAGAAGGTGTCGCGCAGCACCAGCAGCGGCCGGGACGACGCCACCCGGGCGGGCACCTCGGCGTACGCCGCGTACTCCACGAGACCGGCCGACCAGGGAGCGCCACCGACCTTGCGGCGCATCTCGATGTACTCGAGCGGGTTGGAGATCCGGCCGCTCTCGATGTTGGACAGTTCCCACATCGACTCGTCCAGCAGGGCGAGCGTGGCCTCGGTGAACCGTTCCCGCCAGTCGTCCGTCATGACGGGCACGGTGCGCCGCCACAGATCCGCCAGACCCGTTTCCACCGGGTCGCGCGGCTCCGGCATCGGGGCGGCGGGGTCGGCCGGCATGAAGGCCCGCAGCCGCTGCAGGTGCTCCTGCGCGGCGACGGTGTCGCGGGTGTACTTGTACTTCTCCAGGAAGTGGTCGTCGAAGAAGAACACCCACACGTACCAGTCGGTGACGGTCGCCAGCCGTTCGGCGGAGGTGTCCGGATGGGTGTAGGCGCACAGCAGGGCGTAGTCGTGCGCGTCGAACGCGGCGGTGTCCCAGATGCCCGAGCCCTCGAGCATGCCCATGCTCGTCGCCCAGGCCCGCGCATGGGCGCGGGCCGTCTCCAGGTGGGGGCTCAGGCGGGCCGGATACGGCTCGTAGAACGTGGGCAGCTCGAAGGGCTTGGCCATTGCTCCGTCCTCTTCCGGTCAGTCGCGGCGGCGGTGGACCTCGACGTCCTCGAGGATGCCGAGCGCGTCCGGGACCAGTACCGCGGCCGAGTAGTAGGTGGACACCAGGTAGGAGATGACGGCCTTGTCGTCGATGCCCATGAAGCGGGCGTTGAGGCCGGGCTCGACCTCGTCCGGGATGCCGGTCTGGTGCAGACCGATGACACCCTGGTTGTCCTCTCCCAATCGCATCGCGATCACCGAGGACGTGCCCTGCGGGGTCACTGGGATCTTGTTGCAGGGAAGGATTGGCACACCGCGCCAGGCCGGTACCGACTCGCCGTTGAAGTCGGCGTTCCCCGGATACAGCCCGCGGTGGTTCAACTCACGCCCGATGGCGGCGATGGCCTTCGGGTGGGCCAGCATCACGCGGGTGTTGCGGCGGCGGGACAGCAGCTCGTCCAGGTCGTCCGGAGTGGGAGGTCCCGCGTGGGTGCGGATGCGCTGCTTGTACTCGGCGTTGTGCAGCAGACCGAACTCGCGGTTGTTGACGAGCTCGTGCTCCTGACGCTCGCGCAGCGCCTCGATCGCGAGCCGCAACTGCTCCTCGGTCTGGTTCATCGGCTTGTTGTACAGGTCCGCGACGCGGCTGTGGACCCGCAGAACGGTCTGCGCGACGGACAGCTCGTACTCGCGCGGCTTGAGTTCGTAGTCGACGAAGGTGCCGGGCAGCGTCGGTTCGCCGATGTGGCCCGACGCCAGTGCGATGTCGGCCTCTCCCTGCTTGTTCTGTTCCTGCGCGGGCAGGTCGCGGAAGGCGGCGACGTGCGCGCGCAGCGACGGCGCGCGCTCCAGCACCCGCTCGAAGTCCTCCCGCTGCAACTGCAGGAGGGTGCCGGAGGTCACCGCGGTGGCGGTGGCGTCCCAAACGGCGGGCTCACCGAGCAGTGCCTCCTCGCCGAACCGGTCGCCCTCGGCGACGGTCTCCAGCACCAGGTCCTCGCCGTACTTGCCTGCGCGGGTACGGCGGACCCTGCCGTGCGCGATGAGGCGCACGTACTGGACGTCGTCGCCCTCGCGGGCCAGGACCTCACCGGCCTCGAAGTCGTGCTGCGTGAACGCGTCGGCCAGCGCCGACAGGGCCTCCGTGTCCTCGAAGCCGCGGAAGATCCCCAGCTCTCCGAGTTCCGGGGGGATCACGCGGACGGTCGCCCCGGTCTGTTCGAAGTCGATCCGGCCGTCGCCGACCGCGTAGGTCAGCCGTCGATTCACGCGGTAGACGCCGCCTTCGGTCTGCACCCACGGGAGGACCTTGAGAAGCCAGCGCGAGGTGATGCCCTGCATCTGCGGGGCGGACTTGGTGGTGGTTGCGAGCTTCCGCGCGGCGGCCGTGCTCAGAGACCGCAAGGGCTCCCCAGCCTCTTCGGTCCGAGGCTGCGACGGGACGGTCATGCTGTGTCCTCCGTGGGGCAGGACAGGTGCTCCGAGGAGCCCCTGTCGAAGTCAGGTGAGTCAGCGTCAATTAGACCTGATCTTCACGGAGTTGCCGCAAGCACCGCCGATTCTTCGCGCGGAGCCACCGGCTGTGGGATCATGCGCGGCACGCATGTGGAAACCTCCGGCCGCTCGCCCCGCCGGAGGATCGGAGCCCGCGTACGCCATCGCTCCGCAGGACCTCCGCGGTGGAGCGAGGCGTCTCCCCGTCGGAGGGTTGCCTTCCGGTGCCCGGCCGGTGAACGGTCGACGTACGGCGGCGGATATCTGGGCGAAACCGGCCACTCGGGACTGCGCACGGCTTCCACGCGCTCCTAGATTGGCGCCATGTCCTGGCTGCGAACGGCGAACGCCGTACTGGAGAAGAGCACCGGCCTGCGGCTGGCCAAGGCGCACCCGTCGCCCGCCGACCGCCCGGCCGGCACGTCCGGCGGCACGGTGGCCGAGTCCGCCAGGCCGCCCGCCGATCCGGAGCACGACCGGCTGCTGAAGGCGCCGGTCTTCATCTTCTCGTGCCCGCGATCCGGCTCCACCCTGCTCCGGGTCCTCCTGAACAGCCACTCGCAGCTGTACGCCCCGCACGAGACGCACATCCGCACCCTGTACGTCCGGCAACCCAGCCGGACCGGGGTGCGCGCGATGAAGGCCTTCGGGCACAACCGGGCCGACATCGAACACCTGCTGTGGGACCGGGTGCTCCATCGCGAACTGACCCGGAGCGGGAAGCCGACGCTGGTGGAGAAGACGCCCAGCAACGTCTTCGTCAGCGACCGGCTCGCCACCTGCTGGCCGGACGCCCGTTTCCTCACCCTGCTGCGCCACCCCTGCTCCGTGGCCCGCTCCTGGCACGAAGCCGACCCGGAGAAGCGGCCGATGGAGCGCGCCGTGCCGCACGCGCTGAAGTACGCGGAGGCCGTGGAGCGCACCCGGCAGCGGCACGACACCCTCACCGTGCGCTACGAGGACCTGACCGAGGACCCGGAGCAGGAGACGCGCCGCATCTGCACCTTCCTGGGCGTGCCCTGGGAGGAGGGCATGCTGGACTACGGCACCGACGGGCACGGTTCCTTCTCCAAGGGACTCGGGGACTGGAGGGACAAGATCCGGACCGGTTCCGTCCAGCGCGGACGCCCGCTGCCGACGATCGAGGAGACCCCCGAGATGCTGCGGCCGATCGCCCGTACCTGGGGCTACTCGGACTGACACCGGCCTTTCGGGAGCCGCCGGGTGGGAGCATGCGCCGCCCGGCGGCTCGTTCGTGCGTGCGTCTCTCCGCCCCGCCCTGCCCTTGCTGCGGCGTCAGCCGAGGACGCCGAGGATCGGGAGGTCGGGGGGAGGGCTGGCAAGAAGTTGCGGTCGCAGTGCAGCAAGTTGACAGGGAGCCGCCTGTCGCCGGGTCCCGGCTCCTGGCAGTCTCTGACACGTCGGTCGGCAGGGCGGACCGCCTCGTCGACCGGGCCGGATGAGCAAGGAGTTCGACCACCAGCTCAAGGGGGCAGTGATGGGTGCACACCCGACATCCAGCACCACGGACGGGCACTCGCGGCAGCGCGCCGGACGGGGGCGCGGCGCGATGCTGGGAGCGCTCACCACGGCGCTGCTCTCCTTGCCAGCCGGTGCTGCGGCGGCGTCCCCCGTTGAAACGCCCCCGTCGCCGCAGCACCTTGCCGGCATCAGTGTGTGCCAAGAGGTGGCGGACGCCGACCTCCTCGGGCTCACGGACGGTTCCCTCGTCGAAGACACCTGCGAGAACGTCAACGGCTGGCAGTAACGGCCATGCGGTTCCAGGTGCTCGGGCCGCTCAGCATCACTGACGGAACCGACGCCGTCGTCCTGCGGCCCTCCCGCCCCACGACCCTGCTGGCCGCACTCCTGCTGCACGCCGGCACCGTGGTGTCGGCGGACGTACTGCAGCGGAGCGTGTGGGGTGCGGACCGGCCGGGTACGGGCCGGTCCGCGCTGCAGACCTGCGTGCTGCGGCTCCGTCGGCTCCTCGCCCGGTACGGGGTGACGGAGACCTCCATCGATGCGGTGCCCGGCGGCTATCGTGTGGCCGCCGGGCCTGCCGTCCTCGACCTCCTCGACTTCCGCGAACGGGTCCGTGCGGCGCGCGACCTGTCGGACGCACCCGAGACGGAGGCGGCGGCGCTGCGCGAGGCCCTCGCGTTGTGGCAGGGGCCGGTGCTGGCGAACGTGCCGTCACCGGCGCTGCACCGGGACGACGTGCCACGGCTCACGGAGGAACGGCTGCGGACCGTGGAGCGCCTGTGCGACCTGGAGATGTCGCTCGGGCGCTACGCCCCCGCGCTGCCGGAGCTGTGGAGCGTGACCCGGGCCCACCCCTCGCACGAAAGGTTCCGTGAGCGGCTCATCGAGGCGCTCTACCGGTCCGGACGGCAGGCGGAGGCACTCGCCGAGTACCGCGAGATCAAACAGCACCTCCGGGACGAACTCGGAGTGGACCCCTGCTCGTCCCTGCAACGGCTGGAACTCGCCATCCTGCGCGGCGACGAGCCCGAGGCCGCTTCGCGCGCGCCGGAGCCCGCCCGCCCCCCGGCCCGCGCGCACCCGCCCAGCGCCTCCGTTCCGCGGACCGCGGCGGCACCGGTCACGGACGTGCCCGCGTTCGAGGGACGCGTCGCGGAGACTGCGGCGATGACCGCCGCTCTCGGCACGGCCGACGGGCCCGCCACACTGCTCGTCAGCGGCGCGCCCGGTGTGGGGAAGACGGCGCTCGCCCGCCACGTCGCGCACCGGGTACGCGAACACTTCCCCGGCGGCGTGACGTTGGTCCGGATGGTGCGTCCGGACGGGACGCCCCGTACGGCGGACGAGGCCCTCGCCGTGACGGAGGCCGCACGGAGCCGCTCCGCCGAGAGGCCGCGCAGCCGCCGCCTCCTGGTGCTGGACGACGTGGTCGACGCCGACCAGGTGCGCCCCCTGCTGCCGGCCGGGCGCGACGCTGCCGCCGCCGTCGTCACCAGCAGGCGGCGGCTGGCGGGCCTGGTCGTCACCCACGGCGCCCGCGTCCACCGCCTCGGCGTGTTCCGTGCCCAGGAGTCCCGTGCCCTGCTGGGGAACGTACTCGGTGCTACGCGCGTGGAGAAGGAGCCGGAAGCAGCCCGGCGTCTGGCCGCGGTCTGCGGCCACCTGCCTCTCGCCCTGCGAATCGCGACGGCCTGGCTCTCCACCCGTCCGGGGCTGCGCCTGGCCGAGGTGGCGCACTGGCTGGCGGAGAATCCGGTGACACGTCTGCGCCTGACCGACGACCCTCCGATGTCCCTGGAGCATGTCCTCGGCACGGCGCTGGACCGGCTCGATCCGCGCTGCGCCGACGCCTTCCTGCGGCTCGGCTCGCTGCCGGCTTCGGGAGCCGCTGCCTTCCACGCGGCGCATGCCGCTCCCCTGCTCGGCCCCGCGATCGGCGGCGGCCGGGAGCCGTGTGCCGAGACGGAGGCGGTGCTGGACCGTCTCGCCGACGCCGGACTCCTCGAGGACGGCCCGCCCGGGCCGTACCGCATGCACGCCCTGCTCCACACCTACGCACAGCACACCGCCGCCCGCCTGCGGACGGCCTCCTCCCCGGGGCTCCGTCCGCAACCACCCATCCCCCACCACCCCCCTCAGAAGGTGTGATCGATGATGGCCGCAGCGCCGATAACCACGCCCGTCAGACACCGCCACCCCCGGCCGCTCGAGGCTGTGCGAGCGGCCCTTCAACGCGAACTCGACCCGCGCTACGTGCAGTTCCCCGCGTGTGCCTTGCAGGCGCGCACCGAGCCGCTGGTCGTGCCGCTGGGCCCGGCGGATCCCCTGGGCGAGGTCACCGACCCCTACGCTCCGGTGCGTGCGCGGGCCACGATCCACCTGACCGGACGGACCGTACTGATCGGCCCGTGGGGCGGCGGCCGGCGGTCCGCCGACGCGCCGTGCGGGCTCTGCCTGGGCCTGTTCTGGCAGCGTGCACGCACCGGACCGGCACGGAATGCCCGGGCGTGGGGCCACGAGCCCGAAGGTCTGCGGGCCCGCCCCGAACTGACGCCGTCCGCGGTCGAAGTGGTGCGCTCCGTCTGGTCGGCGGTGTACGAGACACCGGTCGGCGCCACGGTGTCCGAACGGGAAGGACCGCCGCGCGCCGGTGCGTCCCGGGTGACCTGTGTCGACCTGCGGGCGCCGGTGCCGCGGACGCTGCGTCTGCTGCCGCAGCCGGAGTGCGGACGCCACACCACGTGCGGGGGATGAACGCAGAGGGAACGACGGGTCGTTGCGCGATGTGTGCCGAGGGCGCGGAGGGCACGCAGGGCGAAACGCGCGACGACTCGGGGAATCCGTGCCGTTTCAGCGAACGACGGACGTTCCGGAGGGGGAGACGTGCCGATGACCAGCTATACCTGGGCCGACAGCCGTTCGGCTCTCAGCACTGCCTATGTGGACATCGTGGTGGTGCGTGACGAGTGCCGGGCGCCGGGCGGCGAGACCACCGTGGTCCGCCTGCTCGGGCTGCTGCCCGCCAACTGGAGCTGCCTGCCGGAGGTGGAGCGGGACCGCGTGCGGCTGCGGGTGCTGCTCGGTACCACCGGTGGGTGGGATGCCGTGCGGGCGGAGGTGGCGGCGGTGATGGCCGACAGCGCGATGCGCGGGTGGCGCACCGTGACGTGAGGTGCCGGGCGGAGATCGGGCGGGGCGGAGAAGCTCTCACACCCAGCCGTGCTCGCGGGCGAGCAGTGCTGCCTGCGCGCGGCTGGCCGCGCCCAGTAAACGCATGAGGTCCGCGACGTGGCGCCGGTAGGTGCGGACCGAGATGCCCAACTCGCGTGCGCCGGCCTCGTCCTTGCCGACCGAGACCATGGAGCTGAGGACTCTGCGCTCCATCTCGGAGAGGGAAAGCGTTGCGCCCTCCTCGCCGGTGGCCTCCAGCAGATCCTGGGCTCCGTCCCAGATCTTCTCGAACAGCGCCATGATGTTGCTGACCAGCCCGCTCTCGTGGGCGAGCAGGGCGCCGCGCGAGGTGTCGGCGGCATCGACCGGCACCAGCGCGACGCGCCGGTCGTAGACCAGGATGCGCTCGGAGACGTCGTCGGCCACGCGTATCTGCGCACCCCGGTGGGCGAGTTCCTTGAGGTAGGCGACCGTCGGCTGGTGCTCGAGTGCCGTGCGCAGCACGACGTTGCGTATGCGCACGCCGCGGCGCAGGCAACGCATGTCCAGCGGACGGGCGTGGTCGATGTTGGCGGGTGTGAGCTCGGTGTACGGCTCGACGGAAAGGATCTCCTCGCGGGCGAAGAAGGCCAGGTCGTCTATCCGGCCGCGGATCTCCGCCAGGTCGACCAGCTGCTCCACGCCCTGGGGCTGCGGTAGCGGGTTGCCCGTCTCCGCGCGCAGCGCGTCGACGACGTACCGCGACTGCGTGACCCGGAGGATCTCCTCGTGCAGTTCGTACAGTCGCCGGTCCATGAGCCGGGCGACGGCGATCTCGGGGTTGGTCGGGGTGTATCCCTGCCGGTCGCAGCTGTCCCGCAGCAGGCCGATCTCCCGAAGCCGCTCCAGTGACTTCTTGGTGTCGTCGGGGTCGCGGCGCAACCGCCGGTGCAGATCCTCGGCCGGGGTCCCGGGGTGGCGCAGGAAGTGGCGGTAGATCTCCTCTTCCTCCGCGGAGACGCCGAAGACTGACATCGCGTTGGTATCCAAGTCGGCCCCCTGCAGCTCGGATGGCGAACCGGTGGTGTGGCTCGTTTGTCTGGCGAGCACCACGGCGCGCGCGCGGAGCGCCGGGCGGGTCGTGCCCAGGTTATGCCGCGAACACCTTCCGGTGCAGTGCAGCGGCGTAACCGGAGTGGAACCCGTGCATGAATCGTGAGCGGCGCGTCACCTCGCGGGGTGTCCGCGGCGGGCCGCCCTGCCCCTGGTCGTGCCGGGGGTGCTCCGGTGCGCCGGTACGCCGGGGGCCCGCGCCGCGGGTGCGGCGCGGGCCCGTCGGGCGGAACGGCGTCAGCCGCGGTAGGCCGCCCAGAACTGGTCCATGCGGTCCACCTGGCCCTGGGTGAACTGGTACATGCAGGAGTCGTAGGTGTAGTCCATGAAGTTGTGGATCGGGTCCACGCCGGACTGACGGGTGCAGGAGTCGCGCCCGGTCGGGCAGCCGTAGGCGGGGCTGCTCTCGGCCGCGGTGTCGTCGACGTAGTCGCCCTGGCCGTTGCAGCCGCCCTGGAAGGTGTGGTACAGGCCCATCCAGTGGCCGACCTCGTGGGTGGCGGTGTCGCCCTCGTCGTAGTTGGTGGCGGAGCCGCCGGGCAGCGACTCGTCGAGGATGACGACGCCGTCCATCTCCGGGCTCGAGGAGTAGGACGACGGGAAGGTCGCCCAGCCGAGGAGGCCGCCGCCGAGGTCGGCGGTGTAGACGTTCAGCGCGTTCGAGCCGCCCTGGCGGAGGCTGCTCTTCATGGCCGCTTCCTCGGAGCTGTCCGGCTGGATGCCGTTGTACCAGGAGGCGTTGTCGGTGTAGGTGGTGCCGGCGAGCGAGAAGCTGTAGTTCGTCGCGGCGTTGCCCGAGCCGACGCCGCCGTAGGCGTCGTTGAGGACGTTCATCTGGGCGTTGATGTCGCTCGAGCTGAGCTGGCCGGCGGCCCCGTCGTGGATGACGTGGAAGTAGACCGGGATCGTGACCGCGGCGTCGAGCGAGCCGCCGGGCTTGCCCTTGCCGTTCCCCTGCAGCTTGCCGTCGGCACGCAGCTTCGCCAGCTTGCCCTCGAGGGCCTTCTCCATGGCGGCGGCCTGCTTCTGGCTCACCGCGTTGGGCTCCTTCGCGGTGGCGGAGAGGCCGTGCGGCCGCGCGACGCGGGCGGCGGAGGGTGCGTTGCCGTGGCCCTCGGCCTGCTCGCACAGCCGGTCGGCGGAGGCGGAGGCGGAGGTCGTCGGCGCTTCGGCGGCGGAACCCGTCGGCGCGGAGACGGGGGTGAGGGCGAGAGCTCCGGCTACCGCGGCGATGCCGAGGACCCGGTTGCGGGGGGATGAGGTTATTCGTCTGAATCGGCGCACGTGCGCTCCTCCCGGGACCAGAGCGAGGGATTTCCTCGCTTCCGCGCCGCACACTAGGGCGCACCGGCGAGGACGAGGCAGATCCGATCAAGCCCAAAGATTCGGCGGAACGTTTCGGTCACCGGAGGTTTGCCTTCCGGATGCCTGCGACGGGGTGCGGCGCAAATCCGGCAGAGGTTACTTCGAGTCATGCGTTCTGCCGGATTCATGGCGGTGCAGGGCGCGGAGGAGGGCCCGGGGGAGGAGTCGCGGCTGTTCCGAAACGGTCGAATCCGGTCGTCGGAATTCGGCCGGTAATCGTCTTGCGGCGTGTTTCCGTCGGTCGTCCGGTCAGTAGCGGCCCATGGTGCGGTCCACGGCGATCTCGAGCAGTACCCGTTCCGGGTTGGGCCGCGGGCGCCGTCCGTAGCGGCTCTCGTGGCGCTCCTCCGCGTCGGCGATCAGCGCGGGGTCGGTGCGGACGACCGCGCGCCCCTCCAGCGTGGCCCACCGCGCCCGGTCCAGTTGGCACAGTGCGACGCGGGTTCCCTCCGGCCCGGCGGCCGCGACGTTGCGCGCCTTGCGACTGCCTCCCCGGGTGACCACGCGCGCGGTGTGCGTCGCCGGGTCGTAGGTCGCGCAGACGGGTACCACGTGCGGCGTGCCGTCCGGCCGGAAGGTGGTCAGGGTGGAGTAGAGGCGCTCGCGCCAGAACGCATGGAAGGTGGGGTCGTCGTGGAGGGGCATGGCCCGACGGTAACCCGGGCGAGAACCCGCGCGCGGTCCACCGCGTCGCCGACTCCCTCCAGGTACTCCATATAGTTGAGCGAGAGTGACTCAAGTTGTTGTAGGGTGGATGCGGCAAGAAGCACCGCACGTCACAGCACGGGAGCCGACCGAAGGAGGCGCAGACGAGCGTGGACGCCGAGCTGACCAACAGGAGCCGGGACGCGATCAGCGCGGCCAGCGACCGGGCCGTGACCGACGGGCACCCCGACATCACCCCGGCGCACCTGCTCCTGGCCCTGCTCGAGGGCGAGGACAACGAGAACATCCAGGACCTCGTCGCCGCGGTCGACGCCGACCAGGCCGCGCTCCGCTCCGGCGCCGAACGCGAACTCGCGGGACTGCCGAGAGTCCAGGGGTCCACCGTCTCCCGCCCGGAGGCCGACCGCGCCCTGCTCGGTGTGATCGCCGACGCGGCGCAGCGCGCGAAGGAGCTGGGCGACGACTTCGTCTCCACCGAGCACTTGCTGATCGGCGTCGCCGCACGCGGCGGGCGCACCGCCGAGCTGATGGCCGGGCAGGGCGCAACCGACAAGAAGCTGCTCGCGGCGTTCGAGGAGTCCCGCGGCGGCCGGCGGGTCACCACGCCCGACCCCGAGGGCACGTACAAGGCGCTGGAGAAGTTCGGCACCGACTTCACCGCCGCTGCCCGCGAGGGGCGGCTGGACCCGGTCATCGGCCGGGACCAGGAGATCCGCCGGGTCGTGCAGGTGCTCTCCCGGCGCACCAAGAACAACCCGGTGCTGATCGGCGAACCGGGCGTCGGCAAGACCGCCGTCGTGGAGGGCCTCGCGCAGCGCATCGTGAAGGGCGACGTGCCCGAGTCCCTGCGCGACAAGCGGCTGGTCGCCCTCGACCTGGGAGCCATGGTCGCCGGGGCCAAGTACCGCGGCGAGTTCGAGGAGCGGCTGAAGACGGTGCTCGCCGAGATCAAGTCCAGCGACGGGCAGATCATCACCTTCATCGACGAGCTGCACACCGTCGTCGGCGCGGGCGCGGGCGGCGACTCCGCGATGGACGCCGGCAACATGCTCAAGCCGATGCTGGCCCGGGGCGAGCTGCGGATGGTCGGCGCGACGACGCTCGACGAGTACCGCGAGCGGATCGAGAAGGACGCCGCCCTGGAACGCCGCTTCCAGCAGGTGCTGGTCGCCGAGCCGACGGTGGAGGACTCCATCGCGATCCTGCGCGGACTCAAGGGGCGCTACGAGGCCCACCACAAGGTGCAGATCGCGGACGGTGCGCTGGTGGCCGCCGCCACGCTCTCCGACCGCTACATCACCTCGCGGTTCCTGCCGGACAAGGCGATCGACCTGGTCGACGAGGCCGCGTCCCGGCTGCGCATGGAGATCGACTCCTCCCCGGTCGAGATCGACGAGCTGCAGCGGGCCGTCGATCGGCTGCGTATGGAGGAGCTGGCCCTCGCCAACGAGACCGACCCCGGCTCCGTGGAGCGCCTGGAGCGGCTCCGTCGTGAACTGGCCGACAAGGAGGAGGAGCTGCGCGGCCTCACCGCCCGCTGGGAGAAGGAGAAGCAGGGCCTCAACCGCGTCGGTGAGCTGAAGGAGCGCCTGGACGAGGCCCGCGGCCGGGCAGAGCGCGCCCAGCGGGACGGCGACTTCGCCGCCGCCTCGCAGCTGCTCTACGGCGACATCCCCGCTCTGGAACAGGAGTTGGAGGAGGCCAGCGAGGCCGAGGAGGCCGCCGGCAAGGAGGGTCCGGGCAAGGACACCATGGTCAAGGAGGAGGTCGGTCCCGACGACATCGCCGACGTCGTCGCCTCCTGGACCGGCATTCCCGCGGGCCGGCTGCTGGAGGGCGAGACCCAGAAACTGCTGCGCATGGAGGACGAGCTGGGCCGTCGCCTGATCGGGCAGACCGAGGCGGTGCGGGCCGTGTCCGACGCGGTCCGCCGGACCCGGGCGGGCGTGGCCGACCCGAACCGGCCCACGGGCTCCTTCCTGTTCCTCGGCCCGACCGGGGTGGGCAAGACCGAACTCGCCAAGGCCCTCGCCGACTTCCTCTTCGACGACGAGCGGGCGATGGTCCGCATCGACATGAGCGAGTACAGCGAGAAGCACGCCGTGGCGCGCCTCGTGGGAGCCCCGCCCGGATACGTCGGCTATGAGGAGGGCGGGCAGCTCACCGAGGCGGTGCGGCGGCGGCCGTACAGCGTGGTGCTGCTCGACGAGGTGGAGAAGGCGCACCACGAGGCGTTCGACATCCTGCTCCAGGTGCTCGACGACGGCCGGCTCACCGACGGCCAGGGCCGCACCGTCGACTTCCGCAACACCATCCTCGTCCTGACCTCCAACCTCGGCAGCCAGCACCTGATCGATCCCCTGGAGAAGCCGGAGGAGAAGCGGGAGAAGGTCCTGGCCGCCGTGCGCGGGGCCTTCCGTCCGGAGTTCCTCAACCGCCTGGACGACGTCGTGGTCTTCGACGCGCTCGGCCCCGACGAGCTGAGCCGGATCGCGCAGCTCCAGATCGACGCGCTGCAGCGTCGGCTCGCCGACCGGCGGCTCACCCTGGACGTGACGCCGGGGGCACTGCAGTGGCTCGCCTCCGAGGGCAACGACCCCGCCTACGGCGCCCGGCCGCTCCGGCGCCTGGTGCAGACGGCGATCGGCGACGGGCTGGCGCGGGAGATCCTCGCGGGCGAGGTGCGCGACGGCGACGTGGTGCGGGTCGAGCGGGCGGACGGCCGCGAGGGCCTGGCCGTCTCGCCCGCCCGCGAGTGACGGCCTGACCCGGCCGGGCGACGCCCGGCCGGTGCCGCTCTCCGGCGACGGGCCGTGGAGGTTGCGTCCCCCGGCCCGTCATGGGGGAGTATGGCTGTATCCATACGAAGGGAAGTCCACGGTGAGCATCGACCCGTCCTCGATTCCGAACTTCGGGGGCCAGCAGCCCGAGCAGCCAGAGTCCGGTCCCGCCGGGCCCGTCGTACCGGACCAGGACCTGGTCAAGCAGCTCCTCGACCAGATGGAGCTCAAGTACGTCGTCGACGACGAGGGGGACCTCGCGGCGCCGTGGGAGCAGTTCCGTACCTACTTCATGTTCCGCGGTGAGGCCGAGCAGCAGGTCTTCTCGGTGCGGACGTTCTACGACCGCCCGCACAACATCGAGGAGAAGCCCGCCATCCTCGAGTCGATCGACGACTGGAACCGCCGCACGCTGTGGCCGAAGGTCTACAGCCACACCCACGACGACGGCACCGTGCGCCTGATCGGCGAGGCGCAGATGATGGTCGGCACCGGCGTCTCGCTGGAGCACTTCGTCTCCAGCACCGTCAGCTGGGTGCGGGCCTCGATCGAGTTCGACAAGTGGCTCGTCGACCAGCTGGGGCTCGAGAAGGACGCCGACTCCGGTCAGGACGACTCCCCGGAGAGCTGAGCGGCCCGCTGCCCCGCACGGCCCGGCCTGTGGAAGCGCACACCGTGTGTGTTTCCGCAGGCCTTTTGTGTGCTCGGGCCGCACCACCCCACGCATGCCCCTTTACCTGCCGGGTAGGGGCCCAGGTGGCTTCGTGATCCAGTCGTGATCTAATCTGGGCCGACTTGCGACCGAACGAGGACCGGTGCAAGTCGCTACGGCAGTTGGGGACTCATGGGCGAGCAGGAGAGCAGGGCGGCGTACTCGCGCGGCACGACGGCTGTGATGGACGGCCGGGTGCCGCGCACCGGCAGAGCGGCAACCACCCCGAGAGCGACACGACCGCCGGCACACCGGTTCCGCGGCGACGTCGAAGGACTCCGCGCCCTCGCCGTCGGCGCCGTACTGGCCTACCACGCGGGCGTCGGCAGCATCAGCGGCGGCTACGTCGGCGTCGACGTCTTCTTCGTCGTCTCCGGGTTCCTGATCACCGGCCTGCTACTCCGCGAACTGGAGACCACCGGCACCCTCTCCCTCGTGGCCTTCTACGCGCGCCGCATGCGGAGGCTGCTCCCGCAGACCCTGCTCGTGCTCGGCACGGTGGTCGCACTCTCCTGGCTGCTGATGTCCCCGGTGGAACGCGCCGGAGTGGCCGCGGACGTGATCGCCGCAGGACTGTACGTCGTCAACTGGCAGCAGGCGCAGCAGGCCGTGGACTACTCGGCCATGGGTACCGCCGCCAGCCCCGTGCAGCACTTCTGGTCCCTGTCGGTCGAGGAGCAGTTCTACCTGGTCTGGCCGCTGCTGCTGCTCGCCGTCTTCGCGGTGTGCCGACGCCCTGAGGGGCGCCGCAGGCGCCTCGCGGCCGTCCTCGGCGCCACCGCCGCCGCCTCGCTGAGCTACTCCGTCTACCTGACCTGGACCGAGGCGGGCACCGCCTACTTCTCCACATTCACCCGCGCCTGGGAGCTCGCCGCGGGCGGACTCCTCGCGGCGGTGCCGCTCGCCCGCTGGCAGCGGCTCCCGCGCCGGGCACCGGCCGTGCTCGGCGCGGCCGGACTCGCGGCCGTGGCGCTGTCGATGGTCTGGTTCGACGACGTGACGCCGTTCCCGGGCATCGCCGCGGTCCTCCCGGTACTGGGCACCGCGGCGATCATCGCCGCCGGCACGGTCTCCGAGAGCACCCCGGTCGGTCGCCTCCTCAACCTGCCGCCGGTACGCTACGTGGGCCGCATTTCCTACGCGTGGTACCTGTGGCACTGGCCGGCGATCGTGTTCGCCACGGTGTGGTTCGACGGGTTGCCCACGTCGCTGCTGCTCCTGGTGGTTGCCTTGTCCTGGATCCCCGCCGCGCTCTCTCACCGCTTCGTGGAGGAGTTCTTCCGGCGCGCCCGCGTCTTCCGTCCCACCCGGCGAAGCCTCTGGCTGGGGTTCGCCTGCACGGCGCTGGCCGTGGTGGTCGGCGCGGTCTCCTGGCTGTACGTGCCGCGCGTGCCGCTCGCTTCACCCGGTCAGGTGAAGGGCGTCGCGGCGCTGCGGGACGGCGACGCTCCGCAGCAGACCGCGGACGCCCTGCGTCCGCTGCCGGAGGACGCGACCGAGGATCGCGGCCGGGTCCACAAGGACGGCTGCCTCGTCCCGCAGCGCGACACGGTGTCGCCGGAACCCCCGCAATGCGTGTACGGCGACACGTCCTCCGACACGACGGTGGTGCTCTTCGGCGACTCGCACGCCATGCAGTACACCCCTGCGCTCGCCCGCGTGGCGCGCGAGCGGGGCTGGAAGCTGATGGTGCTGACGAAGTCCGGCTGCACCCCCGCCGACGTCGCCACGTACAACGGGCAGCTCAAGCGCGAGTACACCGAGTGCGCCACCTGGCGGCGTGACGCGATGGAGCGCATCGACGACCTCTCCCCGGAGATGGTCGTCACCGGCAACCAGGCGACGACGACGGTGATGCAGGACGGCATGCGGCTCGACGCGCGGGCGGGCGCCCCCAAGGCCTCCGCCGCCTACGCGGAGACACTGGAGCACCTTCGGAGCATCGGTTCCCGGGTCGTCGTCATGGCGGACAACCCCCACCCGCCGCAGGACATGCCGTCGTGCGTCTCGGAGTCGCTGGGCGACCTCGACGCCTGCGCGTTCCCGAAGAGCAAGGGGCTCGGGTTCGAGCGGGTCAACAAGGACGCCGCAGAAAGCGTTTCCGGTGCGCGGCTGATCGACCCGTCCGAGGCGCTGTGCCAGGACGACGTCTGCCCGGCCGTGGTCGGCAACGCGCTGGTCTACCGCAACAGCGCCCACATCACCGCCACCTACATGAGGACGATGACGGACTGGCTCGACGGAGAGCTGCCCGCGTCGCTGTGACGGGGCGCGGACAGCACCGCGGAGAGGGCCCCGGCCCCGGTACGACGCCGGGACCGGGGCCCTCACTCACCACGAAGCGTCCACCGGCCGGACGGGATCGGTGAACGAGACCGGCTTGCCGGTGGCACGGGCGTAGGCGATCTCCCGGCTCGTGGACGCGCCGATGTATCCGCCCGGGTTGACGACCAGAACCCGGTCGGCCAGGTCGATCTTGCACAGGTGCAGGGCGTCCAGCGCGGCCTTCTGCCCGTCGGTGGGCCGCCCGTTCGGCCCGTGGCCCTCGGTGTGCGGGAAGACGCCCGGCGCGAGGACGATGACACCGGCGAAGGTCAGCCTGCGGTTCGCCGCGCTCATCTCTTCCACGAACCGGGTGGAGCCGCAGAGGCAGACGATCTCGGGTCGGTCGGGCACGGCTCGGTCCTCCGGAGCGAACAGGAGACGTCGGTGTGCGGGTAGCCGTCACGGGCCCGAGGCACGGACCGCGAAAGGCCCCGGCGGAGGAGTCGGGACTCCCCCGCCGGGGCGGGGCGCTGTTGCACCCCCGCCCGCCTGTCAGCGAGCGCGGAGTGCCGGAGCGTCAGTTCTTGCCGTTGCCCTTGCCGTTTCCGTTGCCGTGGGCGGTGGAGCCGGTGACGTTCACCGCGGTCCAGGCGTCCCCGACGGCGGCGACCTCGGCGCTGCCCGACCCGTAGAGCTCGGTTGCGGCCGTGAGGGTCGCGTCCCGCGCGTCCGCGTAGTCGGTGTTCGAGGTCATGTGCTCGCTGAGGGCCTTGAACCAGATCTGCTCGGCCTTGTTGATGCCGATCCCCGAGACGGAGGAGCCGTCGTAGGTCGGGCTGTCGTAGGTCACGCCGTTCACGGTCTTCTGCCCGCTGCCCTCGGAGAGCAGGTAGAAGAAGTGGTTGGCGATCCCGGACGAGTAGTGCACGTCGACGCTGCCGGCGCTGGACGACCAGTAGTCGAGCGAGGCGCCGTCCTTGCTGGGCTCGTCCATGTAGCGCAGCGGCTCGCCGTCGCCGTAGATGTCGATCTTCTCGCCGACGAGGTAGTCGCCCGGGTCGGAGGAGTTGTTCGCGTAGAACTCCACACCG